>JBEHXA010000176.1:0-12545 GCA_048498935.1 Myxococcota bacterium
CGGTAACTTCGACGACGCGATCGCGCTCTTGGATTATTTGGTGGCGCTAGGCGCGCCAACGCATTCGGAGCCGATCTGTTCATCTCGATCCACTGTAACGCCACCGAGCGAAGCGGCGGCAGCGGCGTCATGACGTTCGTGCTCGACGACTCCAAGGATCAGCTCGCGTCCCGCATCGCCGCGCTCGAAAACTCCGCGTCGGCGGAGGCGACGAGCGAGCTTGCGCGCGTGATGAGTCGTTCTCAAGACCGCTCGAACGAAGCCCGCTCGAACGAGCTCGCGAGCTTGCTGCAGCGCGCGGCCATGGCCACGCTGGCGCCGAGCTACCCGGACGTGCCCGACGGAGGCGTGAAGCGCGCAGGCTTCTACGTTCTCGCCGGTGCCCGCATGCCCGCCGTGCTCTTCGAGACGTCGTTCATTTCGAGCGCCCGCGACGAAACGCGCTTCAACACCGGCGACTTTCGGCAAAAACTCGCGGATGCCATCGTGAACGCTATCCGGGCCTACAAAGAAGGGCGGGCCGCCGCTCCCTGAGCCGCCGGCCGACGGGGCTGGAAGAAAATTTCTGCGGAAAGAAAGCGGGGACGCCGCAGCTTGGAAGAGTCGGAAGAGAGCGGAGTTGACGAGCTTGTCCGCCATCCTTATGGTGTTGGGCCCGTTTTTGACGGGTCTCGAAAGGCAGCGAGGTTCCCATGCGGGACAAAGAACAGCAGATGAGCAAGGCCCAGCTGAAGAAATTCAAGGACATGCTGGAGGCCAAGCGTCAGGAAATCATCAAGCGCGCCCAGCAAACGCTGGACGAGGACATGACCCTGGACGCCAACGACCTGCCCGACGAAATGGATCTTGCGTCGAGTGAGTACCTACAGTCGTTCACGTTCCGCCTGCGCGGTCGCGAAAAGGTCTTCCTCGACAAGATCCAGAAGGCGATCGAAAAGATCGACAACGGCACCTTCGGCACCTGCGACGACTGCGGCGAAAAGATCTCGATCAAGCGCCTCGAAGCGCGCCCCGAGACCACGCTCTGCATCCGCTGCAAAGAGGATCAAGAGCGCGTCGAAAAAGACTTCACGTGATTGCGGGCAGAGGGCCCGCAATCACTCCCTCGTCTCGGGAGCTCAGCTCCCCCCGGCCGAAGTGAATTCGGCGGGGCCCCCCTCAGGTTTTGGGACCCCGACCCCAAAACTCCGTTGCCTGGCCGCTCAATGCCGCCTCCCTGATTCCGCTCGCTAGCGGCGCCGGGAGGCGGTTTTCGCTTTGGGAGCCGCCGAACGCTTTTCGGTCGTAGCGGAATCAGCGCGGGGACGGGGCTTGGCGAGCGTCGTCGCGTGCTGCTCGAGGCTGCCGCGCAGGAAGCGACCCGTGTGGCTGGCCGTGTTTTGCGCCACTTGTTCGGGCGTGCCTTCCGCGATGATGTATCCGCCTTGTTCGCCGCCTTCGGGTCCCATGTCCACGACCCAATCGGCGCAGGCGATGAGGTCGGTATTGTGCTCGATCAGCAGCACGGTGTTGCCCGCGTCGCGCAGGCCGAGCAGTGCGTGCGTGAGTAGCTCGATGTCCGAGAAATGGAGACCGGTGGTCGGTTCGTCGAGCACGTAAAGGGTGCTACCTGTGGCCTTGCGGCTGAGCTCGGTCGCCAGCTTGACGCGCTGCGCTTCGCCGCCCGAGAGCGTCGTGGCGGGTTGACCCAGCTGGATGTAGCCGAGGCCGACCTGGCGTAGCGCCACCAACTTTTGCGCAATGCGCGGGATCGACTCGAGCAGCTCCGACGCTTCGTCGACGGTGAGGTCGAGCGCATCGGCGATGCTCAAGCCGCGAAAGCGCACCTCGAGCGTCTCGCGGTTGTAGCGCTTGCCGCTGCAGGCGTCGCACGTGACGTACACGTCGGGTAGGAAGTGCATCTCGACGCGCAGCACGCCATCGCCTTGGCATGCTTCGCAGCGCCCGCCCTTCACGTTGAACGAGAATCGCCCGGGCTTGTAGCCGCGGGCGCGCGCGTCCGGCAGCCCCGCGTACAGCTCGCGCAGGTGCGTGAAAATGCCCGTATAGGTGGCTGGATTGGAGCGCGGGGTGCGGCCGATCGGTGCTTGATCGATGCTGATGACCTTGTCGATGTGCTCGAGCCCCTCGATGCGATCGCACGAGCCGACCAGCCCGGTCGCGCCGTACAGCTGCGCCCTCACTGCGCTGAGCAGCGTGTCGACGACCAGGCTGCTCTTGCCCGACCCGCTCACGCCCGTTACCGCGACGATCACGCCGAGCGGTACGGAGAGCGTGACGTTCTTCAAGTTGTGAGCCTTCGCGCCCACCACTCGCAACGTATTGCCGCTAGGTGGCTTGCGCGTCGTCGGGATGGGCAGCCGCTTTTCTCCCGACAGGTAGGGACCCGTCACGGAGCACGAGTCCTGCATCAAATCTTGAGGCGTGCCCTGCGCGACGATGCGGCCACCGAGCGCGCCGGCTCCGGGCCCCATGTCGAGCACGTGATCGGCGGCCAAAATCGCTTCGCGATCGTGCTCGACTACCAGCACGCTGTTGCCTTTGACTACCAGGCGGCGGAGGGCTTCGAGCAAGCGCTCGTTGTCGCGTGCGTGCAGGCCGATGCTCGGCTCGTCCAGCACGTAGAGCACGCCCACGAGCGATGCGCCGATCTGTGTAGCCAGGCGGATGCGCTGCCCCTCGCCGCCCGAGAGCGTGTAGGTCGCGCGATCGAGCGCCAGGTAGTCGAGCCCGACGTCGATCAAGAAGCCGAGCCGCTCGGTCACCGCTTTCACCAGCGGTAGGGCGATGGCCGAGTCGCGCTGCGACAAGCTGCTGGTCTTGGAGAAGGCCAGCAAGAACTCGCGCAGCACGCGCAGCGGCATCTGGCATAGCTCGGCGATGGTCTTGTCGCCGAGCCGCACCGCCAGTGCTTCGGGGCGCAAGCGCACGCCGCCGCAGGCCTCACAGATCTGCGTGACGATGAAGCGTCCGAGATCTTCCGGACGAATCGCGCCTTCTTCGGCGTCCTGCTCCTGGTCCTCGCCCTCCGGGATCGCGCCGGACTCGAGCATGCGCGAAAGCCGCGGCACGATGCCCTCGTAGCTCAGGGCAGCGCCACGACCGCGCTTCGGCTTGAGCGAGCCACCGTGCAAGATGGCGTCGCGCGTCGCGGGGGAAAGATCGGCCCAGGCAACGTCGGGGTCGACGCCCAGCGTGTCGACCACCTTGGAGACCTCGGCTGCGGTCGCGACCGACCCGCGGCGCCCGAAGGCGGCTACGGCCCCTTCGCGGAGCGAGCGAGATGAATCGGGAACCACCCGGCTTTCGTCGATCGCCGAGCGCACGCCCAGACCGTCGCAGGTGGGGCAGGCGCCGTGAGGGCTGTTGAACGAGAACAAACGCGGCTCGAGCGGCGGCAGCGTGATGCCGTACTCCCAGCTGACCAACCGTTCGCTGCGCACCAAGAGCTCCCCACCATCGGTGGGGTCGATGAGCAGCGTGCCGTCGCCGAGCTTCAGCGCCAGCTCGACCGAATCGGTGACGCGACCCTTCACGCCGTCTTTGACCACGATGCGATCGACCACGACGTCGAGATCGTGAGGTTGCTGCGGATCCAGCGTCAGCTCGTCGGCGAGGTCCGTATTTTGCCCATCGACGCGCGCGCGCACGAAGCCGTCTCGTCGCAGCCGCTCGAGCTCGCCGGCGAGGTCACTCTTGCGGCCTCGCGCGATCGGCGAGAGCAGCGACAGGCGAGAGCCCTCGGGACGACCGAGGATCTCATCAACGATCTCCTGGACCGTGTAAGCGCGCAGCACCTTGCCCGACTTGGGGCAATGAGGAACGCCGATGCGCGCATAGAGGAGGCGCAGGTAGTCGGCGATCTCGGTGACCGTGCCGACCGTCGAACGCGGACTCTTACCGAGGCCTTTCTGTTCGATGGCAATAGCGGGGCTCAGTCCCTCGATGCTCTCGACCCGGGGCTTCGGCAGCTGATCCAGGAACTGTCGCGCATAGGCCGACAGCGATTCGACGTAGCGCCGCTGGCCCTCGGCGTAGATGGTATCGAACGCCAGGGAGGACTTGCCCGACCCGCTCGGCCCCGTGATGACCACCAGCTGGTTGCGAGGCAGGTCGCAGCTCACGCTCTTGAGGTTGTGCTGGGTGGCTCCTCGGACGACCAGACGTTCCATTGCCAGAACGGCTAGATGTAACACACGCCCGAGGGCCGGGTCCGGTAGGGAAAATGGGCCTCGCGGCCACTGGGGCCGGCCCGGGCGCTCCCCGCCTTGCTCGAGCGCATCCAAGGCGTGTTGCCCCTCGAGGAGCCTTCGACTAGCCTCCCGCCGCCGTGGAGCTTGCCTTTGACCCCGTCCTCGTCGCCACCGGCGCCGCTCGGTCGCGGTCGAAATTTCCGTTGAGATTTCGAGGGCAGCGACGGGCCCATAGCTCAATCGGTCAGAGCCCCCGGCTCATAACCGGGTTGTTCCTGGTTCGAACCCAGGTGGGCCCACTGGCCATCCCGCAACGCAGCCAGGCAGAGCAGGCTACAGTTCCCATAGTGCGGGGCTTCGAGCCCCGCTCCAGGAGCCGACACTTAACGTGAGCATTCAGTCCCAGATCGACGCCCTTGAGAAACTGTCAGCGCTCGATGCCGAGCTGAAAGAGCTCAGCGATGTTCTGCGCAAGGAACGAGGTGAGCTCGATACCAAGAGGACTCGCTTGGGCGAGCTGGTCGAGCGCCTGTCCCGCGGCAAGCAGAGCATCGAAGAGATGGAGCGAGCCCGCGGCGACCTGATGGGCGAGCTGCGGCAGATGACGATCCAGATCGATCGTTCCCGCGAGAAGCTCTCGCGCTGTCGCACCGAGCGCGAAGCAAACGCGGTCCAGCGCGAGCTCGAGGAGCTGCGCAAGCTGCACCGCGATCGCGAAGTGGAGATCGAAAAGATCGACGCGCTGATCGAGCAAGGGCGCAGCGACGTGACCGCCGTGCTGGGCGAGCACGACAAGCTGGAGAACGAGCTCAACAGCATCGAGGACGCGACCACCGGTCGCATCGGCGAGGCGCAAGCGAAGTTCGACGAGCTCTCCGGCCAGCGAGGGGACCTGGTAAAGGCCGTCCCGGCCCAGCTTTACCGGCGCTACGAGCTGATCCGTAGCCGGCGCGGCACCGCGCTGGCCTACACCCACACGGGGATTTGCAGTGCTTGCAACATGCACTTGCAGCCGATGTTGTTTCAGCAGCTGAAGCGCGGCGAAGAATTCGGTCAGTGCCCCAGCTGTAGTCGCATCATCTACTTTCGCGCCGTCATGCCCGCGGGCGAAACGCAGTCGAGCGACGCGTGAAAGCGTGCCCACTCTGCGGCCGGCTCTATCCTGACGACGCGGGGTTTTGCCCGGTCGACGGAGCGCAACTTTCGAGCGCGACGCAGGTTCCGGTGCTCGCGGACAATCAGGACGCGCGCATCGGGCAGCTGCTCTGCAACCGCTATCAAGTGCGGCGCGTCGTAGCCGACGGCGGGATGGGCCGGGTCTACGAGGCTCTCGACATGCAGATGCGCCGCAACGTGGCGCTCAAGGTGCTGCACCCGGACGTGGCCGGCGATCAGGTTGCGGTCGAGCGCTTCAAGCGCGAGTTCGAAGTCAGCAAGCAGCTACCGCACGATCACATCGTCGAGGTGCTCGACTTCCAGCCCACCAACGACGGCTCGTTCGCCCTGGTGATGGAGTTCTTGTACGGCGAAGAGCTACGCGCCACGTTGAAGCGCGAAGGTACGATTGCACCGGCGCGCATGGTGCGCATGCTGAGCCAGGTGGCGATCGGGCTCGACGGCGCGCACGGGCGCAAGCTGGTTCACCGCGATCTGAAGCCGGATAATCTGTTTTTGTGCCAGACCAGCGAAGGTGACACGGTCAAGCTCCTCGACTTCGGGTCGGTGAAGGACAAGGGCGAGCAAGCCAAGAAACTCACGGTGTTGGGCACCACGATCGGTTCGCCGTTTTATATGGCACCCGAGCAGGCGCAGGGTCTGGAGACCCTCGACCACCGTGCCGACGTGTGGGCGCTCGCCGCGATCATTTACGAGTCGGTGGTCGGGTCGGTGCCCTTCATGGGCGTCAACGGCCCCAGCATCCTGCTCGAGATTCTCACGAAGGAACCCAAGGCGCCCAGCCAGGCTGCGCCGAACGCCAAGCACCCAGTGCCGCCGACTCTCGACCGCGTGATGACCCACGCGTTCAAGAAGCAGGCGGGACAGCGCATCGGGTCGGTGGGCGCTCTGGCGGACGCGGTGGGCGCGGCTTACGGCCTGACCGGGACGCACCTCGAGTGGGCGAAGATCAGCGAGGGTGAGCTGACCTCGCGCATCGCCGCCAAGCTGCCGGAATTGATGAAGGCGCAGGCCCCGGCCGCAGCGGCCAACGTCGCTGACTCGTTCTTCGGTGAGGCCGACGCGCTCGACACGTTCGATGCGCCCGCCCAAGCGCCGGCGATGGCCGCGCCCGCCTACCAGGCTAGCCCTGCGCCTCACCAGGCTGCTCCGGGCGGCTATCAGGCGGGGCCACCCGCGAGCTTTGGCAACCAGTTTCGCGACGACGTGCCGATGGGCGTTCCGAAGAGCAACGGGAATCTAATGCTATTCCTGGCTGTTGGCGGAGGCGCGCTGGTCCTCGGCATTTTGATCGCGATCGCGCTCGTGCTCCTGAAATAGCGACCAGCGCTCGGCGTGCGACGCCGACGTGGCCGTGGTAGCTGATCCTCATGGTCAGTCGTCGTTTGGGTAGCGTGCTGCTCGGGGTCTGGTCGCTCGCCGCTTGCAACAAGGAGCCGCCGCCCGCCGCTGAAGAGCCGCGCTCCGCTTCGAACGCCGCCGCCCCGCTCGCTGCCCCCAAGGCAGCCGAGGCGCCGAGCGCAGCCGCAGCCGCAGCGCCGAGCGAGGCTGCGCCGGCCGGCGCACCCAAGGTTTCGGACGCCGCCTTCGACCTCAGCCTCGAAGCGCCCAAGACGGCTCTCAAAGGTGGGCAGCAGGGCACGGTCGAAGTCGTGCTCGTCGCCAAGGCGCCCTTTCACGTCAACGACAAGTACCCGATCAAGCTGAAGCTCAAAGAAACTCCCGGGGTCAAGTACGAGAACCTGACCATCGGCAAAGACGCGGCCAAGGTCGAAGCCATGAAGGCCGTGATGCCCGTGAGCTTCACGCCCGATGCCGCCGGCAAGCGCACCGTCGCCGGCCAGTTCGCCTTCTCGGTCTGCACCGAAGACAAGTGCCTGATGGAAAAGCGTGATCTGGCGCTCGACGTAAACGTCGACTGAGCGATTTTTCGGGCACCGGCACCGCCGCGGGCGCGTTTACGGGGAGGGCGGGGCGCATTGTGGATCCCGGCCATAGGCACTAGCCTTATGGCAGATGGACTCCGATCGCATTCTGGAGGACTTGGCTCGCATCGCCGAGCAGGTGGAGCGGTCCTTCAAGGAGGAGCGGCGCCTGCTGTCGTTCCGCGAGTACCTTGCGCTGTTCGCGACCGATCCGGTCCGCCATTCGCGCGACGCGGCGCGCTACGTGCGCGACATGTTCGACTACTTCGGCCGGGTGCCGTCGGAACGGCCCTGGGGTGCGCTCACTCGCTTTCGTCTGTTCGACCTGCCGTTCCTCGACGAGGCAGATCGTCAGCGCGAGGCGCTCGTGGGCCAGGAGGCCGTGCAGCTCGAGCTGTATCGGGCACTCAACAACTTCGTACGCGAAGGCCGACCCAATCGCGTGCTCATGCTGCACGGGCCGAACGGCTCCGCCAAGAGCACGGTGGCGGCCTGCTTGATGCGGGCGCTGGAGCACTACTCGGCCGAGCCGGAAGGCGCGCTCTACCGCTTTCACTGGGTCTTCCCCAGTGAACGAACGCTACGCGGTGCGATCGGCTTCGGGGGCAAAAACGAGGCGCAGCGCGACGCGGACAGCTACGCGCGCCTAACCGAGGAGCAGATCGACTCGCGCTTGTTCATGGAGGTGCGGGATCATCCTTTGTTCCTGCTGCCCCCCGAGCAGCGGCAAGAGCTGGTCGCGCGACTGTACGCCGAGGCCAAGGCGGTCGAGCCACCGCCGGCGTGGATCCTGCGCGGCAGCCTGTCTCACAAGAGCCAGCTGGTCTACGAGGCCTTGCTGTCGAGCTACGACGGCTCGCTCAGCGAAGTGCTGCGTCACGTGCAGGTCGAGCGCTACTTCATCTCGCGGCGCTATCGCGTCGGCGCGGTGACGCTCGGGCCGCAGCTATCGGTGGACGCCGGTGAGCGCCAGGTGACCGCGGATCGCAACCTCGGCACCTTGCCGTCGTCGCTCACGTCGGTGGCACTGTTCGAGGCCTTTGGCGAGCTGATCGACGCCGCGGGCGGCGTGCTCGAGTTTTCGGATCTGCTGAAGCGGCCCCTCGACGCCTTCAAGTACCTGCAAATTACCGCCGAAACCGGCGAGGTGCCGCTGCGCTCGCAGAACATCCAAGTCAACTGCGTGATGGTGGCGAGCGGCAACGAGCTGCACCTCTCGGCGTTCCGGGAGCACCCCGAGTTCGAGAGCTTTCGCGGTCGCTTCGAGCTGATTCGCGCCCCGTACCTGCTGAGCTGGGTGGACGAGCAGCGCATCTACGACTCGCAGATTGCACCGCAGGTACGCCGCCACGTCGCGCCCCACGCCACGCGCCTCGCCGCGATGTTTGCGGCGCTGACGCGCATGCGTAAGCCAAAGCCCGACCGCTACGAAGGCGCGGTGAAAGATCTCGTGACCGAGCTGACCGCGGAAGAGAAGCTCGACCTGTACGCGAACGGCGTCGCGCCGCTGCGGCTCGATGACGAATCGCAAAAGCTGCTGCGCTCGGTAATTCCGCAGCTGTATCGCGAGAGCGACGCATACCCGATTTACGAAGGTAGCGTGGGCGCCAGTCCGCGCGAGATGCGCACCGTGCTGCTCGATGCCGCGCAGAGCCCGCACTATCAATGCTTGTCGCCCTTCGCGGTGCTGAGCGAGCTCGACGCGCTCTGCGAGCTCAGCTCGGAGTACGCATTTTTGCAGGAAGAAAAGCTGCCGGGCGGGTACCACGACCATGCGGCGTTCCGGAAAGTACTGCGGGAGCGGCTGCTCGATTGGTTGGAAGACGAGTTTCGACAAGCCAGCGGGTTGGTGGACGAAACGCGCTACACGGAGCTGTTCGATCGCTACGTCACCCACGTGAGCTTCTGGGTGAAGAAGGAGAAGCTGCGCAATCCGATGACCGGACAGTACGACGACCCCGACGAGCGCTTGATGAACGAGGTCGAGACCCTGCTCGGCTCACCCGACAAGCCGGAAGACATGCGTAACGGCTTGATCAACACCATCGCCGCCTGGGCCATCGACCACCCGGACCAGGGCATCGACCACGCTAAGGTCTTCGCCCCGCAGCTGCGCCGCCTACGTGAAGCCGTGTTCGCCGAGCGTCGGTCTGCGGTGGCCAAGCTGTGCCGCGACGCGCTCTTGCTCCTGAAGGAGGAAGGCGCCGGCCTCGATGCTGCCCGCAAGGCGGCGGCTCAGCGCGCCGTGGATCAGCTCAAGGCGCGCTTCGGTTACGACGACAGCTCGGCCTCCGACGCTGCCGTGGCGCTGGTTCGCGAGCGGCTCGCGCCGCTCCTCTCCTAAACGGGTCGCGCCGTGGCTGATCCCTCGCGGCGCGTGCTCGGTTTCTGGTCATTGCTGGCGCTCGGCATCAACGGCACCGTCGGCGTCGGGATTTTCTTCGCCCCGGCCGAGCTCGCCAAGTTGGTGCCCGGCCCCGCGTCGGCGCTGGCGTTCGCGACGACTGCGCTCCTACTGCTGCCCGTCGCGTGGACCTACGGGCGACTGGGGAGCGCCTATCCGGAAGACGGGGGCCCGTACGTCTGGGCGCGCGAGGCGCTGGGCGAGAGCTTCGGCTACGCGGTGGGGTTCGTTTCGTACGCTTCAGCGGTGCTGAGCACCGCCGCGGTAGTCAGCGGCTTGGGCCACTATCTCGCGCCCGCGCTCGGCGTCGATTCGGAGCTCGGCCAGCGCTGCTTTCAGCTCGCTGCGGCGGCGCTGTTCGCCGGGGTGGCCGCGTTGGGCTTGCGACTGAGCGCCTGGGTCTGGTCGGGCCTTACGCTGCTGAAGCTGGTTCCGCTGGTCCTATTGGTAGGTGCTGCCTTGCCTGCGCTCGCGAAGGCGCCGGTTACGGCGAGCCTGCACATCGACGCCGCTGGGTTGGGCCGCGCCGCGCTCATCGCCGTGTTCCCTTTGCAAGGGTTCGAGATCGTGCCGGTGCCGTCGGGGGAAGTGCGGGGTGGGCGGCGCACTGTTTTGGCCGCGACGCTGCTGGCGCTCGGTCTTGCTGGGTTCTTGTACGTGTTGCTGCAGGTTGCGTGCGCGCTGGGTCTGCCGGGGCTGGCGCAGTCGGGAGCGCCGATCCTCGAGGCGGGTGATCACTATACGGGGGGCAGGCTCCGTGCTGTGTTCGCTGCCGGCACCAACGTGTCCGCGATTGGGATTGCCTTCGGCATGTTCGCCATGACGCCTCGCTACCTGGCAGCCCTCGGAACCACTCGGCTCCTGGGAGAAAAGCTCGCGCTCGAAACGCGGGGCGTGCCGCTGCGGGCGCTCGGCATCACTGCGGGCGCCGTAGCGTTGCTGGTCTCGAACGCGAGCCTCGGAGGGCTGTTCGTCCTCTCCAGCTTGGCGGTGCTGGCGCAGTACGCCGTGAGCGCGCTCGCGCTGTTCAGGTTGGCGCACCGCCGTGAACGAGGTTTGAGCCGCGTCGATCTGTGGCTGGCGCCGCTCACGCTCGCGTCGCTGGCGCTGCTCGCTCGCTCGGCGCAGCTGACCGAGCTCGCGATTATCGGTGCCGTGCTGTTCACCGGGTTCGTGCTGCTGCAGGCGCGACGAGCGCTGGCGGCGCGCAGCGCAGCGCGCTAAAAGCGCTTTGCCATGCTGATCGATACGCACTGCCACCTCGACCCGAGCTACTTTCCGGAGGGCGCGGACGAGGCTCTGGTGCGAGCGCGCTCGGCGGGGGTTACCGGCTTCGTATGCATCGGCGTCGGTTCGGCGGAACAGGCCCAGCAGGCCGTGGAGCTCGCGGCGCGGCGCCCCGACGTGTGGGCCACCGTCGGCGTTCACCCGCACGACGCAGCCGGTTGCGACGACGCATTGCTCGACCAGCTCACGCGCTTGGCCCAGGCCCCGCGCGTCGTGGCGGTCGGCGAGATCGGGCTCGATTTTCACTACGACCACTCGCCGCGCGAACGACAAGCCGAGGTGTTTCGCCACTACATCGGCGTGGCGCGTCAGCTGCGCCGGCCGATCGTCGTTCACACGCGCAGCGCGCCCGAAGAGACCCTCGCGATCTTGCGCGAAGAGAAGGCGAATGAGGTGGGCGGCATCATCCACTGCTTCAGCGAGAACAAGGCGTTCGCGCAGCGCGCGCTGGATCTGGATTTCGATCTGTCGTTTTCGGGCATCGTCACCTTCAAGCGCGCCGTTGAAATCCAAGAGGTGGCCGCTTGGGCTCCCTCCGATCGGATCCTCGTCGAAACCGACAGCCCCTACCTGGCGCCGGTACCGCTCCGGGGTAAGCGCTGCGAGCCGGCTTACGTGCTCCACACGGCTCGCTTCGTGGCGGGCTTGCGCGGGACCACGCTCGAGGAGCTGGCGCGTGTTACCAGCGAAAATGCAGCGCGGCGACTCGGGGTTTCGGCGGTGCTAAACTGAACGGGCGTGCCGGCCGTTTGCTCGATGGTCGGGCAAAGGCGGCTCGGCACCCTCCCAGTGACGCGAACTACCAGCAAGCGGGCGCGCGTGGGGTCACGGTTCAGTGGCTCGAGTATGGCTCTTGCTGGGTCGGTGCTGCTCCACGCTTCGGTGCTGTCGACGGGAGCTTGGTTGCTCGCACAGAGCCTGGGCGGGAGCGCCCGTCCTGCGCTGCCGCTCAAGGCCGCGCCGCCGGTCGAGGTCGAAGCCGAGCTGAGCCTGCCTGAAGTTTTCGGGGAGGGTACCGACGTCCGCGAGGCGAGCACGCTGCCGGCTCCGCTAGAAGTCAGCCTTGGTGGTCGCCACACACCGCGGCCGGATCTCGAACAGCCGGGGCGCGGCGGAGAGCGTTCGTCGCTCGAGCCGGCGACGAATCTCGCGAGCTCCATCGATCCGATCGCGCTCGAGCGGGATCCCGACACGCAGCGTGAACGCCGCCAGGTGTCGCGACTGCACACTGCCTGGGAGCGAGCGAGCCGCGACGACCGTCGGGCTACCCCCGAGCCCATGGACCTAACCTTCTTGGCGACGGGCCCGGGGCGCGTGCGGGCGCGTCGAGCCTACGCGCCCCAAGACCCGGCGCGAGGGGTGCTGAGCGGTGAGGAAGCGTCGACCATCGGCAGCAAGCTGGGCGGGCAGGGCGCTAGCGAGACCGGCGCAGAGCCGGCAGCGGCGTGGGGAGGTCCGGTCGCAGGCCGCGACGCCGTCAGGCTGGGGCAGGGAGCACGCGATGGGCGCGACGCTCAAGAGTTTCATGCCTCCGCTCGGGTGCTGTTCGCTCGTCCACTC
>JBEHXA010000177.1:0-12523 GCA_048498935.1 Myxococcota bacterium
GTTTGGGGCTGGGCCCCAAACGCCACGAGACAGCCCTGTCGCGAAACTGCCCCGCGGCTCCCCGACACACAAAAACCGGCACTTCCGGGACTGACGCTCGTGTCACCGCGGTAAAGTGGCCGCCGGGGCTTGATTCTGCCCTCTGAAGGGGGGCAGACTGACGCCCGTGTCAGTCACCGGCTTAGTCATCGGGATGGACGTGGGGTCGACGACCGTGAAGGCCGTCGTGATCGATCCGGACAGCAAGGAGATCCTCTGGTCCGACTACCAGCGGCATCACACCAAGCAGCCGGAGAAGGTGCTCGAGTTGCTGGAAGCGATCCTGACGGTGTTTCCGAACAACCCGCCCGAGTCGTTCCGCATGTTCGTGACCGGCTCCGGCGCTGGCCCGCTCGAAAAGCCGACCGGCGGTAAGTTCGTTCAAGAAGTGAACGCGGTAACGCTCGCGGTCGAGCACAAGCACCCCGACGTGCTCAGCGTGATCGAGCTTGGCGGTCAAGACGCCAAGATCATCATGTTCAAGCAGGACGCCAACACCGGCGCCAAGACCGCGTCGACGAGCATGAACGACAAGTGCGCGTCCGGCACGGGCGCCACCATCGACAAGTGCATGATCAAGGTCGGCGCGGAGCCCGGCTTCGCGACGTCCCTGCATTTCTCGGACGAGAAGCTGCACCACGTCGCCGCCAAGTGCGGCGTATTCGCGGAGACGGACATCGTCAACCTGGTCAAGACCGGCATCCCGAAGGACGAGGTGCTGAACTCACTGGCCGACGCGATCGTGCTGCAGAACCTCAGCGTGCTCACGCGCGGCAACACGCTCAAGCCGCGCGTGCTCTTGCTCGGCGGCCCCAACACTTACCTGCCCTTTTTGCAGGAATGCTGGCGCCAGCGCATCCCGGAGACGTGGCGCGACCGCGGTTACGACTACCCCAAGGACGTGCCGATCGAAGAGTTGATCTTCGTCCCCAAGAACGCGGACCTGTACGCGGCGTTCGGGGCAGCCATCTACGGCATCGCCGAAGGCGGAACGGACTGCATGTTCCGCGGTATCGACTCGCTGCGCGACTTCATCACCAACGGCCGCCGCGCGCGGCTCGGTGAGCAAGCCGGCCCGCCGCTGTCCGCGGCCGAGCAAGAGACGAAAGAGTTCGTCGAGGCTTACGCGATCCCCAAGTTCAAGAAGGCGACGTTCACGCCCGGCCAAGTGGTGCGCGGCGTGATCGGCCTGGACGGTGGGTCCACCTCGTCCAAGGCCGTGCTGATGGGTGAAGACGGCGAGCTGCTGCTCAAGGCCTACCAGCTGTCGAAGGGCAACCCGATCCAAGACACGAAGGAGCTGCTGCAAAAGCTCCTCGACGACGTCGAGACTCAAGGCGCATCGCTCGAGGTCGTAGGCTTCGGCGCCACCGGTTACGCCGCCGACGTGCTCGACGAGTGCGTGCTCAGCGACGTGAACATCGTCGAGACCGTCGCGCACATGATGAGCGCGGTGCACTTCTTCGGCGACGTCGACGTGATCTGCGACATCGGCGGGCAGGACATCAAGGTCCTGTTCATGAAGAACGGCGACATCCAGAACTTCAAGCTCAGCAACAGCTGCAGCGCCGGTAACGGCATGTTGCTCCAGGCGATGGCCGATCAGTTCGGCATCCCGGTCACCGAATACGCCGAAAACGCCTTCAAGGCCGAGCTGGCGCCGAAGTTCTCCTACGGCTGCGCCGTGTTCCTCGACTCCGATCGCGTGAACTTCCAAAAAGAGGGCTACCAGAAGGAAGAGCTCCTGGCTGGCCTCGCGCAGGTGCTGCCCAAGAACGTGTGGCAGTACGTGGTGCAGATCCCTCGCCTCGCGTCCCTCGGCACCAAGTTCGTGCTGCAAGGTGGAACCCAATACAACCTGGCGGCAGTCAAGGCGCAGGTCGACTACATCAAGCAGCGCGTGCCGGGCGCTCAGGTGTTCGTGCACCCGCACACCGGTGAGGCCGGCGCGATCGGCGCGGCCATCGAGACGCTGCGCCGCTACAAGCGCACCGGCAAGACGCGCTTCATCGGCGTGCGCGCCGCGCTCGACCTCGAGTACACGACGAAGAACGACGAAGAGACCGTGTGTCACTTCTGTCCGAACGAGTGCAAGCGCACGTTCATCGACACCAAGCGCCCGGACGGCTCCAGCAGCCGCTACATCTCGGGCTTCTCGTGCGAGAAGGGCACGGTCGAGAGCAAAGACGCGATGCTCTCGCTCATGGCCGAGCGCAAGAAGACGGCGGCCGCCTACCCCAACCTCGTTACGTACGAGGCCGAGCGCGCCTTCGTGCACCTCTACGATCAAGCGCCGTTACCGGCTGAAGGCACACCGATCAAGGACGTGCAGGTGACCAAGGGCTTGTTCCGCATCAAGCGCGAAGAGGTCACGCGGCCGTTCCGTCGCTCCAGCGAAGAGGCGATGAAGCGCCGCAAATCGCTGCGCGTCGGCATCCCGCGCGTGCTGAACATCTACTCGACCGCGCCGTTCATCCGCACCTACTTCGAGACGCTGGGCTTCGGCCGCTCGAACGTCGTGTTCAGCGACGCCATGAGCGAAGAGATGTGGGTCGAGGGCGGCAAGTACGGCTCGATCGATCCGTGCTTCCCGAGCAAGGGCGCGCAAGCGCACATCCACAACCTACTGTTCCACAAGCACGAGCCGGAGCGTAAGCGCCCGCTCAACTACATTTTCTTCCCGATCCTCACGCACGTGAACAACTTCGTGGAGGATACGCAGGACAACGCATCGTGCCCGATCGTGGCCGGCACGCCGGACGTGATGAAGGCGGCGTTCACGAAAGAGGTCGACTTCTTCAAGGAGCGCGGCATCGAGTATCTGGCGCCGGCGCTATCTTTCTCCGAGCCCATCCTGCTCGCTCGTCGCATGTTCGAGACGTTCGGTGAGCGCCTCGGCATTACGGAGGACGAGAACGACCACGCTTGCCGCGAAGGCATGCGCGCGCTCGACGCCTTCGACCTGGATATGCAGGACAAGGGCCGCGCCATCCTCGAGACGGTGGAGGCTGAAGATCGCATCGCGATCTTGGTGCTGAACCGGCCGTATCACGCCGATCCCGGCCTGAATCACGGCATTCCGGACGAATTTCAGGTGCTCGGCTACCCGATCCTCAGCATCCGCTCGCTACCCAAGAGCCGCGAGTACCTCGACCGCTACTTCAAAGAAGAGCTGCAGAACGGGACGCTCAAGAGCCCGCTCACCATCAACCACGTGTGGCCCGAGAACTACTCGGTCAACAGCTCGCAGAAGGTGTGGGCCGCGAACTTTGCGGCGCATCACCCGAACGTCGCGGTGCTGGACCTTTCGAGCTTCAAGTGCGGTCACGACGCGCCGACCTACGGCTTGATCGACGCCATCCTGCAGACGTCGAAGACTCCGGCGGCCGCGCTCCACGATTTGGACGCGAACAAGCCGGGCGGCTCGATCAAGATCCGCGTCAAGACCTACGCTCACTCGCTGCGCCTGCAGCAAGAGCGGCTGGAAGACGTCGCCACCAAGAAACGCTCGCTCGCGGAGACGGTGGATCGCAAGCGCCTCGAGCTGCTCCAGCTCAAGCAGCAGCAACTCGCCGGCCTGAAGCGGACGGACGAAGCGCTGGAGCAAGCGATCCGCGAGACGTCCGAGCGCATCATGGCGTACGAAGTGCGTCGCCAGGCCGAAGTCGAGCTCCCCAAGGGCACCGTCCGGCTCGGCCGCAAAGCCGCCGACGGCAGCATCGTCCCCATCGAGCCCACCGCCACAACCGAAGCCGTCACCGCTGCCGAATAACGGCGCTAGTTGCGTCATCGGCAGTCTCGGTGATCTGGGGCTCAGACCGCCACGTCGACGGGGGTTGGTTTGAGGACGCGGCTCAGATCGGCAGGTGAGAGGGAGACGAGGAAGCCGCGGGCGCCGCCGTTCAGGTAGATGAGCGGTAGGCCGAGGATGGTGCGCTCCACGTAGATCGGCATGGCGCGCTTGAGCCCGAAGGGCGAAGTGCCGCCCACCTGGTAGCCGGAGTGGCGATCGGCGACGTCGGGAGCGCACGGGCCGACGCTCTTTTTGCTCAGGGTGCGCGCCAGGTTCTTGGCCGAGACTTCTTTATCGCCGTGCATGAGGATGCAGAGCGGCTGCTTGCGCTCGTCTTCGAAGATCAGCGTCTTGATGACGAGGTGCTCGTCGACCCCGAGGTGCTCGGCCGAAGCGCGCGTGCCTCCGCGCGCCTCCCAAGTGTAAAGGTGCGGCTCGAACGGCACCTCGTGGTGCCGGAGCGCGCGCACGGCCAGCGTGACGGGGTACGGGGTTGCCAAGCCGCCTCAGCATACTTCCAGGTCAGCGGAGGACCGCCTCCGCGCGCGCGAGCCCGTGCTCGCTGGCCCGAGCGGCACCATTCCGACACGGTTTTCGCTTTTCGTGTCCGTTTCGGCGGCGGCCGGGGCCCGAACCGAAACTGACGCCCGTGTCAGCGCAGAAAAGTCGCAGGAATGCTTGCTTTCCGGGGCCCCGGAAGGGGTAGACTGACGCCCGTGTCAGCCCAGGGAGCAAGCATGACCCAGCACATCGATCTCGGCGAAAGTGGGAAGAAGAAGAGCCTGCCGCTCGTCGGCCAAGACGTGATGCTCGACATCGACGCCGAGCTGAAGAAGTTCGAAGACGACGAGCGCGCGAAGCTCGGTCTCGAGATCGAGCAGCGCTGGCTCGAGGACATGGCGAACCTTCAGTTCACCAAGTCGGAGAAGGCCAACATCACGCTGCTGATCGGCGGCCTGACCATGGCGCACGACTACCTGGTCTCCGGCGCCTTCACGAGCCTCGGCTACAACACCGTGCCGCTCGACGCTCCGAACTACGACGCACTCCGAGCCGGCAAGGAGTTCGGTAACCGCGGTCAGTGTAACCCCACGTACTTCACGGTCGGTAACCTGGTGAAGTACCTGGTGTACCTGCGCGACGAGCGCGGCATCTCCACGAAGGAGATCATCGACAAGTACGTGTTCCTCACGGCTGGCGCCTGTGGTCCTTGCCGCTTCGGCATGTACGTGACCGAGTACCGCAAGGCCTTGCGCGACGCGGGCTTCGACGGCTTCCGCGTCATGCTTTTCCAGCAGCAGGGCGGCCTGAGCCAGGCCACCGGTGAGGCGAGCGGCTTGGAGCTGAACGCGCCCTTCTTCATGGGCATGCTCAAGGGTCTGATCGCCGGCGACGTGATCAACGGCCTCGGCTACCGCCTCCGCCCCTACGAGGTAGTGCCGGGCGCGACCGACGCTGCGATCGCCGAAGCGAAGAAGATTTGTTACGACGCCCTGCTGAACAAGAAGAGCATCTTGCTCGCCCTGCTGAAGAGCAAGGAGCTGTTCAAGAAGGTCGAGGTCGATCGCACCCGCGTGAAGCCCAAGGTCGCCATCATCGGCGAGTTCTGGGCCATGACGACCGAGGGTGACGGCAACTACCAACTGCAGCGCTTCCTGGAGAAGGAAGGCGCCGAGTGCGACATCCAGTTCGTGACGGCGTGGATCCTCTACAACATCTGGGAGGTCCGCTTCGACACGAAGAACCGCGCGCTGCTGCGCGGCGAGGACGGCGGCAAGAACGGCCTGAAGGGCGCCGGCGAGTACGGCGTCTTCATGCGCAAGATTGGGCTTTGGGCGGGCGATAAGGCCCTGCGCGCTGCCTTCCAAACCTTCGCGCACGCTGGTGGCTTTTACGGCTACCACCTTCCGGACATGGACGCGGTCGCCGACGTGGCTGCGCCCTTCTACAACAATGACCTCCGCGGCGGCGAAGGCCACATGGAGGTCGGTAAGCTGATCCTCAACGTGGTCAAGAGCAAGGCCACGATGACGCTGAGCGTGAAGCCGTTCGGCTGCATGCCGAGCTCGAGCGTTTCGGACGGCGTGCAGTCGCTGATCACCGAGCGCTACCCCGGAACCATCTTCTGCGCGGTCGAGACGAGCGGCGATGGCGCCGTGAACTTCCAGAGCCGCGTGCAGATGTACCTGTTCAAGGCCAAGCAGGCCGCGCAGGCCGAGTACGAGACCGCGCTCAAGGACACCGGTCTCACGCACGAGATGCTGCAAGCGTTCTTGAACGACAACCCGCGCTACGCGGCTTCGCTGCACGTGCCGGGGCACTCGGTGGCCCACACGGCCGCTGACCTCGTCTACGAGATCGCCAAGGTTTACGGCAAGAGCAGGCTCGAAATCCTCGCCATTCAGGCCGGCCAGGCCTTGAGCGCGGCGAAGAGCAGCTTGCTCAAGACCGGCAGCGAAGCGCCCGAGAAGGCCCAAGCAGCCGCCAAGCTGGCGCGTGAAGCAGCCGCCGAGCTCATGTCGATCGCCAAAGAGAAGGGCCCCGGCGCTGCCGAGGCTGCGCTCGGCAAGGCGCGCGCGAAGCTGGCGGACGTGCTGCCGCTGTTCAAGGGCGCGAAGGCGGACGAGGCTTACGCCACCGCCGCCGAGTGAGCGCGCTCTAAAGCGTGCTACGACGCCCGGGTACCGCAAGGTCCCGGGCGTCTCTGTTTCCAGGCTGTCCATGCTGCGCAAGATCGACGACCCGAACGTGATCCGAATCTACCTGGCGACGCTGGGGCTCGGCACCGCGTACGGCATGGCGATCAGCGTGATCGCGGTATTTCTCACGGCGCGCGGCTACCGCGAGACCGACATCGGCTCGCTCGCGGCTTGGTTCGCCGCCGGCATCATGCTGACCGCGATCGCCTCGGGAGCCATCGTCGGGCGGTTCGGCGCCAAGCGCGTCCTCACCGCAGCGCTCTTCACCTACGCGGCGACGGTCGCGCTGTTTCCGTTCGCGCCCGGCTACGCCGCCATCGCGGCGCTGGGCGTGGTCGAAGGTGCCGCCTCGGTGCTGGTGTGGGTCGCTTCCGAGACCATCTTGGTGGCGCGCGCGCGCCGCGAAATCAAAGCGGTCGTCACCAGCATTTACGGCATGTCGATCGCGGTCGGCTACGGGCTCGGCTCGGGCGGCGCGTTCTTGGCGGCGCGGCTACTGCCGAACGAGCGCGTGTTCTTGGTAGCCGGCGCCATTTCGGTGCTGACAGCCGTGTTCGTGCTGTTGCGGCTCGATCGTGACGCCGACGCACCCAGGGCAGACGCAGGCGATGCAGCGACGCACGCGGAGGTGCCGACCGAAGACGGCCAGAGCTCCCCGCTCTCGGTATTGATCGGACGCATCAAGACCTCGTGCTTCGCGACGTTCGCGTACGGGTACTTTCAGTCCAGCGTGGTGCTGTTTTTGCCGTTGTTCATGAAGAACGACAAGGGCATCGCCGAGGAGCATACCCGGCTCATCACCTTCTTCTTCGCCGGCGGGATGCTGCTCGCCATCAACGGCGCCGGCAGGCTCGGCGACCGCTATGGCCACCTGCTCGTGATGCGCGTGCTCGCGCTGATCGGCACCACGATGGTGGCTGGCTTCGTCTGGCTCAATGGCTTTGCCGGCATGGCTGCAGCCGTGTTCGTTGCCGGCGCTACGCTCGCGAGCATCTCGCCGCTCAGCCTGGCGCTTCAGGGCTTGGTGACGCGCGAGTACCACCGGGCCACGGGCATCTACAACGCTTTCTACGCAGCAGGCATGGTGCTCGGGCCGCCCATCTCGAGCCAACTCTTCCACCGCTACGGCGGCGCGGCGATGCTCTATCACCTGGCCGCGCTGTGGGCGGCTTTCGTGGTGTTCGCTCAGGTCTTTCGCCGCGACGACCCGCGCACGGAGCCGCAAGCCAGGACCCGCGCCGTCACGCTACCGAGCGCCTGACATCACTGGGCGCGCCGGAAGGCGCCTTTTCGGCCTCGGCCTTGCGGCGCGCGGCGTTCGTCGCCACCGAGATACCGAACACGCCCAGCGCGGCGGCGCCGACGACCAGCCCGGTCACGATGTTGCTGGCGCCGAGCAGCTTCGACGCAGACGCCAGGAGCACGATGATCAGCGCCGGACGAATCACGTGATCCGGAGCGCGCGACGACAGCTGCGCGCCGACAAAAACGCCCGGGATCGCACCGACCAAGATGGACGCGGTGAGCCCCAGCTTGAAGTCGCCGAACAGCACGTGACCCAGAGCAGCCGACGCCACGAGCGGGACTGCCTGAACCAGGTCGGTGCCCACCAGCTCGGAGAGCTTGAAGGTCGGGTAGAGCATCAAGAGCAGGATGATCATCAGCGAGCCGGAGCCGACCGAGGTGAGGCCGACGATCAGGCCACCGGCGATGCCGATCAGCAGCGTCGGCAACTTCTTCACGTGCAGCGGCAGCATGCTGTCGCCCGGCTTGCGCGAACGAGTGAGCAGAGGCCTGACGACCAGGCCACACGCGACGACCAAGAGCGCGGCGCCGAGCGCGTGCTTGATGAGGCCTTGCAATGTGGGGCCGCTGCCCAGAAACTTGAGCAGCACGACGCCCAAGAACGCCGACGGCACCGAGCCCATCACCAGCCACTTCACGAGCTCCTTGTTCACGGACCCGCGCTTGAAGTGCACCCCGCCCCCGATAGGCTTCATGATCATCGAGGCCACGATGTCGCTCGACACGGCAGCCAGCGGCTCGATCTTGAACAGCAAGACCAGGATGGGCGTCATCAACGCGCCGCCGCCCATACCGGTCAGGCCCACGACGAAGCCGACGAGCAGGCCAGCCAGCGCAACGATCGGATCCATGGCCCTCTCTTAGCACCAAATCCCTATCGGCAAAGTAGGGATTTGCCTAAAACAGCCTAGATTGTGGGAACTATTGGGAAATATCCCGCCGTTTAATGCGCGGGTGCAGGAGGAGGCAGCGATGGACGCGCCGCCGGCTCACTGCGATCCGACTCGCCCGAGCGGTCCAGCGCCATCTTGAACAGCACCGGGCCAACCATCTCGTTGATTGCGACAGCCGCGATAACGAGCGATCCGAACCCGTCGCCCACGGTCGGAAACGAATTCTTCACCACCACGCCGAGGCCCAGGGCCAACCCGGCCTGCGACACCATCGACGACCAGCCCCATTTGCGCACTACCGGAGCGTCGTTGGCCAGCCGCGAGCTGATCTGCGACGCGATGAAGGTGAAGATGACGCGGCCCGCGCACAGCGTGAGCGCGATCGGCCACATTTGCTTGAGCAGGGGAACGTCGAGCTCCGCCCCCGCGGTGGCGAAGAAGAGCACGAACACCACGCTGCCCATCTGCTCGACCGCGTGCAGCAGCTTGGGTCCTTGATTGGACAAGTTCTGCACGACGAAGCCGGTGGTCAGGAAGGTGAGCAGCGGATCGAAGTGCACGTATTTGAGGCCGGCCGTGACCCCGAAGCCCAGCGCCAGCAGCACCAAGATGAGCTGGCCACCGACCAGTCGCAGGTACACGGCCAGGATCAGCCCGAGCGTCGTACCCATGGAGATGCTGCCCAGAATCTCGTGGCCGAGGACGTTGAAATCGTCGATCGAGATGGAAGCCCCGGGCGTGATCAGCGGCCGAGCCAGCATGATGGCCGTCGCGATCATCATCACGACCACCACGTCCGACAGCATGATGAAGCCCAGCGAAAAAGTGGCCAGCGGCCCCTTCGCGCGCGTCTGCGACAGAATGCCCATGCAGGCCGAGGGGCTACGCGTCACGCTCAGCGCGCCCCACAGCAACGCGACCCCCATGAGCGGGCGCAGCTCGAGGTTTTGGGTGAACGGGATGAAGCGGGACAACACCAAAAAGAGCGTGCCCATACCGATCAGCACCAAAAAAGTCTGGATCAAGCTGGCGAACGCCAGGCTCTTTGCCACCGAGCGCAGCGTCTCCACGCGCAGCTCGACGCCGCCGGCGAGCGCGATCAGCGCGAGTGCCAGCGTGTTCACCGGCAAGAGCTGCACTACCGTATCGTGATCGACCAAGTGCAGAACATGGGGACCGCCCAAGATGCCGGCCAGCAAGTAGCCCGACAAGTGCGGCAAACCGAACGGCTCGAGCAGCTCGCTCAAGAGCGTGCCCGCGAGCACCAGGAAGCCAATCGCGGTCATGACGCCCAACCGGGACTCGACCTCGGAGCGTAGATGCGCGAGCGCGAACAGCACCCCGAACGAGACCAGCAAGGCGAGCAACTGCACGCCGCGCGTAGCCAAACCCTTTTTGGCGCCGCCGTGTCCGCTCATCCGTGGCTCTCCCGCGAGGCAATGCTGTCAGGGACTTCGCTGAATCGACTCGCCTCGTCTTGCGGCACGACGTACAGCTCGCCTGCCCGAGCCAGTGAGCGACGTAGCGCGGCCGGCCCCAAGAGCTCGCCGAGCACCGTCGAAACGACCGCGAAGAGCAGCACGGCGTCCGAGGCAACGCCGGGGACTCGCGTCGAAAAGGCCAAAGCGGCCGCAATCGTCAGACCTCCGGTCGCTAGCATGCTGACGCCGAAATCGGTGCCGGTGCCGCGCGCTGGCCCAAGGCCCAACAGAGCACCGAGGAACAAACGACAGCCCAGCTTGGCGGCAACCGCGATACCGACCACGATGAAGACCCCGGTCGGCAGCTTGAGGTTGACGTAGGCGCCTGCCAGCACCGCGACTGGCAGCAAGACGGGCTTTTCCGTCGGCGTGAGCATGGCTTTGATCTCGAGGCGATGCCGTGATGCCGCGAGCGTGAGGCCCATGGCAAACATCGAGCCCAGCAGTGAGAGCCCTGCTCGATCGGCGGCCCCCACGGTGAGCAGCCCCGTGCCGAGCAGCGCGCCCCAGCTCTCGTCGCGACGGAAGTCGCGGCCGAGCAAGAGCGCCGCGGTGACGGCCATCGCCGCGCCGAAGCCAATGGTGAGCAAGGTGCGCGCCAGCGCGGACGTACCCGGCAAGACAGCGCCCGGCGCGACCGCGAGCAGCACCGTGAGGGCCAACGGCGGAACGAGCTGGCTGGCGCGCGCTGCGTCGGCAGCAAAATCGGCGAGTGCGCCGCGCGCACCATGCTTTTCGACGACCCAGCGCACCGAGTGGCGCGTGGTGACCGACGCGCAGGCGCCCATGCCGAGCGACACCCCGAGCCGCGTGAAGCCCTGAAAATTCACGAAATATGGCTGCACGACGTAAGTTGCGGCGGCCACGCCGGCGCAGGTGAACAGGCCGAGCCCGACCCCGGCCGCTGCGCGCCCCGGGCTGAGCCAACGGTCGCCGACCCGCAGGTAACCGACGCCGACGACGAGCGCGAGCCAGCCGGTGCCGACCAGTACGACCGGCTCGAAGGTGTGCGCCAGCGACCGACCGATAACGTCCAGCACGTGCGGGCCCAGCGCGAAACCGAGCACCAGGTACTCCGAGCCCGAGGGCAGACCGAAGCCTCGAATGGCGCGACCACCGACCAAGTTACTCCCCAAGTAGGCGAGGAGCAGCAGGCCCAGCATCAACCAGATGCCGTCGCTCACGCCCGATCCCTCCCGAGCGTGATGCCGGCGCCGGACAGGGCGTCGAGCGCGGCGATGTGGAACGCCGTGCGCGCCTCGAGAGACTCGCAAGTGGCAGCCACGCGAAAGCGAATGGCGTCGGCGTCGGCCGAGACGATTTCCACGCTGGGCTCGGTGCCCACCTTACCGGCCACGCCAGCCAGCAACGAGCGCACCTCGGTGACGAGCGAGCCGGCGTTGACGTACACGTCGATGGTGAGCCGTGGGCGAGCGCCCAGCAGACGCAGCGGCCGCACCAGCGTGAGCAAATGCGGCACCCGGAGCTCGGTGCGATCGGTGACCTCGAGCCGCATTTCCAGCAAATTCAGCTGCGTGACCCGCCCCCGGTAGGCGCCCAGCTCGACGTACTCCCCGGCTCGAAGGCGCCGCCCGTAGAGCCAGATCGCTCCCACCGTCGTACAGGCCAGGACCGGGGTGGAAGCAAGGCCGAGCGCGACCAGCGCGATCATGCCCACGCGCCCCGCGACGCCGTCTGCGTCACCAGTGACCATGGGCGCTAGAAAGACGAGCGCGCACAGAACGATGCCGCTGCGCAGTAAGATGCTGGTCGGTGCGGCCAGATCGCTGGGCATCCAGCCGAGCGGAGTTTCGCCGCGCGCCACGCTGACGAAGAACAGGCCGACGAAGCGCACGATCACGAACACCGCGAGCGCCGCGAGCGCCGCCACCACCAACAACGGCAGCGCCGTCGCCAGGCGTGTCATCAGCTGCGAAAGCGGCGCGACCACGAACCCGGTCAGCTTTTGCGTGTAATCGCGCGTGGACTCGAAGAGCGAGAGCACGACGACCAGCCAGGTGTAGGCTATGCCCAGCTGCGCCATGAGCTTGAGCACGCTCAGCGCGAGCACGCTGGTGGAGCGAGCCATCGCCGGGCGCAAGAACTCGATGTTCTGAAAGCGCAGCGACAGGTCACGGTCGCTGCGCGACTCGAGCCAAAGCCGCGCTCGCTCGGCGAAACTGCCGACCATGCCGACCAGGTAGAAGGCGATCAGGCCGAAAAAAACGACGAGCGAGAACGAGAAGGCGCTCTTGGCGATGGCCGCGCGATTGCGGTCGCTGGCCAGCTTTTCGCGGATGGCGGCCGCCACCG
>JBEHXA010000178.1:0-12428 GCA_048498935.1 Myxococcota bacterium
GCGCTGCCTTCGGCTCCGACGACGATCAGCGCGACTGAGCGCTGCGCGGCGAGCTCCAGGAGCCTTCCTTCGGGGACTCCTTCGGCGACCAGCGTCTCGACAGTGATACCGAAGTGACGTCGTAGCTCACCAGCATCTTGCTCGATCCGCATCTCGGCGCTTCGTCGCGCATCGGCGTTGGACCGCTCCAAGACCGTCACCAAGAACAGGTCTAGGCCGTGCTTGCGCGCCAGTGCGGCCGCAGACAAGAGGGCGGGTTCCGACGCCTGGGAGAGATCCGTTCCACAGAGGATCATGACCTCTCTCGAAGCAGAAATGATGCCAGCTTCGGGGAACGAGGAAGGCACGACAATTCACGTCGTCCGCAGTGGGCGGCGTGACCAGTGCGCGAAAAAACTGCGCCCCGCCGCAACGCCTGCGGCAGGCCCCGACCGAGCGGCACGTTTTCCTTGTTGTGGAGCCTGGCCCGGGAACTGCAACCGAGAACGCGAGACCAAAGAAGTACGAAAGGGGCAGAATATTGACCACCAAGGACCTTACAGTAGGCGACCTCGCCGCCCTCATCGCATCCAGAGAAGAAGTGCGAGCTGAGCTAACCCTGCTGGCCGTACGGGCGCACGAACAGTGCTGCGAACTCGAGGGGCGGATCTTGGAGCTCGAGCGCCGGCTGGATCAGTCGTTCGACGACATCACCAGCGTGCGGCTCGTGGACGGCCGTGACAGCGGCGTTCAACCTACGGCGGGAGAGCAGCGCAGGCGGCCGTGAAGGGCCTCACGTCGCAGGCCGCGCGTGAGGCGCTCGCCGAGTTCGGCGAAAATGCTTTGCCGGCTCCGGCGACGAGGTCCCTGGCGACGCGCATCGTAGCGCAGCTGAAGAGTGCGCTCATCTACCTGCTTTTGTTCGCGCTGGTCGTCGACGCGATAGCGTGGGTGGTGGCTGGCGCCGAAGGGGTGCCGCTCGAGGCTCTCGCGATTCTGTGCATCGTGCTGCTCAACGCCGGTTTGGGCGTCGTTCAGGAATACCGTTCGGAGCAGGCGCTCCGGGAGCTGCAGCGCTTGGGCGCGCCCAAGAGTTGGGTCATGCGCGACGGGTCGTTCGAACGTATCGATTCGACGCAGATAGTGCCGGGTGACGTGGTGCGGCTCGAGGCCGGCGATCGCGTGCCCGCTGACGGAGTCGTGCAGCAGCCGCAGGCCCTGAGCCTCGACGAATCGGTGCTTACCGGCGAGTCGCTGCCGGTGGACAAACAATCGGGCGATGACCTCTCGAGTGGCACGCTGGTGTCGCGTGGGCATGCGCTGCTACTCGTTTCACGCACCGGAGCGAGCAGCAACATGGGCAAGCTCGCACAGAGCATCGGCGCCATCGACACTTCGAAGACGCCGCTCGAGCAGCGCGTGGACGAGCTGGGGCGGCTCATCGCACGCGTCGTGGGCGTGCTGTGCTTGGGCATCGCCGTGAGTGGTTTTGCCATTCAAGGTTTCGATAGCCCGCTGCCCATTCTCATGTTCGCTGTCGCGTTCGGCGTCGCCGTGGTCCCAGAAGGGATGCCGGCGATGATGACGATGGCGCTGGCGTTCGGGGTGCAGCGCATGGCGCGCCGACGAGCCGTCGTGCGCCGTCTGGCGGCCGTCGAAGCGCTGGGCGCAGTTACGGTCATCGCGACCGACAAGACCGGTACGCTCACCGAAAACCGCCTGACCGTCGAGGCGCTCGACGCCGCCCCTGAGGCCGAAAACGATGCGCTTTGCGCGATGGTGCTGGCCAACGATTCCGACACGGCTTCGGGAGCCGGGGATCCGCTCGAGCTCGCGCTGATCGTGTACGCCAAGACACGCGGCACCGACGTGTCGGGCTTGCAGCGGGCCTATCCGCGCCTCTCTAGCCGAGCCTTCGATAGCGAGTGGCGCTGCATGCGCGCTACCGTCGTCGGGCCCTGCGGCGAACCGATCGCGTTCCTGAAGGGGGCGCCGGAAGCGGTCCTATCTCGATCTACTCTCGATAGCGCCGAGCAGCGCCGTCTCATGCAGCGCGTCGAGGCTCACGCGCGCCGCGGGCTCAAGGTGCTCGCGCTGGCTCGAGGCCCAGCGACGGCAGAGCAGGGCCTCACTTTTCTCGGCCTAGTCGCGCTCGGCGATCCGCCGCGCGCGGAAGCCAGGCCTGCCGTACAGGCTGCCCGTCGCGCTGGGATCCGGGTCGTGATGGTCACCGGCGATCACGCTGCGACCGCTCTCGCCATCGCCGATAGGGTCGGTATCGACTGCAAGGCGGTCGTCGAGGGCGCCGAGCTCAGCGCCTCGGATGGGGTCGTCGACGCCCTGATCGCTCGAAGCGACGTGTTCGCGCGCATGCAACCGGTCCATAAATTGCGGCTGATCGAGCGCCTTCAGGCGGCGGGCGCGGTCGTTGCCATGACCGGAGACGGGCTGAACGATGCGCCCGCCCTCAAGCGCGCCGACGTGGGCGTGGCCATGGGCGAACGCGGCAGTGAAGTGGCGCGGGAAGTGGCCGACGTGGTGCTGCTCGACGACAATTTCGCGACCATCGTGGCGGCAGTCGAAGAGGGCCGCGGAATCCACGCCAACGTGCAGAGCTTCGTGCGCTTCAGCTTCTCGAGCAACGTCGCGCTCATGCTGCTCGTACTCGGCGCCGCAATGGGCTCCTTGCTGCTCGGGCTACGCGGCATCGACGGTTCGTTGCTCTTGCCATTCACGGCGCTGCAAATTCTGTGGATCAATTTCCTCGGCGATGGCCCGCCAGCGCTGGCCATTGCGCTCGATCGCCCCAGGGATGCGCTCGCCGCGCCTCCGCGGCCTCCACGAGCGCCGCTTCTAGATCGCGCCGCCCGGAGCTTCGTCCTGGCCGACGGTTTCGTGAAAGGCGCCTTCGGTCTCGGTCTCTTGGTGCTGTTGCCCGCGACGGGGGCGAGCATCGTGACCACCGCGACAGCAGTGTTTCTCTACGAGGGCATTGCCAAGCTGCTGAGCATGGCTCCAGCGCGGCGCCTCGCGGGGCGGCTCGGCCCGAACCCTTGGGTTTGGGGTGCAGCCGCTGTGTCGGTGGGTCTGCAGCTCGGCTGCGTGTTCGTGCCTTGGCTTCGGGGTGTCATGGGGCTCGTCGCATTGCCGACGTTGTCGCTCCTGATCGTGGGGGCCGCGCTGCTCGCCACGCTCCTGCTGGGAGAGTTAATCCTTGCGTTCGTCCGGCACCGTCCCGGCCCTTCGGTCGGGTCTCACGTCTGCGCTTCGGGATAGTCGAGCCTGCCGCGAATCGTTTGCGCATCCCCACATGCTTGGACGCACCCGTTGCGTTTGGCCCCGGTTAGCCCGCGCAAAAACACGACGAAATCAGCGTTTAGAGCTGCGGCACACCTTCTGCAGCACCGGCACCGAGAGGTTGTCATGACTCGAGAAGCGCACGCAGCATCGGTGGCCACTTCAGGTTCGCCCCTCCTGGCGTTGGCCGGGCTCATCCATGGGGGCCGGACCTCGCACCTGCCCTCGGCATTCGAGCGCGAGGTCGCCGCGATCGCGGTCGGGACGCCATCAAGCGAGATCGTGGAAGAGCGCAGCGTGGCGCAACTGCCAGCGCCGGTCGGTGACTACATGCGCTTCATGGGTGTCGTGGGTCAGCCACGTGACGCCTCACTGCGCGCCTCGTTCAGCGCGCTCTTCCGGCGCAGCCCGGGAGCGTGGCTGCCTTGTGAGGTCCTTCAGTACGATCAACGCTTGCCGATCGCGCGCGTGTTCATGATGCGCTTGTCGCTCGGCGGCCTGCTTCCAGTGATCGTGCGAGACAATTACCTGAACGGCCACGGGACGTTGCGGGCCAAGGCCTTCGACGTACTTTCGGTGGCCGAAGGCCACGGTTCCGAGCTCGATGTGGGCGAGCTCGTTACCTACCTCAATGACGCAATTTTGATGGCTCCATCGCTGCTGCTAGGACCCGAAACCACGTGGAGCGCCGTCGACGCGCGCACGTTCGACGTTCAGCTCACCGA
The DNA here is from genome assembly GCA_048498935.1 of Myxococcota bacterium. Lineage (GTDB taxonomy): Bacteria > Myxococcota_A > Polyangia > Polyangiales > Polyangiaceae > PMG-095. The sequence goes on from JBEHXA010000178.1 coordinate 4,002, forward strand.
CGGGCCGACGAGCGTGAAGGCGCGCGTATGGCTCGATGAGCGCGGTGCACCCGTGACTTTCAGCACCCGCGACCGCTTCTTCGACGCGCCCGGCGGCAAACGAGTCCGCACGGAATGGCGCACTCCCATCGAAGGTTGGCAGAAGGTCGGCGCGCGACAGCTCCCGACTCGAGCGCACGCCGTTTGGATGCTCCCAACTGGACCCTTCGCGTACGCCGACTTTACCTTCGACCCCACTCGCATCGCCTTCAACGTCCCTCCGTCGTGAAACCTCTACTTCAAAGAGACCCGCCATGAGCTCCGTCGGGCCGCTTCCGAGCATGTTCGGCCGTTTTACCGCCATTCTCCGAGACCACGCTCACCTGGCCAAAACGCTGCGACGACTTCGGGCCATGTGCTCGGCTCTCACCGGTGATCAGGTGGCTACCGCCTTGGATCTCTCACCGCCACTGGTGCTCCGCCGCTTGCGCATCGAGCTGGCCGAGCATTTTGCCGCCGAGGAGTCTCACTCCTACTTCGGTACCGTCATCGCGGAAGCCCCCGCACTCTCGGCGCAGGTCGATATTCTGAAGGGCGAGCACCAGGCCATGCTGCAAGCAGCCGATGCGTTGGTCGAGCTCGCGCGCGACGCTCGGCGCTGGGACTTCTTACCGGAGCCCGCGCGCGCGCTGATTGATCAGCTCGAGCGCCACGAACGCGCCGAGTCCGCACTGCTCTCCGGCTTGTTCTCTAAGAGTTAGTGGGGCGACCTTTGCTGGGCGCGGATGGTTGGGGCGCCGAATCGTGCAGCGCGCGAACGGCCGGGGTGCGAAGGTCGTCGAATTGCCCGTCGCGTGTCGCCCACACGAATGCCGCGACGGCCCCCAGCGAAAGCAGCAGCGTGATGGGCAAGACGAGAAAGATGATGGTCATGATGCCGCTCCTTCGAACGTGCGAGCCCTGAGGGCCCACGATACGACTGAGATTGAGCTGAGCGGCATCAAGATCGCGGCTACGAGCGGGCTCAGGATGCCGAGCGCCGCGAGCGCGATGCCCACCAGGTTGTAGCCCAAGGAAATCCCGATCCCGAGCCGGATTGCCGCCAAGGTGCGGCGCGATCCGCGAGCTGCGTCGACAACCGGGCCCAGCCCGTCGCGCGTGGCGAACACATCGGCTGCGCGCAGGCAGGCTTCGGCGCCGCCGTGCACCGCGACGCCAACGTGGGCTGCCGCCATGGCCGCGGCGTCGTTCACACCGTCACCGACCATGAACACGCGCTCGCCGCGACTTCGCAGGTCGCTCACGTGCGCGAGCTTCGACTCGGGAGATTGGCCTCCCCGAGCTGCCGCTACGTCGATGCCGAGCTCACGCGCCACGCCTTCCACGACCGTCTGGTGGTCGCCGGACAGGACCTCGAAGCGGTAGCCGAGCTCACGCAACTCACCCAGGCGGGCCGCGGCTTCCGGCCGCAAGGAATCGCCGAAGGCCAGTACCGCGCGAACCAAGCCGTCCGCCGCCAGCACGACCGGAGTGCGTCGCGCGGCCGCGTGTGTGGTCACGAGCTTTTCGGCCCACGCCGGTAAGGCTCCGGTCTCGCCCGCCACCAGCTCCGGTGAGCCGACGAGCAGGCGTCGCCCGCTTACGACGGCGGAAATACCGCCGCGCGGAAGCTCGACGATATCCGTCACCGCCAGCTCATTGGGTGGAAACGCACGCTGCACCGAACGCGCCAGCGGGTGCCCGCTGTGCTGTTCGAGCGCTCGGAGGGGAGCTTGCCAACAAGCGTCTCCCATCCAGCCGACGAGCGCGGGCTGTCCCATCGTTAGCGTGCCGGTCTTGTCGAACACGAAGACACCAGGCTTGGCCAGCTCCTCCATGAACTCGCCGCCCTTGAAGAGCACGCCGACGTGCGCCGCGCGCCTGAGCGCTACGCTCACGGCCAGCGGAGTGGCCATGCCCAAGGCACAGGGACAGGTGACGACCAGGAGCGCCACCGTGTGATCGATGGCGCGACTCGGATCCAGGTGCAGCCAAAGGCCAAACGTCGCGGCGGCGACGATCAGGATGGCCACCACGAAGTAGCCGGACACGCGATCGGCCAGGCGCACGATGGGGGCGCGCTCGCGCTGCGTCGCCTCGACGCTCGCCATGAGTTGGCCGAGCCTCGTGGCGGCGCCGGCAGCCTCAGTGCGGATCAAGAGGTCCCCGGCCCGGCAGGTAGTACCGGCGTAGACGCGATCGGCTGGCTTCGTTTCGCCAGGCATTGCTTCACCGGTGAGCAGGCTGGCGTCGACACTCGCCTCGCCGGAGATCACCAAGCCGTCGACCGCGATGCGCTCGCCTGCTCGCACCTGAACGATGGCGCCTGTCGCCACCGATTCCGCGGGCATTTCGCGCTCGATATCGTCTTCCACGACTCGCGCCACGCGCGGTGATAGCGCCAGGAGGAGCTCAGTGCGGGTGGTCGAACGCCGGTGCTGGCTTTGCTGCAGGTAGCGGCCGATCAGTAACAGGAAGATGAGCGTGCAGAGCGAGTCGAAATAGATTTCGCCGCTGCCTTTGAAAGTGTTCCACGTGCCGCCGGCGTAGCCAGTGAGGATGCCAACGCTCACCGGTAAGTCCATGTGCGGCGCGCGCGTTCGCAGCGCAGCCCACCCCCCGCGCAGAAAGACGGCGCCCGCCCAAAATACCGTCGGGGTAGCGATCGCAAAGCTGGCCCAACGAAATAGCCCTCGGTAGGCCGGCTCCATCCCGCTGAAGGAGCCGCTATAGAGCGCGAGCGCGAGCAGCATCACGTTGCCCGCCGCGGCGCCCGCAATGCCCAGCCGCAGCAACAGCGCTCGTTCGGCTTGGCGCCGTACGGTAGGCTCGGCGTCGTTAGCCGCGTGCGCCGGGTAGCCCAGCGATGCCAATCCGCGCGCGATTTCGCTGAGCCGGGCTCGGCGTGGATCCCATGTTACGGTCAGCAGGTTTCGCGACAGATCGAGGCGCGCAGCCGTGACACCCGGCACGACCCGCCCGACCCGCTCGACCAGCCACACACACGCGGCGCAGTGAATCCCTTCCAGCAGCAAATCGGCAGAAGTCTCGCCGTTTTGCTCGGCTCGGCAATGGGACGCCTGAAACGCGGCGTCGTCGAGCTCTTCGTAGCGGCGCGTGGGAGCGGGGCTGGGGGCGGGCGCTGCGTCGGAGCGGTCGCGATACTGGTAGTACCCGGTGAGGCCCGCCGCGTGCACGATTGCATAGACGGAGCGACAGCCGGCGCAGCAAAACGACGCTCCTTCGCGTGCGACGTCGCCGGGCGCGACCGGCAGCCCGCAGTGCGCGCAGTCGACGCGCGCCGCCACAGCAGGCCGAAGCTCCACGGCTGTGTTCGTCATCGCGCGTGCTTCCTGTGGCAGGGGCAATCGCTCGCGGTGGGCGGTGCGGCCGTGGACGGGGAGCTTTCGGCGCCTCGCATGCTGCTTGCCGCGAATGCGGGGAGGCTGATGCGATCCGTCAACGTGAGCAGCCCGAGCACGAACACGGAGGTCGCGCTCAGCAGCGGAATGTGCGTCTTCATGCGAGTCAGCACACCGCCGATGGCGAGGCCGAAGCCCAAAAGCGCCGGCAGGTTGCCGACCCACAGCGCCGCCATCACCAGCGCGCCTGCAGCGGCGTTGCCTGTCGCGGCGGCAGCGAGCGCGAAAGCGTATAGGAAGCCACAGGGCAAGAACGCGGAGGCGCCGCCCAGCATGGCAGCACGGGCGAGCGGAGCGCGCGAGTGAGCGCGCGCCAAAAGACTGGTCATGCTCGCCGGCAGTCCGAATCGCGGCAGCCGCAGCCCTACCCTGGCGCCGCCCGCTTCGAGCATGGCCCACAGGCCACCCAGAGTCATCAAGACACCGGCCACCACGGCCGCCGTCTTACCGAACCCGGCAGCTTGTCCCGCGAAGTCGAGCGCGCGCCCGAGCGCGCCCGCCAGCGCGCCGAGCACCAGGTAGCTCGCCAGGCGCCCGCCCTGGTAACCCAGCTGCACCGCGAAGCGGCCTTTGCCTTGAGCCACGCCGTCACTCGCCACGGCAATCAAGCCGCCGCACATGCCGACGCAGTGCACGCTACCGACGAACCCGGCACCAGCCATGGCCATCAACAGCGTGATGTTCACGCGGCGTCTCCCTTGGTGATGTCTTGACGCATCACCTGTTGGAAGCGGAGCGCGCCGCTCGTGGCCGTCAGGCGTAACTCCCATACGCCCAAAACTGCGCGCGGGATCCGGCCGGCGTATACACCCGGCGCCACTTCGCTCAGCGCTGGGCGCTCCACGTGACTGGCGAATGCGTTCGGAAAAGCCTCGACGGCCACGCTCGCACCGACCACCGGCCGCGCTTCCCGATCGACCAAGCTCAGCCTCAAAGCCACGCTGCCGTCGCTCGCCCTGAGCAAAGGATCTACCGTGACCTTGAGCCCGGTGGAGGCACTCTCGCGCGCGAGCGCTTGCGCGCGATCCCAGTGCACGGCCTTGTCGTAATAGTCGGGCTCGAGCGCAAAATGCGGATCGTTCACGGCGATGTACGTGAGGGTGCCCAAGCCCAAAAACATCGCGCTGAGCAGGCCTACCGGTACCCACGCCCACCGCGACGGCCCACTTGAATTGTGTATATATTTCATAGGCTTAAGCCTCCTTCAAGGCCCGAGCAAGGTGTAGGGCACGAGCTGCGCCTCGTGGCCGTCGCTCACGCGGATCTGCACGCGCCGCGTACCGTGCACCTCCGAGCGCGGTGCGACCACGAAAAATGGGGCGACGGCTTGTTGGGCCGGCGCAACCGCAAGCGGCAGCTCCGGCGCGACGATCTTGGCGGCTGGGAAGTCGACAATTTGGACCGCGAAGCGTTGCGGCTTGTCGGTGCGGTTCCGAACCTTGAGGCGCAGTTGGTTGATGACTTGGTCGCCGCTTTCACTGAATGGCGCGCCCTGGCCGCGCAGCAACGTGACCTCCGAAGCGTCGCTCTTGCCGCCGAGCAGCACGAGCGCGGCCGTCAAACCGATCAGGATGAGTCCGTAGATGACCACGCGCAGGCGCAAAAGACGCGGGGGGCTACCGGTCCGGAGAGCCATCGGCGAGGAGTAGCGGATGAGCCCACGCGGCTTCTTGATGCGATCCATGATCGAATCGCAAGCGTCCGCGCACTGACCGCAGGCGATGCACTCGAGCTGGAGGCCCTGCCGAATGTCGATCCCGGTCGGGCAAGTGACGACGCACGCGCGGCAATCGATGCAATCGCCATGGCCCGCCACCTTGGCTTTGCCTTTGCTTCTCGGTTCGCCGCGCCGCTCGTCGTAGCCGATGATCAGCGACTTCGGGTCGAGCAGCACCGACTGCAGCCGCGCATACGGGCAAATGACCGTGCACATTTGCTCGCGAAAGTAGGAAAAGTCGAAGAAGATGAGGCCCGCCGTCACCATCACGACCGTGAAGCCGCCGACGTGCTGGCTGGGTGCTTCGAGCACCCAATGTCGAAGCGCGTCGGTGCCGACGAAGTACGCGAGGAAGACGTTGGCCAGCAGGAACGCCAGGCCCAGGTAGACGACGTTCTTCGCGAGACGGCGCGTGCTCCAGCCCGCCTTGTCGATGCGGAGCTGCGCTTCGCGCGGCCCCTCGAACAGCCGCTCGAGAGGCCGAAACAAGAACTCCATGTACACCGTTTGGGGGCACGCCCAGCCGCACCACGCGCGGCCGACCAGCGCGGTGGTGAGCACAACGGTCACGAAGATCGCGAGCATCATCAGCATCAAGAGCACGCCGTCGGTCGCCAGGAAGGTGCGCCCGAACAGCACGAACTGCCGCTGCATCACGTCCAGCAAAATCGCCGGCTTGCCGTGGATGCGAACGAGGGGCAGCGCGACGAACAGCCCCATCAAGGCCCAGGCCACGACGCGCCGCGCGCGCAAGAGTGAGCCGTCATACGGGCGCGGCCGGATGCGGTTGCGGGTGCCGTCGGCGTTCAGGGTGGGCAGCACCCGCTCGGGGGCGACAGGGATCGGCATGGCGCGTTCAGGGATGCTCGACGACGCCGCCTTCGGGCGGTTTTCCGGCCACGTTCTTGCCGCGCTGGGAGCCGACGAAGGCCGCGAGCTTGCGCACTTCGATCGGTGACAGCTGCTTGCCCCAGGCGGGCATGCCCTTGGTCAGCACGCCCTCGTCGATCACGTGGAAGATGTCGGTCAACGTGCCCTTGCCGTGGATCCAAGCATTGTCGGTCAGGTTCGGGCCAATCGTGCCTTGGGCCTTGTCGCCGTGACAGGGCGTGCAGCGCAGCGTGAACAGCGCTTGTGTGTCCTTCATGAGCGCCGCGTCGGCCAGCAGCTTGCCGAGCGACTCTTCGCTCACCGGCTGTGACAAGTTCGCTTTGGCTGCTTGCTCGCGAGCTTGCGCCACGTCGGCTTCGTACGCGGCGGCTACGGACACGCCGTTGCCCGACACGTGATAGTGGAAGAGGTAGCCGAGCGAGAACCAGAAGGTTCCGGCGAAGATCCAGACCCACCAGCGCGGCATCGGGTTGTCGTATTCGCGGATGCCGTCGTACTCGTGGTCCAGCAGTTGATCGTGTCCGGAGGCCGTGCCGGGGGCCGTTTCGTGCGGGGTTGCGCGGTTGGTGCTCGGGTCGCTCATGGTTCGCTCCGGTGGCGGATGCGCTCAGAACGCAGCGGGAGCTCCGCGGCTTGCGCGAACCGTTCGCCGCCGCGCAGCATGCGAATGCACACGGCGACGAAGATGGTCATGAAAATGACCAGCGGAACCTCCGCAAAGACGCTGAGGTGCATGGCCGAAACGACGTCGCTCAGCTTCATGATCCGGATCCTTGATGCTTGATGTCGGTGCCTAGGCGCTGGAGATACGCGACCAGCGCGACGATCTGCTTGTCCTCGAGGTCCTTGGGTCCGCCTTGCGTCGCGATGCGCTGGGCGATTTCACGCCCTTGAGCGCGCGCCATCTGCTCGCCATGCAGGACGGCGTCGCCATAAGGCACGCCCAGCATGGCCATCGCGTCGATGCGCTTCTGCACGCTGCCGAAGTCGAGCGGGGTGGTCGCGAGCCAAGCGTAGGCCGGCATGATCGACTGCGGGGTCGTCGAGCGCGGATCCTCCATGTGCCGCACGTGCCACAGGTCCGGATACTTGCCGCCTTCGCGCTGCAGGTCGGGGCCGATGCGACGCGACCCCCATTGAAACGGGTGATCGTAGACGAACTCGCCGGGCTTGCTGTATTCGCCATAACGCTCTGTCTCGGCCCGAATCGGCCGGATCATCTGTGAGTGGCAGTTGTAGCAACCCTCGGCGACGTAGATGTCGCGCCCGACCAGCTCGAGCGGAGTGTATGGCTTCACCGACGCGATGGTGGGTACGTTCGAACGTATCAGGAACGTCGGCACCATCTCGAGCGCTGAAGCGACGAGCACGGCCGCGGTCGTCCACAGCGCAAACTTGAGCGGATTACGCTCCCAGACTCGGTGCCACTGCGCCTTGGCGAAGTAGACCAGCCGATGGCCCGTATCGGTCATCTGGCTGAAGCGCGGGATGACGAGCTTGGGTGTGTAACCCGTGTAAGGGCCGAGCGCCGGAGCTTCGTCGCTCGGCTCCTCGTACTTGGCCGGCCTGGTGCGCCAGGTCATGAGCAGGTTGACGAGGCCCATCACCATGCCCGCGACGAATAGCGTTCCGCCGACTACTCGCACCCAATACATCGGGATCAGCCGCACGACCGTCTCGACGAAGTCCGGATACGCCAGGCGCCCGGTCTCGTCGAACGCGCGCCACATCAGGCCTTGCGTCACGCCCGCCGCGTAGATCGCGACGATGTACAGCAGAATGCCGAGCGTTCCGAACCAGAAGTGCGCTTCAGCGAGCTTCTTCGACCATAGCTTGGTCTGAAAGATGCGCGGAGCGAGCCAGTACAGCATGCCGAACGACATGAAGCCGTTCCAGCCCAAGGCACCGCTGTGCACGTGCGCGATGGTCCAGTCCGTGTAGTGCGACAGCGCGTTCACGCTCTTGATCGAGAGCAGCGGTCCCTCGAACGTCGCCATGCCGTAGAAGGTGACGCCGACGACGAAGAACTTGAGCACCGGGTCGTCGGCGACGCGGTTCCAGGCTCCGCGTAGCGTCAAGAGGCCGTTGATCATGCCGCCCCAGCTCGGCATCCACAGCATCACGCTGAACAGCATGCCCAGCGTCGATGCCCATTCGGGCAGCGCCGTGTAGTGCAGGTGGTGCGGCCCTGCCCAGATGTACAGAAAGACCAGCGACCAGAAATGTAGAATGGAGAGCCGGTACGAGAAGACCGGTCGGTTCGCTGCCTTGGGCAAAAAGTAGTACATCAGCCCCAAGAAGGGCGTGGTCAGGAAGAACGCGACCGCGTTGATCGCCGGCTCATGGGGCTGATCCCGGTGGTGGGCATTCCCATGCCGC
>JBEHXA010000179.1:0-12423 GCA_048498935.1 Myxococcota bacterium
CCAAGTGCTTCGGGCGCCCGCTCGACCAAGAAAGCACCGTCCGCGCCGACCTTGCGCGCTGGATCGCACGCCGCGCCCAGATCCTCGTGCCGGAGACAGGGCACGTCGAGGAAGCCGAGCGAGCCCCCAGCACCGAGTGACCCGCCAATACTGACCGCCTCACCCGCGCCGCCTGCCGTGCCCCCGCTAGCTGCGACCTCCGCCGGCTTCGAGCCAGGCGAAGCGGTGCCCAACGAGCACGCCACACAGCTCAGCGCCACCACCGTCACCCGCAGCATCAACTTAGGGTACGGAGCGTTCAAGCCGTGCGCCACCAGCTTTTTGCAAAATTTCGTGTGGAAATCTGTGCGAGCGGGTACGCGAAGCCCCCCAGCGCTAACCAGGCATCGAGTACGGCATCGGGCCCCAATATGCATAAAAGGAGTCGTCTGCTTTCTTCCACCCTGCTGCAACGTGGGGCATGTGCTCTTTGAGCCAACGCACGAAATGCGGCCGCGAACCGTCAGCGTCGACGACGCCATACTCCTCGCCCAGATCCCAGGAGGCGATGACACGACCGTTTTTAGCAGCGATGTTCGGGTCTGCGGCGAGCGCCGCGATGCCTCGCCCGACGAACAGCGGAGTCTCCGAGGCGATGAACTCCTTCACGTTCGCAGTCGCGTCACGCCAGTTGGCCTCCGTGACACCAAAATGATCGAGCATCCATTCAGAGCGTAGGAAGCCGGGCGTCACCGCCATGGCGGTGACACCGCGGCCCTCGAGCTCCTGGGAGAGACCGAAAGCCATGCGGATCACGGTGGTCTTGATGAGGTCGTAGAAGAAGTGACCGCGGTAATAGAAGGCATCACCGTCGGTGATTTCGAACACCACGCCACCACGGCGCACTCGAGGCAGGCCATGATGGCTGGTGATGATGTGCGTCTTGATCGACCGGTCGATCAACGTCAGCCCGTCCTCGAGCTTGGTCTCCCAAAGTCGCTTGCCCCACTCAATCAGGTCGTCGCCGCCCCAGATGTCGTTGACCAAGATGTCGATCTCGCCCGTGCGCTCGAACAGGGCAGCCACCTCGGCCGGCACCGTGTGATCGACCCGCACCGCAATGCCTTGCCCTCCTCTGGCGGTCACGATCGCCGCGGTCTCGTCGATCGTCTCTGGTCGATTCTTCATGCCAGGGCTGCCGGCAACGCTTCGGCCCGTGCAGTACACGGTGGCACCAGCCTCACCGAGCGCCGTCGCTATCCCTCGACCAGCACCCCGCGTCGCTCCGGCGACGACGGCGACTTTCCCAGCAAGCGGTTTGGCCATGCGCGGGGGAATGTGCGCTGGTCGACGCTGGGCGTCTAGAGGCGGAGCCGCTAAGGACGTCTCCACGTCTATTGTGTCGTCGAGCGCGTCGATTCTGAGCGCCTCAGAACACCTCAAGTGAATTGTCGACTCAGTCCTCGATCTCAGGTCGCCGTTGAAAGCGTGCTCTGAAATCGCGCGGGGAGGGCGCGACCGCTGAAGGTCGATTGCCGACCGTTCGGCGCCCATTTTGGCGCGCTGGCAGGGGGCCACCTGTTGTCCGGCCAGCCAAGCGTGCCTAATCGTCTAGGGGCGAAGAGAGCAGCGTATGAAATCGAGCCGGAAACTCACGGCGATCATCATTGAAGACGAGGCCGCGCCGCGTCGACTGCTGAGACGGCTGCTCGAGCGTCATCACGCGGGCACGGTTGAGGTCATCGCCGAGGCCGAGGAGGGGCCGGCAGGACTTGCGCTCTGCGAAGTGCGTCGACCGGACATCATCTTCCTAGATCTCAACCTGCCGGGATTCGACGGGCTTGAACTGCTCGCCCGGCTCCAAAGTCCGAGCCACGTCATCATCACTACCGCCGATTCGAATGGCACGCTCGAGGCACAACGAGAGGGTTTCGACTGCCTTCTGAAGCCCGTCGACCCCGAGCAACTGGGAGCAGCCATCGCCAGCGTCGCCGCATCGATTGCTACCAGGGCAACGTGATTCTTACCGACACGCCTTCGCCTTTGATGATGTCGAGCGACGCGCGATCCCCGTACACCAGCTCGAGCCGCCTGCGAATACTGCGGAGACCGAAGCCCGTCCCCCCCTTGCCGCTGTACCAACCAGGCCCATTATCGGTGACCGACAAGGCGAGTCCTTCGCCAACTTCGCGCACGGCAATGACGACCGTTCCGCCTCCAACATTGCGGGCAATTCCGTGTGTCACGGCGTTCTCCGCCAGCGGCTGCACCAACAGCGCCGGAACCTGAAAGCGACCGAGGTCGGCCTCGATGTCCCAGTGCACGTTCAGGCGTGCACCAAATCGGGCCTTTTCGAGTTCGAGGTAGTCGCGAACAAACGACAGTTCCTTATCGAGCGACACTCGCTGAGTTGCCGGGGTACTGAGCATGTACCGATAGAGCTTCGTGAGCTTGAAGACCGCGTCTTCCGCCGCATCGGGATCGCGCCCGATGAGCTCAGTAATGACACTCAAGGCGTTGTACAAGAAGTGGGGGTTAACCTTCGCTTGAAGGGCCTCGATTTCGAAGCGGTGTCTGTCAGCATTGGTCAAGGCGATCGCGGCCTGGCGCCCCAGCAGAGTGACCAGCGCGATGTCCTCTCCGCTGAAGCGGTCGAAGTTGCTGCTTTCCTCCAGATACAAGATTGCAACCATCTCTCCGCGATGGTGGAGTGAGACGCAGAGCAGTCCGCGCACGACCGACTTGCTCAACAAGTACGGGTCGTCGGCGAACTTCGATTCATCGCGTGGAAACTCGACGCCCTCTTTGACGCGGGCCACGTACCGCACCGTGCTGAGCGCGAGAAAATTCTCAGCCACATCGTCGATGGGTGTTGGTTCGGGGGAGGCGTCGATGCGGTCCCGCTCGCAGCCCGCAACCAGATGCAATCGACCGTCCAGGGGAACGAATAGGAATGCGCGCATGGCGGCTGCGGTCGTGGCGATTACCCGCAGCAACGTTGGCCCTAGTCGTTCAGCCGCCGTGACTTCTGCGATCGCCGAAGCGGCACGCATCACCCCTTCCACCTTCACGTCGAGCAGGCGGGCATGGCGGCTGACCAAATGGCTCCAGTCGACGCCCGGATGAAGCTCGATCAAGGCATCGACCTTGGCTTGCGCACCAAAGCGCTGAAACGCTTGCGCAGCGTCGCGCAAGCGGACGACGAACTGCCCGTATTCTCGTCGCGTAGCAAGTACTTCCGCGAGCCGCTCGAGCGCGACCGCCCGCAGCAATTCTTGTCCAGCGCGGGCAGCCTCGAATATGGCGCTCTCAAGACATTCGATCGCGTTGAGAGCGTCGGGTCGAGTGGCAGCCCGAACCCCTCGGGCTAGCAGCGTCGCTGCTCGGAAATTGTCAGGTCCCGGCGCGCCATCGATGCTGACGGAGTCGAGCTTTTCCAGGGCGGCCAGCCCCTCGCGCGCCTCGCGCGTGAATTTACCGTGAAGGCGCGTGGCGGCCAGCACGACGAAGAGCCAATAGCTAGCGCGGTACCACAAGCTGTCCTTGATGACCGGGTTCTTCTTCAGCCCGACGCCCAGCGCCAAGACTTGGGCATCGTTTCCCGCGACATACTCGAGCTGCATGCGCAGCACGGCGCGAACGGCCTTGAAGCTGTCGTGCCTGAGCGCGCCAGTCAGAGCAGCGCCGGCGCCCTGATACATCAGCCGGCGATCGAGCGAGGTCCTCAGCGTCTCGCTCCAGCCTCGAACGAGCTGCACGGCTTCGACGCTGGTGCCCGCTCCGGCGCTCCTCGCCTCGCGCTCATAGCGGTCGAGGGCCTTCTCGACCCGCTCGATGTTCCAACCGGTAAACGGCAACAGCGTGACGACACCGTCAATCAAGTGAGAGGCAAACATGTCGCCATGAGCCACGCACTCACTCAGCGAACGATCGAATCCAGCCACGATCGCCGTAGGGTCGAGCTCGAAAGCGTTGAAGAAGGTGAGCACTTGAAACTGCACCATCGTCCGCGCTTGCACGGATTGCCTCTCGGCAAGCTTCGCCGCCAACCTGCCGTAGCGGACCGCTGTCTGGTAGTCACCCCGCAGGTGGCAAATGAGGCCATAGCCTGCGTAGCCGACCGAGGACTGCGGCCCATTTCCAAACGTAAGAGCAAGCTCGGTCTGCCGAATCAAGACGATGGCACCCAAGAACGGGCGCGCCCAATGCGCGGGGGCGGATAGCCAGGCCAGCACCCCCGAGACTTCGACCTGGTCCTGAGGCGTGCGGTCGGGAACGTCGAGGAGGTCCCGCGGATCCAGCTTGCGCATCCGAATGCTGAGCCGGACTACGCGTGCGATGACGCGCACGATCGAGGGATTGCAGGGCAGCGGGCTCCCGAGCAGGCGCAGTGCTTGAAGACCGAGTTCGACGGCATCCAAGTAGCGTTGATTGTAGACATCTACCGCCAACCGCAACTTCAAGAGCCGCAGCCGCTGAGTGTTGTCCTGGGCGAGCGACGCGCATTCTTGCACTGCTTTTTCACCCGTCGCCCACGCTTCGGCCCCCTCTGGCGTCTCCTTGCGCGCGCCCGCACCGAGAAACGAGCACTCCGCCATCAGCAGCAAAGCGTCGAAGCGGGCCTCGGAAGAGGTCGGGCCCTCGAGATAGATGGCGGTCAGCTCGGCCGCGCGCTGGTACGCGATGGCGCGTCGGGCGCGGAGCGCCGCGTCCCAGTTCAGGGTGCGTAGGGCTTCGAGCTCGGCGTTCTCGAGGCTATGCCGCACGGCATTCAAATGATCGAGGCAGCTAAAGATCGCAAACTGTTCGTGCGCAGCCAGAGACCGATAGTAACGACCCAGCCGCAACTGGATTTCTTGCCGACCTTCGGTCGAAAGAACCGCGAGCGCCGATTCCTGAACTCGGTCGTGACAAAATCCGTATGCCGGGGGCGTTCCCGAACGCTCGTCCACCAACCCGTGGTGCACAGCCGCTGCAAGTGACGGTGCGAGCTCTTCGGGCGGCAGCCCGGAAGCGGCCACGAGCGCCGGCAGCGTGAAAATCGAGCCGATGCACGCGGCCGCTCCCAAGACCTGCTGCGTGCGTTCCGACTGCGACGCGAGGCGCGTACGGATGAGCTCGACGACTGTCTCCGAAGCGGGCGTGAAGCGGACGCGCGGGTCAGAACAGGTCCAATTCCCCGCCACCTGCGACAGCTGGCCATTGACTGCCAGGCTTCGGAGTAGCTCGAAGCAATAGAGGGCGTTGCCTCCCGTGCGCTGTTGTACGGCGGAGGCCAAATCGCTGGCCGACTCGCAGCCATGAATCACGCTCTTGCAGAACTCTTCCGTCTGCGAAACCTCGAAGGGCGCGAGCTCGAGGCGGGCCTCGTCCGAGAAGTGATCCAAGAGCGTCCGCAGCCCCGCGTTGGCTTCGGCTTCCTGCTTTCTGAGGGAGAGGAGCAGCAAGAAGTGCGGCGGCAATCTTGCGTCGAAGATATCGACCAAGAGCTCGATCGTTGCCGGGTCTGCCCAATGAGCGTCCTCGAGAACCAGTACGAGAGGCGAGCCTGACTGCCCCAAGGCGCCCACTAGCTCAGTGAAGGCGCGTGCGAACCTTTTTCGGTTCTCGGCCGGGCCGAGGTCGGGAGCTTCCGGTAGCTTTTCGCAGAAATGGGTCAGCTCGGGGAGGAAGGACGCGAGAAAGCCGAGCATAAACGGATTCGCAGCCGCCAGTCGCGAACGAACGGCCGTGAACATGAGCTCGCCGCCCGAGAGCGCGCGTCCCAGTGCGTGGCGACAAGCATCGAGCAGCGCCGAGTACGGCTCTCCCCCATGGGTCTGCTCGAACTTGCCGGTACCGGCCAGAAAGCGCTGCGACGTGAGCTGCCGCACGAGCTCCGCGATCAGGTGCGACTTGCCGACGCCGGCTTCACCGACGACGCAGAGAGCTGCCGCGGCTCCGCTCGAGGCGGCGTTGGCCGCTCGAATCAGATACTCAAGCTCGGCGCCGCGCCCCACCAAAGTCAATGGCCGGAGGCGCAGCGCCTCGGCGGAGGCATCCCCAGCACGGATCGCCAACAGCTCGCGGTGCACCGCTCCTGCGTTTGCGGGACGAGCCGAGGGCGACTTGGAGAGCATGCGCAACACCAAGGCTGCGAGGCGGGGCGGCACGTGCGCCGGCTCCAGGGGCGGAGGGGGTGTCGAGGCGATTTCGAAGGTCGAGCTGGCCTGTGAAGTGATGGGGGGCCTTCCCGACAAGAGCCGATACAAGACGCAACCCAAGGAATAGACATCGGCGGCCGGTGTTGCAGGCTGGTCCGCAGCGGTGATGAGTTCTGGTGCCGTGTCAGCCGTCGGAGCAACCGGGCCCAAAGCAGAAACGCGAACGGCTGGCACCCCCCACAGAAGCGAGAGACGCGAAGGCTGAGTCGCATCCCACCAGATACACGCTGCTTCGAGGGTCCCCGACAAGCACCCGCGCTCGTGCAGCCGAGCCAGTGAGCTGACGACGAGCGGAGCGAAGGCCCAAAAGGCCTCGAGGGACCACCTTTGGGAAGTGTCGACGGGTTCACCCTCGACTCCTTCGATCACCAGCCAGGACTTTCGCTGCTCGTCGATCCGGCGGACCGCCCCTTCATTACCGAG
The DNA here is from genome assembly GCA_048498935.1 of Myxococcota bacterium. Taxonomy (GTDB): domain Bacteria; phylum Myxococcota_A; class Polyangia; order Polyangiales; family Polyangiaceae; genus PMG-095. The sequence continues at coordinate 6,606 of JBEHXA010000179.1, forward strand.
AAGTGCATGGCACTCGACCTCGGCATCGAGCCTGCGCCTCTCCGGTTCGGAAGTGGCGTGGCCCTGAGAACCCACGACTACCACTCGCGCCCTGTCAGCATCGCGAACGGCGCGCACCACGTGCATGCCTCGCGCCGCGTAGACCGTGCCGCCGCTGGAGTAGCCGGTCGGCAATTGCATCATGTCAACCGAACAGCGGTGGGCGATTGAGAGAGAAACCGAGGTACGCCTTGTACTCGATGCTGCTCTCGTGAAGCACCGCTTTGGTTTCAATCCACCGGCGCAACCAGAAAGGTTGCCCGTCAATTGACTCTTCGGTCAGTCCGCTCCAGCTCCGCAGCTCGCCCTTGTAGTGCTCGAGCTCACGCGGCAGACCCCACCACGCCAGAGTAGAGAAATCCGCTTCTTGCCGCTGAAACTGGCACGTGACGAGACCGAGGCGGTGATGAACTCGGTCAGTCACGGTCAGATCGATATACACGGTCTTGGGGAAGGCCTTGTAGTAAGTTTTGAGCAGCTCGTCGAGCCCGTCCATCGAACCGCGCCACTCGATATCCTGGAGAAATCGCCTCAAGTGGTCACGGGGCAACGCAATGTAGGGCTTCGCCGCGATCGGCTGCCTTGTCATCATGACGGGCGCGTGGAGGACCGCGCCGAGCGGTGGCAGGCTCGCGTAGATGCGATCGATAACGGGCATGCAGGCATCGCGCATCGACGCAGGCAGCAGGCTCTGGAACGCGTAGCGCCCGAGAGCGCGCGAGTCGTCCGTTTCACCGCGGATAGGTTCCCGATGACGAGCGAGATGTCGCTGATCGAGCGCGACGAACAGATTCGGTTCCGGCTCCGCGGAGTGATCGCCCGCGTCGTATTCGAGCGATAGGAAGGGCGACTTGGAGAGCGCGCTCCCCTGAGTCGCCCACTCTCGAAACAGGCTAAGGTTGTGTTGCCACACGGCGCTGGGATTCGGACCGAGCAGCTCTTCGAACTGCGACACGATGGTCTTCGTGCCGCAGTAAGTCAGGAAGTCGATGCAGCTCGAGGAATTGAGGCGAACTTCGAGGTTGTGCGAGTTCGCCGCATCCGGTACTCGTCGGGCAATACCTACAACCCGCTCGAGTGCCGCCTGGGAAAGAAACGAAGGCAGGCGCGACGCTACGCGCGTGTAGGTGTCGAGAACCCGCCCCATCAGATCACCAGGATTTCTCCCACAAGCTGTCGATGAACTCTTCGGCAACTTGGCCGCAAAGGGTACGGCAATGCGGCAAGAGGCCATCGAACGGCGCGCCACCCTGCCCAACCGCCTTCAGAACCGCGTTCCAAGCATCCTTGTTGAATTCGCCGGGATCAGGAGTTTGTCGGAAGGCCTCGCTGTACAGCAAGAGGTACATCCTGCGAATGAACTCACCGGGCTCGTTCACAATCGCTTGATCTGGTTCCGAGAGCTCGAGTCCGAGCGCGACCTCAGCGGCGACCCACGAGGCTGCCATCCGCAAGAATTCGCTGATGAGGCTTGCGAGCTTGTCGCCCGGCCTATCGCCGCCCGCGTCGCGAACTGCTTTCGACTCCTGCTCGATGTCGAGGGCAATAGCGAGGAGCATTTCTGGAGTGGCGAGCTCGGCCTCGACCGTCGCCGACTTCGCCTCCAGATTTCCTTTCAACAGTCCCTTGTAGGTGGCCTGCGTGATATTGAAGCGCGCAAACGTGCCAGCCGTGTCCTGATGCAGCTCGGTTCGCGTTGGCTCGATTTGCGAATGAAAGCCCAAGGAAATAGAGGTCAACGGAATCGTCACTGCACACCTCCTATTGCACACAATCGACGGACTCCCATCAAGCTGGGCGCAAACAGGTATTCGCTGGCCTTCAGCGTGACGGTGTCACGAATATCGAGCTCGCTACCGGGAGCACTGTCTGCCGGGCGACCAACCAGGTAATCGACACCGGGGGTCGCCTGGTGGTCGAGATTCACATTACTAGCATTGGCCCACTTTTCTTGGATGTACTCGAACTGAGCGCCGATGTTCGCCTGTGCGCACCAAAACAACAACCCATCGTCGCTCGAGATGCCGCGCCGAGCGATGACCGTCTTGTGCTCGACCTGAGGTGCAAGGCGCGAGCCCCGAGCATTGACCGCCCTGGCGTGCGCCGAAAATGGGCACGTCTTACCTTCCGGATCGCTCGCATAATTGAAGTTGTTGTCGGCGCCCCCAATCGGCCGCTGCCCGTCTGGGCCAACTCCCAAGATATGCTGGCAGAGCACGATGCCGGCTTTGCTCGAAAGCGCATTGTGCATCGATGGTTTGGAAAGACCGTCGATGAGGCCGTTGAGCTCGGGATCCGTCAGGGCAGAGATCGCCGGATATCTTTGCCACCACCAACCTTTGCCCCTTTGCTCGATCAGGGTCTGCGCGAGAGCCTTCAGCTTTTGCCGGAAACGGTCCACGTCTTCATGGAACTTACGGAAAACGAAGTAGCTGCCAAAACAATCGGGGTGGTCGGCGAGCGGGTCGCGCACCAAAAGCGTCGAAAGCTGGGCCCGCGGGTCCCACTTCCACTCGATGTTGGCCCCCGGTGCCTTCTTAGCGAGCAGCTCGTCATAATCGCGGCGACTGTAGATGGGGTTGCTGGTCACGTCCGCAATGCCGAAGTGATTGTAGCGTGGCTCATCGTCTTTCTCGAGCGGGTTGCCGTCGCGCCCACGGGCCCGTCCGACCTCGATGTGCACCTCGTGCCCTGCGTCACGAACGCGGATCGGTTCTTCATTGACCGAGCGCCAATGGAGCTCCACCGCATGCCAGTGCCTCCGGTGCTCTTGTGCCCATGAGGAAGTCATCGGGTCACGCAGCTTTTCTGCGGTTCGTAGGCTCCGCGAGCCGCGACGAAAGGCCGGTTCCATCTGATTCAGGATCTCGACGGGGAGCTCGAGACGACGCAGCCCCTCGTGGGTGAAGAGCACGTTCACCAGGTAGCGGCGGTCGGGCTCGGCCTGCGATGAGGAGGGCGCTGGCGCGGTCTTGAGCCAATCCACCATCGCCAGCTTGGACGGAAAACGGTGAAAGACCTGGTCGCATGCGCTGCGCGCTGTCGAACGCAGGATATTACATTGCAGATTGCGAAGGATAGGCTCGCGCAAATCTGGCGTGCCGTCCAAGTCATTGAACTGGAAGTCTGACATCGGCTTTCCTCTCTGGCTCGATACGTTCTCTTGTTACTTTTGGAGCATGAGCGTGCGCCGCAAGTCGCGTAGGTGTCGTCGACTCACCTGCACCTCGAGGGAATCACGACCCACGAAAGCGATTTCCCCGCTCTTGTCGAGGGCGCGGATTTTTCGAAGGTTGACGATCGCGTTGCGGTGGGTTCGCACGAAGTTCTTCGGCAGCCGCTCCTCTATTGCACTCAGGGGCTCCGACAGCAGGTGGTAGGCGCCATCCACCTGGACCTTCGTGTAGCCGTCCTCCGCACACAGAAACAAGACGTCTTCGAGGTCCACCACTCGCACACCATCGTGCTCACGACACAGGAGCCGGACAAGGCACTCGTCCGAGATGGCGGACACCACCCGGGCGATGGCTTGATTGAGCTGCACCGGATCCACCGGCTTCAGCAGGTAGTCGATTGCGTTGGTGCGATAGGCTTTGACCGCATGGTCCGCGATGGCTGTCGTGATGATGATGTGCGCTTCGACACGCAGCTGCGACAGGAGCTCGAACCCATCGAAGCCTGGCAGGTGCAGGTCCAGGAAGATCACGTCCGGCTGATTGGTTTCGCAGACCGTAAGTGCTTCGGGCCCGCTCTGTGCTTCGCCAACGACTTCGATCGTATGTTCGTGACGACGTAGCAGCCGGCGCAGCAGCTGCCGAGAGCCGTCTTCATCCTCGACGATGACGGCTTTGAGAAGTTTGCCGGTGTCCATCGGGCCCTGTTAGAGCACTGATTAGCCGAGCCGTATGAGGATTTTGCGTTCAGCCCAGCCGACGGCCAAGAGTGAAGGTCGAGCGGCTGCTTCAACGGGATGAGCGGTCAACCATCGCTTCGAAGACCACGGTGCCGCGCTCCACGATTGGATCGAAGCAACCTTCAAGCCACGTCATCGACAACTCATGAAACGATTCGACCAATGGCCCGCAACCATCAGCATCAAAGAAGTGACTACGGACGCGTAACGGGTAGCCGCTGGCGAACTTGCGCTCGGGCGAGCATAGCTCTTGCGAAGATGGCTGGCTCGTCGCGCCCCCGCTCAGCGAGCGCGCGCGGAGGCTTCAGCGAGCTCCAGCAGTTGAGAGCTCACGTGCGCGAGCGGTCGGATGCCGCTGATGCGCGCGTCGCTCCATGGCCGTCCCGAGAGCGGCCCGTGCAGAGTTGGCGGCAGGACCGACCCCAAAGCAGCCGTCGGCGGCAGCAAGCCGTCGACGACGAACAGGCGCTGAATCAACTCGCTGCGTCCCGACACGTTCAACCGCCGAAAGACCGCCGCAATCTGGTTCGCCACCGTGCGCACCGCCGTATGTCGCTTCTCCGCGATCTCGACGTAGCCGCGCCCCTCGATCAGCAGATCGATCACAGCTCGCTCCGCACCCGGCAAACTCTCGCGCAACCGTTGCCCCGGCCGTGCCACCTCTATCGCCCGCAGCTCTCCCTGTGCCGACTGCACGTACGACACTTTCCCCGACACTAGAATCCCCCGCCTCGCCGCAGTCGCCATCAACATCATCAACGGATGCACCCGCGAAGGTCGCCCCGGCACGCCCAAGGTCTCCAGCGCTTGCCGCGCGTGCAAGGCCACTGTCGAAGGCGCCACGCCCAGATCGATGGCAACGCAGTTCTGGCCAATACCAGCAAGAACAGATTCGAGGATCTCGAGGCGACGCCCAACAAGGGCAGCATCTCGCGGATGCTGCGGAGCTCCCAAAAGCACCCCACACTTGCCGCTGTCGAAGAAGCCACCGCGAACAGTGACTACGCCCCCGATCAACTCTCGCCAGCATAAGGCTAAATCGACCTCCGCAACCGTCGAGCCAACGGCCGTGATTTCAATGTCAGCAAAGTCCGTGTCGATGGAAGGCCTCTCGACTGCCCGCTGCTCGAACCCGCTTGAATCAGCCATTGGATGACTCCTGATTGAAATTTCTGCGAATCGGATGACTCCGAGTCGATTCCCCCTGAAATACTCTTCTGCCCCGATGTCAGAAGGCGTCACACGACGAATGGCAGATTGGGTCTCCCGAATGGCCAAGCAAGGCTGCTGAACGGCTCCGGGCTCCTGGCTAAAATCGCCAGTGACATCGGCCTGATCAGCTTACAACCGCCTGACTTTAGTCCTACCGCGCCAAACCGCGTGGCAACGTCGACAAGAGGAGCGCGGCCATTGACCAGCCTAGTAGGTCGGGCTGGGCGGAGAGCTCGATGCCGAGGTGCAGTGAGAGCGCGACGTAGGGGGCCCAGCGCCGTGTGGCCGGCGCGAAGAGTAGGAGCGGGAGCGTGAGCTCGATGCCGACGATCGAACGAGCCACGAGTGCGCGCCACCAGGGGGTACGCAGCAGCAAGTCGGCGAGTGGCCCGGACAGTGCGCCGTTTTCGTGAAAAAGAGCGAGGGTCCGTCCGTCGAGCCAATCGGGGCGCAGCTTGACGAAGGCCGCCCAGGCGTAGACGGAAGCCAAGAATGCTCGGATGAGCAGCTTGCCAGACGCGACGTTTCGCACCCGCTCGGGTCGCAGCGCAAGGACTGCTCCGGCGTCGGTGGCTGCGAGCAGCATCACGCCTTGAAGCAGCAGGTGCAACGTGGCGTTGAAACCGAACGGCTCTTGAAAGAGCACGAAGTACC
>JBEHXA010000180.1:0-12359 GCA_048498935.1 Myxococcota bacterium
GGCAAACCTTGTGGGCCTGTCGCGCCGGTCGCACCTTTGGCGCCGGGCAGGCCTTGGGCGCCGGTCGCACCCGTGGCGCCGGGCAGGCCTTGGGGACCCGTGGCACCGGTGGCGCCCGTCGGTCCGGGTGGGCCTGGAGGCCCTGGCGGGCCCGCGGGGCCTGAGATCGCGGCGACAGCGCGAATAGCAGGGCCGCCTGGTGCCAACGGACGCACCGAGCAATTGTCGATGGAGAGGATTTGCGTCGCGGGGCTGCGATTGAACTTCGCCCAGTAGACGCGCGCGAGCGGCACGACCACCGCGGCCGGCGGGCAGGCGTCGGGGTCCGGTGGCAAATCTCGCCATGTGTTGAGCAAGCACTCGCACAGAGCGGCCGTATCGGTACCGACGCAATCAGCAAGGGTTGCGAAGGGATCCGGAATTTCGGGGAAAGCCGTGGAGCTCACCTCGATCACGACCGCTTCTTGCGCGCGCGACGCGAAGCACTGCGAGCCGCCGCAGCACGAGGAATCGAGGACCGCGGGCGCCGGCACTGCGCCGTGCTCGAAGTAGCGCAGACCGAGGTAGCTCGAGCCGACGAGCTGATCGAAGAGCCAGTCCACGAACGTGGTGGAAGGCGGAATCACCGGCGTCGTCGGTGCGATGAGCTCGAGTAATGGCCGAATGACCGTGATGTCGTCGAGGGTTACGTACGCGGTCTGCTCGGCCTCGGTCATGAGCCCAGCGGTCGTGAGCCGGGCCACGAGCGTGGTCAGGTCCGTGACCGTGAAGGCGGGGCCAAAGCGCCCGGCCACCGCCGAAGCCAGCGTGGCTTTGGTCGCCGGCACCGGCATGAATGGGTGCGGGGTCGCGGGGGCTGCTTCGTCGGCGACGAGCACGCACACGGGCTCTTCGAGCAGCAGCTCTCGCCCGTCCGGATCCATCGCGAGGCCGGGCTTCACGAACACGGAGCGCGGCGGCTGCTGCGAGTCGAGCTCGCCCGTGACCATGAGACCCGACACGGTGCCGGTCCCGAAGGCCTCGCGTTGGGCCAGGCGCTGCAGCGCGAGGTGAAACGACTGCTCGGCTTGCAGATCCTGCTGCGTGAGCAGCTGCCCGAAGAAGTAGCGGAGCCGAAGCAGCGAGTTCGAATGCGGTTGAGTGCTGGTTTGCATCGTCAAGCTTCCTTGCTTCGCGCGCGTCAGTACACGTTGCTCGGTGCGCTCGCGAGCACCCACTTGTTGCCGACAACCGAGCCTTCGTGCGCGGCGACGACGTAGCGCAGTCCGATCGTCTGCCCCGTGGCGATGGCGGGAAAGCCTGCGAGTGGCTCCACCGCGCCGGTCGTGTGAACGCTGCCGGCTCCCCAAAGCATGCCACCCTCGTTGTGCAGCGTCAGTTGGAGCTCTTGTCCTCGAAACATCATGGCCGGAAAGGTGATGTTCGGCGCGCCTGCCTGACCCCGAATGGATATCGTGTGGAAGCCGTCGGGCAGTACACCGGTCGAGCCCATGGGCTTGTCGATCGCGCCCGGCATCGACAGCGTCGAGCCGACCGCGAGCGTATTCCCGGCGGGTGAGTATGCAGACGTGGCGGTGAGCCCCGTGAACGTGTTGCCAGACTCCGAGATGTACGCTCCCGGTTCCCAGCTCAGCGCGTAGGCGCTGACCGATGAGAAGCGAAACGTATTGCCCACGATCGTGCCACGGCCACCTGCTCGGAGTGCGAGGCAGCGCGCCGAACCCGAGGTGAGTGCGGTGAAATCGAACAGGCACCCAGTCACGAAAAGGTCCGAGTCCCAGTGGGCGAACTCGTCGTTGAACACCGGCGGCATGATGACGCGGCAGTTCTCGAGACTGAGCGGCGGGCAATGACCGGAGTTGTGATAGATGACCTCGCCGTTGAGGTGGATGCGAAAATTGCAGTCCGCCACGCGAATGTCCGAGTTCTCGCTGCTCACGTAGATGGCGGGGCCGACACAATTGGGGTGGCCTCCAAACGTGCAGTTGCGAAAGAGCGTGGTGCGGGTGGCGCCGTGGGTAACGCCGACCATGACCGCGCTCGTGGACACGCCTGCGGTGAACGCCATGTTGGCGATCTCGGTGATGGTGCCGGTGGCGCCGGTGCTGGACGTGACGTTGATGTAAAAGCCGGTGCCGCTCGCGGCCATGACGATCGTTGATCGCCCGGGGACGCCCCAGATGGGCACATCCGCGCTCCAGGTCAAAGCGCGGGTAATGACGTAGTTCCCAACCGGGAAGAACACGATGCCGCCGAGCGCGGCCTGCGCGGCGTCGTGTGTTGCTTGGATGGCGGAGGTGTCGTCGGTGGTGCCGTTGCCGGTGGCGCCGTAGTCTTTGACGTTGAAGACGATGTTTTGGCTGGTGACGGCGGTGCTGCAGGCCAGCTTCGGCACCAAATCCGTCACGAGGCCCGACATCGGGATGGGGCGACGGTAGGGGTAACCGTCGTCGAGTAGCGTGTACAGCGACACCGAGGGCAGGCCGTTCTTGAGCGAGCCCGGATCGCGCGTCAGCAGCACGCGCGCCAGCACGACAGCCGGGCGACCACAGCACAGTTGGGCCAGGTCGTTTTGCACGCGGTCGATCAGCGCGAGCGTTATGCGAGTGCGCTCGGTCGGGTCCGTTTCGATGCAAGGGTTGGCGGTCGGAAACGTGAACCCGGTCGGGTCGACGCAGCCCGTGTAGCGGTATTCGACCGGTAGGGGGCCAACCAGGGAGAAGCGCACGTTCTCTTCCTTGCGACTAGGCGAGCAGGTCGGCGCCGGATCGCACGGGCCTCCGCCCGAGAACTGCGGCGCCGGGCGGTTCGCGACCTCGTTGAGCTCTGCCACGAGGTAGAACTCCGTGACCGTGATCACGCCCGACGGGGCCGTGCATTGGTCTCCGAGCAGGGTCTCGCAATTCCCCGACTTCAGCTCGCCTTGCGCGGCTTGCTGCGCCAGCTGCTGCAAGTCGAGCACCGTGCTTTGGCACAGCGTGAGCTTGCGACCGAGTGAATCCATCGCCACGCCCGGTGAGACAATCACTTTGGTGCCGGCAATGACTTGCGGGCTGTTGCTCAGCGAGGCAAGCGCGCCGGTCGCCAAGCTATTGCGGCGAGTCGGATCCGCCGCGTCGACCTTGAGCCCGCCCATCACCCCGAAACCCGCCAAGAAGCGCCCCATGAGGGTGTCTTGGTTGCGCGCATAGCTGACGCTGGCGTTCAGATCCTCGGCGCCGATCAGCTGCCCGTCGAAGAAGCAAGGCCGCGGCACGCAAGCGAGCGGCAGACAGCCCACCTCGCTGCCAGCCGGGGGCAGGCACACGCACGGGTTGCATTTACAAGAGCAGCTATCGAGAGCAGTTGCCATGGGTAGCCTCGGTCATTGGGTACTGGCGATGATGTTGCGCTGGCTGACCAAGCTGGTGTCGGTCACGAGCTGGCTGTCGATCTGCACGGTGCGCACGACGTAAGCGACGCTGAGCCGGTAGGGGTGCTGAACGGCCTCCCAAATGCGGATCAAGTCGCTCGTTTCGAGCCGATTGAACGCGAGTCGGAAGGTGAGCTTGCGCTCGTCGACTGGCACCGTTGGAACCCAGTCGCCGAGCGTGAATGTGCCGTGATCGTGGAGCGACCGCATGGCAGCGCCCAAGATGTCGTAGGTATCCAGGTACATGCTCACGGGCGCGCCCGGGATGAGCAAGAAGTACAGGTCGAGCGCGAGCGGGTCGCGCACTGTTTGCAAGTTGGGCGGCGTGCCCGTCACGGCCGGCCCCACGTTCTTCAGAAAGGGGCTCTCGATGACCTGATACATGTATACGATCAGCGTTTCGACCGTGACGCCGTCGATCCCCTCCGGAGGCGCAGCCTTGATGTTGCCCGAAGGCAAGCTCGGCACCGTGATGGCCAGATCGTGCCGCAGGATCTCGATGAGAGCCTCGGTGACGTGACGGACGATCGCAGTGTTTGCCATTCAGCCGCTGCTGGGGAAGATGTCGAGGGCGGGGTAGATGACCCACGCGTACAGCTCACCGGGTGAGGTCCTGGATTCTGCCGCGCGCGCGACAGCGGTTTGGCCGGTCCCGCACAGGGTCAACTGCCCCGGAGTACTCGAGGGGGTGAGGTAATTTCCCGTCGTGACCGAGGGCGAGTTGACGTACACCTTCACCAGACCCGCGCTGGCGAGCGGCACCACGCGACGCTCGAAGCCGACGATCTGAGCCGGTGCGGCGCTCAGTCCAATCACCTGCGGCGACTGACCATTACCGCGCCTGACGCGAACTCGGGGGTTCGATGCGCTCGGTATGACTTGGTACAGCGGTTGACCCGGAGCATCGACGTTTGTGCTGGTCCAATCCAGCTCGACCAGCACGGCGCTGAGGCCGCCCTGACCGTTGGGAACTGCGTCAGTGCCGGCGCCAGCGCTCACGACGAAAACGTGCGGGTCGAGCGCGTAGTAGGAAGCAGTCGGGTACGACTGCCCGAGCGGAGCCATGTGAGTCGATTGGACCGAGTCGCCGGTGAGCAGGCCCACCCGAACGTCGCCGCGAAATCGCACGCGGTTCTCGAACTCTGCCGCGACCGCGAACGCGACCGCTTCGTGAACGAACGTGCCGTCGCCCAGATCCAGATTCATTTGGCCGAGCGTCATGGCGACCGCGCTCGTCGGGCTGCGAATTGCTCCGAATTCAGCCGAAACACCCTGTCGTGAACGGAGAGACTCCGACCAGCTACCGCCAGACAGTCGCACCAGGTCACCCAGCACCACTCCGCAGCCCGCGGAGCCGGCGTCGAGATCGCCCCACGGATCCACGCAATACGGCGTCGGACTGGCGTTGTACGGCGAATCCAAACGGCCCGGAATGGACGTTGCGCTGAACTGAACGCTCACGCCCTCCACGACCGTGCCGGGGGTCTGAGAGCACGGCTCCGAGCTGCTCGTCCCCTGATCAGCTGCGATGAGCCGCACCTGCACCGCGTTGCCCGGCGAAATGGTCCCCGCCTGGCTCTCGATGTCGCCCACCGTGAAGAAGAGCGGAGCTTCGACGATGAGCAATCGGCCTCGCCCGTCGATGGCGATACCGGGGGAGATGACGGCGCGCCCCAACTCGTCCGTTCCGAGATCGAGCCCGGCGGCGACGCCGGTGCCGAGCGGTGCGAGCGCCAGGCGCCGGATGAACGTCCGCAAGAACTCGACGGCCTGGGTCAGCCGATCGGCGGTGAGGCGCTGTCCGTTCTGAAAGATGGGTCGAACCGGTAGAGTCATCGCTTCCTCTTGCGCAGGCTTCACTCAGCGCTTGGCGGATTGTCCGCCAGGCAGACCAGGATTGACTGAAGCGCGGTGACGAGCATGCCGTGCATGGCCGAATTCGGGACGATGCGGCGATACGGAAAGGCGTCGTCGATGAAGACGTACTGGGATTGATTGCCGAGCACTGCCTTGACCTCTTGCGGCACGTCGACCGCCAGCAGCACGCGGCCGAGCACGACCCCGGGCTTGGTGCAGCAGGTGTTCGCGGCGATCTGGTTGATGAATTCAGTCAGCTGCGGCACGAACTTGAAGCCCACGCAGCCGAATGCCTCGACGATGGCCTCGTTCGCCGACGGGCTCGAGAGCGCGCTACTCAAGAACGAGAGCGTGTCGGAGGTGACGATGCCCGAGAGCGCGCTGTTCAGGCTCGGTATCGACGCGATGGTGCTGCCCAGCATCTGAAACAGCTGGTCCGCGCACGGGATCGCGATCGGGTCGATGCAGCCGTGCAAGAAGTAGAGCAGCGGCAGGTCCTTGGTCAGGTAGAAGCGCACGTCTTCGAGCGAGCGGCTGAAGTCGCAGCTCGAACCCTGCGCGCAGTCCCCTTCGCCCGCGAGTCGCGGCATTGGGCGAGTCGGAACGTCCACTTGTTGCGCCACCACCCAATAAGCCGAGGCCGTGATGGTGCCCGACAGATGGCCACAGAACGAACCCAGCCATTGGCCGCAAGTGTGAGGGACCGGCGGGTTGTCGATGCCCTGCGCCAACTGCGCGATGTCGATCGCCTTGGGGGCACAAACCGAAAGGGTGCGACCCGCGGCGTCGATCGCCCCACCGGGCGAGACCAAGACCTGTGAGCCTCCGACGATTTGCGGATTGGGCAGGAGGGTGTCGATGCACGGGTTGTTCGTCTGCGGTGAGCCGTCGTCGCCCGAGAACAAGCGAAAGCTCAGCGGCCCGGGCTGGAGCAGCCGCATGCCACCGAGTACGCCCCAGCCGATGGCCAGCTTTGCGATCAGCGCTTCTTTGGCGCGAAAGTAGGAGACGACCGCGTTCAGGTCATCGGCTGTGACCAGCTGTCCGCTGAAGAAGTTCGGGCGCGGGACACAGAAGTCGGCGCTGCAGCCTGGCGCGGCGCTCACGCCGTTGCACTGGCAAGGGCTGCATCCACAACCACAATTTTGCGTTAGGGCGTTCATCCGTGCATCTCCTCAGCGCGCTACGGCGTGACGACGAAGCGTGCTTCGAACGCTCCGCCGCTGATGCCGTCTCCGGAGGGAGCGGCCGTGAGAGGGTCGGGTGTTCCATCCAGCTGTGCGCCCGTGGCGTTCGACACCACCTCGGACGAGCCGGCTACGTTCAGCAGGCGCCACACGTAAGTGCCGGGTGCAAACGCGCTGCCACCGCTGAACGTGATGCGAATTTCATGGCCCACGGTGGGCCCGGGAGTAACGATGGAGATACTGACCGTCGTGCCGGACGGACCGCCGCTGCCGTTGTTGAACAGTTGCGGTGCGCCACCACCCGCCGGGTGAAAGGCGATCTCCCAAAGGTTTGCCAGCGTCGAGCCCGTCGCCATCTTCAGCTGTGCGTTCGCCACGGCGCTCAGTGCCAATCCACCCGGCGTGCTCCCGGACGGGACGAGCGCGTCTTGTGCGGGGCTGATCGAAACGATGCGCGGCGGCAGCTTGACGGGGGTCGACCAGGCGGTGAGCGAGTCGAGCAGCGCGCGCAGCGCAGGTGCTCCCGGAGCGAGCGGTCGGCGATCGCAGTTGTCGATGCCGAGAATTTGCGTGTCCCCACTTTGCTGGAACCTGGCCCAGCTCACGGTGGCGAGCGGCACCACCGGCGTCGCGTCTTCGGTGCAGCTATTGCCGACAGGGGGCAAGCCGCTCCACGCACCGAGTAGGCACTCGCACAGGGCGGCACGAGCATCCACCTGGGATGGCAGGGAGGGAGCCGCATCCAGTTGCGCGAACAGCTGCGCCTCGAGACAGAGCTGCTTTTGGTGGTAGCCGTCGTCAGGCTCCCCGAACGGCGCGTCGGCAGCGACCAGGTAGACGCCTTCCAGGGTTCGCGTCGGTGAGCACGGCACGCTGCCGCAGCACGAAGAATTGAGCACCACTGGCGCCGGATCGGTGCCGACCTCCCGGTAGCGCAGTCCCAGGTACGTTACGCCGACGAGCTGCTCGAACAGCCAACTCTCCAGAACCTGTGGCGGAGTGAGCGTGGGCGTGATTTGCGGAATTAGCGCCAGCTGCGCCATCACGTCGCTGATGTTGGAAGCCGACGCCAAGTAGTTGTCGTACTGCGCCTTGGTCAACAGCCCCGCCGTGTACAGCTCGAGCGCCAGCTGATTCAGGTCGTTGACGTCGAACCCCAGCGAGCCGCCGAAGCGGGTCACGACCGCGGACGCCAACGTTGTTCGGTTAGTGGGGGGACCGGGAAACGCGACCGGGCTAGCCGCGAGCGGAAATGCCGCTACGTCGACGCTGACGGCCTTTTCGACCAGGAGCTCGCGCCCGTTCGGGTCGATCGCCAAGCCGGCTTCCAAAAACACCCCGAGGGGCAGCGTCGTTGCGTCGAGCTCGCCTATGACCCTGAGCCCGGCGACTGTGCCGGTTCCGAAGGCTTCGCGCTGAACCAGGCGCTGCAGAGCGAGGTGGTAGCGCTGCTCGGCGTCGAGATCGCGCTGCGTGAGCGAGCTCGCTATCGGGTAGTTTTGAGTTCCGTTGCTGGTGCTCTCTGCAACAAGCGACATCGTGTGTTCCTCTCCGAATCAGGCTCCCAGCCGGAAACCCGCGCTCGGTAACCCACCGACCACCAACCCCGGCGGGCGCTCGCCGGAGCTCAGGCGAGAATCACGGCCCAGCGCAAAGCCGCGACCGATCGGCTTCGGCCGCGCCGGCCCGTTGCCGAGCAGGAGCCCGAACGTGGATGGCTCCATGTCGTCTCGGTTGAACGAGGACGAGATGTCTTGCCCGACCGTGCTGGCGACACCGACGACGAAACCAGCAGGCGCAGTAGCGCGAATGCGATACGACGTGTGAGCAGGCTTTTCGGTGTCGAGCACCAGGCGCATCAGCCGCTGATCTTCCGTGCTGCACAGGAAGCGCGCCGGCACCAGCACCTCGAACTCGTAGGGAATCGTGCCGGTGCGGCTCTCGCAATCGAGCAAGAAGCCGCAGCCGAGTAACGGCTGGTCGCCGAGCCAGAGCGGCGATGGCTCGTTCGACAGAATCGTTTGGCAACCGAGCGCAGGACCTTTGACTCCGAGGTCGCTCGATCCAGCGCCGAGCACGAACCCGGAGCGCTTCTTGTAGCTCTCGACGATCTGCACGTCGAAACCGAGGTACAGCCGAATTGCCAGAAGCAACCCAGCGATCGTACCGCGCGTGCGCGCCAGGTCATCCGCGTGGATCAAGGCACGGCGAAATTCATCGGTGTCGTTGCGCAGGCGCGCCAGGTCGAGCACTTCCAGCCACGCTGCCAAAAACGGCAGCATTTCTGGCGGCGCATAGCGCGGGTCGAACAGCTCCGCGTACGCGTCCATGCGCTCGGCGACGCCGTCGAACGCGGTGTCCTCGAAGATCGAGAGCCAGCGCCGCAAGAAGTCGTCTTCGGCCGTGGAAGCTGGGAACACCGCCGGCAAGAAGCGCGCAATGCCGATGCGCGGGTGCTCGACCTCGATTGAGGTGATGCGCGGTGTGGCCACGCCGTTGCTGAGCAGCGTGATCCGCATCCACACGTAGCGACCAGGACGGGCCAGCACTGCCACATCTGCCGCTGCGATGCGGGTATCACCGGGCGAGCTGACCGGGACTTGTGAGTTGCTGGTGGCGCGCACCGGGATCGACCAGCCGGTGCTGATTAGCGGGTCGCCTTCGAGCACGTTGTCGAATGATCGTGTTTCGACCTGAATGGCGCAGCCGTCCGGGATGTCTCCGAACAGCAAGACGCGGTGCCACTGCGTGCCGGGGCGGACGGCGTCCAGCGGATCGCCTTCGCGGGTGGGACCGATGATCAGGCTGCCTTGCTCCGGAAAAGCGACGCGGCGCCGCAATTCGCTCAGGTCGTCGAGCAAGCGGAAGTAGAACGACTCGTTTTCGGTGAGGGGGCGTGCTGCCTCGGCGCAGCAACCTTCGGTGATGCGGCTCGGATCGGCCAGGTAGGCGCAGCTCGTCCCGTCGAACACGATGCCGGGGTTGCGATGACGAGCAAACCAACCGCGACCACCGAAGCCTGCCGGCGTTTCGACCTGCGAGCCGTCGGCGCGAAACAGCAATACCTGGTGATCTCGCGGCGCTACACCGAGACCGCGCTGCACCACGATCAAGGCGCCGCTGTCGGACACGGCGAGCCCGACCGCGTCCACCAAGCCCGTGATGGCCGACGGGGTCGCCACGCAACCCGACAGGTCGAACAACAGAACCTGATCGGCCAACAGCACCGCCACACGGTCGTGCCAGACGATGCCGTCGCGGATCGCGCCGTCGACCGTGATGCTCGCGAGCAAGCCCACGCAGCCGTCGGCGAACACATCCACCCGGTTTTCGGCGCGCGGGATGACGCTGCGGCCCTGCGCGTCGCTGAACCAGGCCTCGAGAATGCAACCCTCGGGTGTGATTGACACCAACGGGGGTAGCGGAAATTCCGCGGGTGGGTCCGGAATCGCGACGCCGACGCGCTCCGAGATTTGCTCGAGCGCGAGCGCGCAAGGGTCGAACCCGGCCGAGCTCGATGCAGGGCCGAGGTGGAACGCGCCCGGTAGGCCCTCGTAACCTTCGACCGTGAGCTCGTAGTTGCCGGGCGGGGCGGCGCTGGCGTCCCACGCGAAGGCGAAGTGGGTGCGGCAGGGGCCGAGCGCGACGCCCGAAAGGTGCGCCGTCGGAGCCGGGCCGGTGACGACCAACACGGGCGTTTCGTCTTCAGGCACTGTCGGCCGCAACTCGGCTTCGATGATGAGCGTGCCGGAGCCGATCGCGACGATAGCGGTGTCGCGCGGCGGGTCGAAGGCAAGCACCCGGCGCTCGCAAACGTCGAACGACGTGGCCACGCCCGCGCACGCTCGCGCGTCACCCAGGCTCGGAACCGACACGACTGGATCGGAAGAAATGACGTACCAGCCACTCGCGGTGGCCGGTGCGGGCGGCGTCCGCAGGTCGGGCAGGTGCACGACCCGACCCGTCATTGCGGGAACCTCGTACGGACGATGTGCTCACCGGAGAACAGCAGCTGGCCGGCCGCGATTGCTACGTCGGTGCAGGAGACGAAGGCGGCGTCGTCGATGCTGAGCTGGACGTCGACCGCACGCGCCACCCCTGGTACGCCGAGCAGCAGCTCGAACACGCGCGAAAAGAACACGGTACCGCCGAAGGGCCAGCCCAGGCCCTCTTGTCCACCGACCAGCGCGTGGAAATAGCGTTGGAGCGCGCTGATCGCGGCGGTGCGGGTGGCGGTGGCGCTCGCCCTCGGATCGAGCTCGAGCGTGGCATCGACCACGATCTTGCGGAATACGGCCGGCTCGACGAACACCTCGGTCGTGACGAGGCGGCGAGCGTCGAGGTAGCGCAGCACGCTGGCCGCAACGTGCGGCTGCAGCGGGATGGGTGCCTGAATCGAAGTCTCGAACTCGGCGTGGGGCACCAAGATCAGCGTGACCGAGCCGGGAGAAGAGCCGGGAACCAGCTCGGGGCGAGAGTTGGGGAGCGCCAGGGCACGATCGACACGCACGTCCGGTGTTTCCATGGCCAGCGCTTCGAAGTCGCGCGCCGTGACTGCACGAAAACGCGACCGCACGACCGCAGGTGCCCGATTGAGCCCCGCGGTGGTGCCCTCTTCTTCGGCACCGCCCGCTGCGGGCAACACGTTGTTCGCGTTGAAGGCCGGACCGGGATCGATCGTCGTGACGTTTTTAAGCGTGGCGGCACCGACGTTGCCGCGCAGCCCACCGCCGAACTGATAGATGGAGGCGGTGACGTTGCCGGCGGGGGTGGATCCGTTGTCCGGCGGTGGAATGCGCCCGAACTTGCCGTCGCCGAAGAGGATTTCGCCCGTTGCGGGGAGCAACTGGTAGACGCGGTCGCTCGGACCGGCGGTGAACAAGTCGTCGACTTCGGTCCACTCGGTTAGACCGCCGCCAGCCGTCGATTCGTCGACCTCGATCACGGTGCTGCCCACCACGACCGGTGCGTTGGCGAGGCGGAAGCGCTGAAAGGCGAGCCCGGTCGAGCCGCCGAGTACTTCGTCTTTCACGCTCTGCACGGCCGACGCCGGCACGCTGTTGAGGCGAATCGAAGCGACCTCGGGCGCGCCGATATCCCCGTAGGCATCAGCGCGCGAGGGTTGCACGCGAATCACGAAGCGATTGCGGAATGCGACGGGATCGACATCCCCCGGCGCCTTCTTGAAGGCTGCCGCCGTAGCAGCGTCGAACTCGAAGATGAGGTAGCCGCTGCGCGTCAGTTCCAGCGTCGAATCGACCGCGGGGGTGAAGGTGGTGAAGGTGACGCTCTTCGTGCCGTCGCTGTGCGTGACGCTGCCGTTCGCAAACGACCAGACGAGCCGCGCGGGTACGTCGCTTTGGAAGGCTGGTGGCGGCGGATCACCCACGTCGACCGAGCCCTTGAGGTTGACGCGAATGCGAAAGCGCCCCTCAGGCCAGTCGTTTTCCGATACTACGCCCAGCGCGAACACGAAGTAGAAGGCGTCGTCGAGGCTGAGCGCTTGGTTGATCGGGAAAAATGGCTGCTGCGCCGAGTCGTTGGCAACCTTGCGTGAGAAGTACGCGAGCGTGCAGTCTTGCGTGATCAGGTCCGCCAGCGAACCGTTGAGCACCGTGATCGGCTCGAGCGTTTCGAAGATGATGGCGGTCTTTTCGCCGGGTGGCGGGCCAGACGTTGAGACCTGCGTGCCTGGGTTCAAGTCGAAGGTGAGGGCCGAGGTGGGCGAGCTCACGTTCTGGGGCAGCAGCGCGACGTCGGCCAACGCAGGCGTGGCCGGGTGCAAGTCGACCCCGACCATCTTCAGGAACGTGATCAGGCCCTTCTCGGGGACCTGATTGATCTGAAACAGCAGCTGTTCGCTCATGAAAGCGAACAGCTGCGCTAGCGTGATGCCAGGATCG
>JBEHXA010000181.1:0-12307 GCA_048498935.1 Myxococcota bacterium
GCGCGGGCGCGCCCGCGGGGCCTCGCTGCAAGCAACGTTGGGAAAGAAGCCGTCGAGCAAATACTGTTCGACCTGGGCGCGCCGTAGCTCGCTGCGAATGGTGCCCCCGAGCAGCTGCGAGCCTCGGCTCGGCAGCACGACTGCCACTTGGTCCAAGGCGGCGTCGCCCAGAAGTCTCTCCTTCGCGCCGCGACAGGCGTGCGCGAGCGCGCCGAGCTGGAAGCGATCGAGCTCCTTGCCTTGCGCAGTCAGCTCTTGCGCGACCACGTGCGACAGCGCCAGGTCCATGTTGTCGCCGCCCAGCAGGATATGGTCGCCCACGGCCACGCGCTGCAGCGTCAGCGCGCCGTCTTGCTCGACCGCATCGATGAGTGAAAAGTCCGTGGTGCCGCCGCCGATGTCGATGACGAGCACGCGCTCGCCCGCCCGCAAGTGCTGACGCCAGCTGTCACCGCGTTGCGCGATCCAGGCGTAGAGCGCGGCTTGCGGCTCTTCGAGCAGCGTCACGTTGTCGAAGCCGGCGGCCAGCGCCGCCTCGACCGTCAAGTCGCGCGCGCCCGCGTCGAAGGAGGCCGGTACCGTGAGCACGATCTCCTGCTCCGAGAGATCCGTAGCGTCGGGCTTGGCGGCGCGGAAAGCCTCGTTCAAATGGTCGAGCAAGCGGAACGACGCTTCGACTGGTGAGATCTTCTCGATGTCGGCCGGTGCGTGCAGGGGCAGGAGGCCGCTGCGGCGGTCGACCGCGCCGTGCGAGAGCCAACTCTTGGCGCTGGAGATGACTCGCTGCGGAGCCTCGGCACCGCGCGCGCGCGCCAGCTCGCCGACGGCGTAGCGCCGCTCCGCGTCCCACGGCAAGGCCAGCGCGCCTTCGCTCTCGTGCGCGAAGTACGTAAAGCTCGGTAAGAGCACGCGAGCGGCCACGCCTCCACCCGCCACCAGCTGCTCGATCGCGATTACCTCGACCTGCGCATCTTCTGTCACCGGAGCTACCGCAATGGCGCTGTGCGTGGTCCCCAAGTCGATGCCAACGACCAGCTTCTGACTCACGGCAGCTCCAGCTCGGCCGGAGCCACCAGGTTCGGGTCGTGCTCACCGAGCCGAGTCGGCAGCTTCAAATCCCGAACGCGCCAGCCGCGATGGCGTAGCACACCCTGATACGGAGCCGAGCCCGCAACGTTGCCGACGAGCTTGACGCTGCCGTCCGCGCGCTCGAGCGTGAGGCGCGAACCTTCGGCTTCCGAGCGCACGCTCTCGACGCGCGCGTGTGAGTGCAGCGCTTTGCGGCAGCCCTCGTGCACGACCCGCGCTGCCGCTCCAACGTCCTGGTCGCTGAAGCTCGCGATGTCTTGCTCGATGAAATCTACGAAGCGACCGTCACGCTGCAGCAACGAAAGGAGCTGCAGCGCTTCCACCCCGGGAGCAGGCGCTGGGGACGCCGCTCTCGTCGAGGGTGACGGCTCGGATACAGGTAACGCTACGCTCACGGCAGCCCCCTCGCGCAAGGCAGCGACCTGCGCCGCAAAGCGGCCGTCGAACAAAATACGAAAATAAGCGCCCCAGGAGAGCCAGAGGCGACTCGGCCAGGACAAGCTATCGGCGGTCATGCCCGCGCAGTGTACGCATCGCGCGCGTCCTCACAATGCCGAGCTTGGGCGAATCCAGTTTCTTACGCCCGCTCAGGGAAAAAATACGACCCGCACACCCAAGGTGACCCAGCCGTGTGTGGCGCGTTTCGCATCATCGATGTCCACGGAGCGGGTCGTGTCGCCGTTGTCGTACGACAACGTTCTGTAGCCGCCGAGCGAAACGTCGACGAACGGGCCGATGCCGACGATGCGGTTCAGCCGAAAGTCGACGCCGCCCATGAAGTGCGCATACTCCCAGCCGCCGACCCCGGCCGCGATCACGTCGTCGTTGCGAGAGTTGTCCACGGCGAGCGCGAGGCTTTCGAAGCCGATGCCATAGCCGAGCCAAGGATTGGCGAAGCCGTCGGGGATGAAATGGACCTGCGCCTCTGCGCCGAAACGCAGCCCGAGCCCGAAGCAGGTGGAGTTGTTGCGGTCGCAGATGTCGGCCTGGTTGCCGCCTGGGCCACCAAAGCCGAACCCAACGTAACCGCCCAAGAACAACTGCGGGATGACCTTGCCGCCGATGTCGACGATGAGCGGCACTTGTCCCGAGCTGAAATCGGACAAGTCGGTGTCCTTCACGATCTCACCGAACGGGGCGCTGTAGCCCGTGCGGATCGCCATTTGAAACCCCGTTTTCGCTCGCGGAGGCTCAGCCAACGCCGCGCCGGGCTGGCCAACCAAGATCGCTACCGCAGTCGCTACACCCAGACCCAGGACCCCGAATTTCATGGGTCGCATGATGCTGGAACGCCAAATGGCGCGCAAGCTCATCCGCGGCGCGGGGCCGGGTGCGTCAGCGCACGCCTAGCGCAGCAGCTCTTGACAGTAGCTCGAGCCCGCGACCGCGCGCAGCTGACTCAGCGCGACCCCTTCGGCTGCCTCCTCGTCGCCATAGTATTGAACGACAGAGAGCAGCCCGGCGCCGTCACAGAGCGGCACTGCGAGCACGCGGCCGCGAACGACGGTCCCGTCGTGTTCGAAGTTCTGAGCCATGGCTTGGCCGACCCCAGTCGGTACGACGTACGGCTTTCCATCGTCCAAGACGTTGCTGTACGCGATGGCAAGTTCCATCGAACGGCTGAGCGCCCGCAAGATCTCGAGGGCTGCGCCCGGAAAGTATTCGCCGAGCAGCAGCTGGAGCTCGATGCTCGCGCGCCCATTCGCGCTCTCGAGCCTGACGCCCTGGTCGAACGATGCCTTGAAGCCTCGCGGGACGGGCAGCTCGACGCCCGCCGACGGGAGCCGCAACCAGCCATCCTTGATCGAAGGAGGTTCCGCGTTGCGCGGCGCAGGTGGTGGCCGCAGCTCAATCGCGCCGAGCGGTCGTGATGTGACCGACGCTGGTAACGCAGCGCCCAACCACGCGGCCGCCAGTCGCGACGCAGCGCTTGCGTCCCCGCCGCGCACGGCGACGACGCGCGCGCCACGCTCGGTTACGAATGGTGCCGCAGCGGAGTCGGCACCACCGCATGGGGTCCGGAGCGCAGCAGCTAGCTCATGCGCGTCTGTTTCGGAATCGGTGAGCCATTGCTGCGCCACGATCTGGTTGTCGCCAGCGCTCAAGGTCGCAAGCGCGTCACCGCGCCAACCGTCTGCGGCCTGAATGGCGCGATCGCGCGGGTTACAGCGCAGCAGCAGCGAACGCGTCATCAATTCGCCGAGCACGGAGTGGCTGACGAGCTGGTAGCCGTTCGGGGGCGGCGGGGGAGGCACGACGACGGGTTGCTCGCCCTTTGCGTAGCGCTCGGGATGCATGATCTGCGCGGTCGAGCGCGGAGGAGAGGCGAACGCTTGGGCGACGAGCTCGTAGCCGCCGGTCGAAAGCAGCGCTCCCAGAAACGCAGCCCCGGCACGATAGGGAAAGATCGTGAGCTCCTGCTGGTACGCGGGCGAGCCCGCCAGCTCGGGCGAAGTGGCGCCGACGTAGCGGGAGATCGGCTCTTCCGCGAAGCCGCGCCGCACGCGCTCGGCGAGCCGGGCAGGTGGAGTATGCCAATTGCGTTCCTCGTAGAGCAGCATGCCGAGCGTGGCGTCGCCTTCGATCAACGCGCGGCGCGCCAGGCTCTCGTCTAGCGAGAATTTCTGATCAGGCGCGGGAAGCAACCCATTCTGATCTTGAAGCGCGTGGACTGATTCGTGAGCCACGACCTGTTCGAGCAGCGCGGGGAAGCGCCGGTTCGGATCGTCCAGCACGTAGATGGTTTGGTCGCGTTGCCGATAGAGGCCACTCGAACCGAGCAGCCGCGCGCGTTCGTCGGAGAGCGTGGCACGGCTTGCCGAGAGCCCCAGCTGCTCGGCGTGGACCTCGAGACCGCGTTGCTCGGCGCCCTCATCGGACTCGAGCATCGCGCGGTACTCGTGTCGGCGCAGGAACTGGACGCGGGGCGCGCGCTTACTCGGTAGCTTTCTCAGCCGCGTCACGTCTGCGAAGATTTGCGTCGAATCGGGCAGCCCATCACGCTCCGCAGTCGGCGAAAGCGCCGGCCCCGCGCATCCGCCCAGCGCCAAGGTCACCACCACCCAGCCAATTCCGCGCGCACGCCCACCGTTCATTGCGGAGCGGTAGTATCGCGCCCCAGCTCGCCTCGCAACCACCTCTCGCACCTTGCGGCACATCGTGCACTCGCTGCTGCGCACATTCAAGCGCGCGTTGCGCACGAATGTCTCGCGCTCGCGTGACTCAGTCGCGCTGCCATTGCGGCCATGCGTGCACGGAGGCGCATTCAAAATTCTCGGGAGAATGCCAATCACCGCATCGCTACTGCGAAGACTTGAAATAAAAGTCGCGGGGTCGTACACCAGTAAATTGAGGTAATCGATGCGATACGCCCATCACGCAGTGTGGGGACTTGTCGCACTCAGCTGCGCGACTGAAGAGACGTTGCCGCTGGGCGATAAAATCGGAGATCCCGAGACCGGTGGTAGCGATGCAGTGAGCGCCGGTAGCGGCGGCGGTGGGACTGCTCCTGCCGGCGTTGCGGGTACCGATCCCAAGGGCGGCGGTGGGATGATGACCACCGCCGGTACCTCACCGAGCGGCGGCACCGGCGGCGACGAAGGCGACGACGGTGGCAGCAGCAGCACCGGTGGTTCGTTCATCGTGCCCGGTGGCAGCGGCGGCGCGATGGGCGGTGGCGGCGCTGGTGCTGGTGGCACTGGAGGCAAAGGCGGTGCTGGCGGCTCTGGAGGCAAAGGTGGCTCTGGCGGCACTGGAGGCAAGGGCGGCTCTGGCGGCACCGGTGGCTCTGGTGGTGGCGCGGGAACCGTCAAGTGCGGCGATCCCGCTATCCCTGCGCAAACGCTCTGGAAGGCCACGGCCTCCGCCGAGTGCTCGCCGACATGCGCTGATCCGAACGGCCCGTTCACGGCTGGCCTGGCGGTCGACGGGAACGTGGCAACTCGCTACTCGAGCGGCCAGACGCAGGTCGCTGGTCAGTGGCTCCAAATCGACCTCGGCGCGGCAGCGGCCGTCCATGGCCTCACGCTCAATAGCGTGCCGGCCGCCGACTACACGCGTCACTACCAGGTGCGCGTGAGCAACACCGCCAACGATATGGGTGCTCAAGTCTTGGCCGATGGCGATGGAGCTGCCGGCGTCACGACCATCACATTGTCCAAAATCGTGAGCGGTCGCTACGTCCTCATCACGCAGACCGGCGCGGTCGCAGCGCCCGCTACCTCGTGGTGGTCCATCAACGAAATCACGGTCACTTGCCAGTGAGCGTCTCGGTGGCCGTACGCTGAAAGCTTCGTGGGGTAGGGCTTCAGGCCAAGATGTCCGTCACGACCTGGGCTGGCGCGTCCACGCCCACCAGTTTTTGTAGCAGCCCCTGATTGCGGACCGCGAGTTGGTCGTGATCAACGCCGAACTGGTGCAGCAGCGTTGCGTGCAAATCACGCAGCGGTACCGGATTGTTGGCGACATTGTGGCTAAAATCGTCGGTCTCGCCATAGACGACGCCAGGCTTGATGCCGCCGCCGGCGAGCCACATGCTGAAGCACGCGGGGTGATGATCACGGCCATAGTCCGCAGCGCTGAGGTCGCCCTGAGAAAAGACGGTGCGCCCGAACTCTCCACCCCAAATCACCAAGGTGTCGTCGAGTAGCCCGCGCTGCTTGAGATCACTCAACAAGCCGAAGCACGGCTGATCGACTTCGAGGGCCTGCGAACGGTGGCGCTCCGGCAAGTGCTCGTGAGAGTCCCAGCCGCGGTGAAAGATTTGCACGAAGCGAACGTCCCGCTCGAGCATGCGCCGTGCGAGCAAACACTGGTTGGCGAAGCTCCCGGGAACGTCGACCTGAGGCCCGTAGAGCGCTTTACTGGCTGCTGTTTCACCCGTCAGGTCGGTGAGCTCGGGCACCGCGCTCTGCATGCGAAATGCGAGCTCGAACTGATCGATGCGAGTTTGAATGCTCGGGTCCGCCGTGCGCTCGAGGGCGTGTTGGTTCAGCGCCTTGGTCGCGTCCAAAAATGCTCGACGCGCAGTGGGGTCGAGCCCGGCTGGGTTGTCGAGAAACAGCACCGGCGCGCCCGCAGAGCGCACCGTGACCCCCGAGTGAGTCGCCGGTAAGAACGCGCTGGCCCACAGCCGGGTCGAAAGCGGCTGCACCGAAGCTTGTTGCGAGCAGTTGGAGGTCAACACCACGAAAGTCGGGAGGTTCTGGTTCAGCGCGCCGAGGCCGTAGCTCAGCCAGGAACCGACTGACGGCTTGCCCGGCAGCGGCGCGCCCGTCAGCATCGCCATGATGGCGGGGTCGTGGTTCACGGCGTCGGCGGTGACCGTGCGAATCAGCGCGATGTCATCGACGGCTTGTGCCGTGTGAGGCAAAAGCTCGCTGACCCACGTGCCCGCTTCACCGTACTGAGCGAACTCGAACACACTGGGCGCAATCGGAAAGCGAGCCTGGGCCGAGGTCATGGTGGAGAGGCGACCCTGCTTGACGGAAGCAGGCAGGTCTTCATTGAAGCGCTCGCTCAGCCCAGGCTTGTAGTCGAACAAGTCCAGCTGTGAGGGACCGCCGGCCATGAACAGCCAGATCGCGCGTTTGGCCTTGGCCGGAAAGTCCGTGCCCAGCTCCCGTGCCTGAAGCGACGCCGGGCCGCGCCCGAGGAGGCTGGCCAACGCGAGGCCCCCCAGGCCGGGAGCTAGCGCGAGCGCTTGTCGTCGTGTAGGGCGAGGCAGGTTCGGGAGGTTCATTTCGTCAGCGCCTCGTCGAGGCAAAGCAGCTCGCTAGCCAGGACCATCCAGGCAGCGTTCGTGGCGGTGTCGAGGTTCGCGTCGACTGGAGTGCTGCCGGTCGCGAGCAGCTCGCTAGCTGCCGCTGTATCCGCCTGGAAGTGCGCCTGAAGCGTGGCGAGCGAATCCTGCAGCGCGGTCTTTTCGAAGTCGTCGAGCGGTCGCGTCAAGACGCGCAGCGCCATGAAGTCGAGCCCCGCCGAAACGTCACCATCAGCGGAGTTTTGTGCGTTCTCACCCAAGTGCCGAGCGGCCTCGAGCAGTTGAACGTCGTTCATCAAGGCGAGCGCCTGCAGTGGCGTGCTCGAACGCTCGCGTTGCACCACGGTATGCTCGCGTGAAGGTGCGCCGAATAGCTCCAGCCAGGCAGGTGGCGCTGCGCGCTTCCAGAACGTATAGATGCTGCGGCGAAAGAGCGCCTCTCCGCTATCGACCGCGTAGCTGCCGGTATTGCTGTCCGGTACGGCGACGGCTTCCCAGACTCCCGCGGGTTGATAGGGCCTGACCGGGGGGCCTCCCATGCTGCGCACCAAGAGGCCGCTGGCCGCCAGCGCCTGATCGCGGATCAGCTCAGCGTCCATGCGAAGGCGCGGTCCACGCCAGAGCAGGCGATTGTCGGGATCTTGCGCGTCGCCAAGGGCGGAGTGCGTAGCGCTCTGGCGGTAGGTGCTCGAGCTCAGCATCAGTCGCAGGAGATGCTTGATGTCCCAGCCCGATTCTTGGAGCTCGACCGCCAGCCAATCGAGCAGCGGTTGGTTGTCGGGCAGCTCTCCCACGACCCCGAAGTTGTCGAGCGTGCGCACGATGCCGGCGCCGAATACCTCGGCCCACAGCCGGTTCACCGTGACGCGCGCGGTTAGCGGATTCGACGGTGACACCAGCCAGCGCGCCAGCCCCAGACGATTGCGCGGCTGGCCGACGCTCAGTGGAGGCAACGCGGCCGGTACGTCGGCGGTCACCAGCTCACCCGGCTGATCGTAGCGACCGCGCTCCAGCACGTGGGCCGCGGCCCGGTCCGGTAGCTCCTCCGTGATCAGGCTCGGCGTCTCGGCGTCGAACATGACGACCGGCAGAGGCGCGGCCGAGTTGTCGTCGAAGACCGAGTCCGTCGTGTTCCGGAAGAACGCAGTCATCCGGTAAAAGTCCTTTTGCGTGATCGGATCGAACTTGTGATTGTGACAAGTCGCGCAGCCCAGGGTCAGGCCGAGCCAGGCGGCCGACACGGTTTCGACGCGATCCTTGGCGGCGAGCGCCGCGAACTCCTCTTCGATGGCGCCGGGTTCGCTCGTAGTCATGTTGCAGCGATTGAAGGCCGTCGCCACGCGCTGGTCCACGGTCGGGTTTGCCAGCAGATCGCCGGCGAGCTGCTCGACGGTGAAGCGATCGAACGGCATGTTGTCGTTGAACGCGCGCACCACGTAGTCTCGGTAAGGCCACACGCTGCGGTAGTCGTCGAGCGCATAGCCGTGCGTGTCGGCATAGCGAGCGATGTCGAGCCAGTAGTGCGCCCGGTGCTCGCCATAGCCGGGGTCGTCGAGCAGGGTGTCGAGGAGCCTCTCGTAGGCGTCGTTCGAGGTGTCAGCCAGAAAAGCGTCGACCTCGTCTGGCGATGGTGGCAAACCGCGCGCGTCGAAGCTCGCTCGTCGAATCAGGCTACGCCGATCAGCTTCGGGTTGCGGCTTCAGACCAGCCTCGTCCAGCTTGGCGAGCACGAAGGCGTCGATGGGGTTTGCCACCCATTCCGTGACGCTCACCACCGGCACAGAGGCCTTGAGCGGCACCTCCCCCCACCACTGCTGCACGGCAACGTTGGGGCCGCTCTCTGAAGCGGACGGCGCGCTCGGGCCGTCACCCTCTATGATGCCAGTGCACGCGACTACGCCCGCGACCGCCGCGATCCACAGAACCCTTGGAAAGCACCACCCCGGCACACCCATCGAGGCCAGTGTAGCGCAAGATGGCGCCGCTGAAGAGCCCTCAATCACCCCTGAGGCTCGCCCTACACGTGTGCCAGCCTGTGCCACCTCTGGAGGGTGAAACGCCCCGCACGATTGCGTGGCGGAATGGCGCGTGCTTTACAAATTCCGAGGAGTAGCTGGATGCGAGGGATAGTTGCGCTGGGGATAGCGTTGGTCTTGGCTTGTTCGACAGCGCCTGCCGAGGCGGAAGGATGGAAGCTCGAGGGGCGGCACGTCGTGGTCAGCATAGAGCGAGTCGTGAGCGCCGTTTTCGTCGCGCCGGATGCGAGCTCTGAGATTCCGCTCAAGCCGACCGGGTTCGAGCTGTCGGTGCTCAACGCCTCGCACAGCACGAACGCTCGGAGCGGTACGGTCGTTCGTTCCGACGCATCGCTGCCGCGCCTCGCGGCCGATTACATCTTGGACAACGGCTTGAGTTTTGGCGGTGCTGTCGGCGTCGGTTACTCCACGTACAAGCCGTGGGGCTCGGACGGCCCGGGGCTCACCTCGTACGTGTTGGGCCCGCGCGCGGGCTACCTAGCGGTAATCACGCCTCGCTTCGCCATCTGGCCCCGACTGTCGTTCACGCGTGCCGCCACGCGCTTCGCGCAAGAAGACGCTTCCAAATCGGTCTACGATACAGTCAGCTGGCAGATGGGCGTGGACGCTCAGTTTGCGTGGGTGCTGGCGCCCCGCATCCTCTTCACGACTGGCCCATTCGTCAACCTGGGAGTCGGCGGCAAGCAGACGGTCGACTTTGAGTACGACGGGGATGACGTGGGTGGTGGTGTGGGCTCCGGGGGACACAACGAATCGTCGTTTAGGAGCACCGACTACGGCGTCGGTGCCGGTCTAGCGCTGATGTTCTAGTCGATCGACATGCGGCAGTCGCCAGTCCCCATACTGGCGTCCACTTCAGACTGCCCGTACCGGAGCCATCGACGCAGCGTTATTCTCGCTGCCTCTGCAAATGCTGCTCCCGCCGCTGCATCTTGCATTCGAAGATGGCGCGCAGGTCCGCCTCCTTTTGTATGCGGAAGGTGCGAAACAGGATGACGAGCGAACGTTGGCTCTTCTCGTGCCACGCGACGCGCGCGAGACCTGGCTCGTTGTCGCGGGTGGTCACGCTAAAGCGAAGCGTCTTGCTCCGCGCGATTTGCCCGTTCGGCTCGAGCGCGCTCAGCTCGAGCTCTAGGTCCAAGCTCGAAAGCTGAACGTCGACGTGGCGTGGCAGCATGCTCCAGCGAGAAAGCGTCGCAGGGGCCGAGGCATCAGGGGCTTGATCCATCGCCAGCTCGGCCTTCGTATCGAAGGCCCCCACCAAGTGAGGAGCGGCCACGAGCCGCGCGTGGGGACTGCGGGCCAATTCGGGCAGGCTGCTCAGCGACGCATACTTTGCGAGCTCGCCCGGGACATCGACGACGACAGCCTCCAAGAAAAGCTCGTCCCGCCCTTCGGGCGCCGACTCCACTCTCACGAAGCCCGGACAGGCCTGCCCAACGTCCGCAAGTACCTCGCCCAGCAACTCAGCTGCCGAAGGCTGAGCCGGCGAAGCTGACGCCCCGACTTCCGCGCCCGAACACCCCAAAAGCAGGCAAACCGCACCAAAACACGCAATGCCTGGGAACCCTACGCTGCGCAACCGAGACCCGCTCCACATCGCCTGAAGCTACGCCTCCCCGCGCCGAACTATTCCCCCGAAAACGACCGCTGCGGCTCGGCGGACCGCAACGCGCTGTCGGGGTCGCGGGTATGCTGAGCGCGATGACGCAACCGAGGCCGGTGTCGAGCCGATTTCGTTTCGTGAACCTCGATGGGTCGGAGCCCGCCGGACGAGCCCCCAGCGCGCCTGCGCGCCGAATGGCAACGCCGCGTTCTCGATCCTGCTCGTCTGCACATTCCGCCGGTGGGCGCTACTCTAGTTGTCGGAGCGGGAACGACAGCAGGGTAGTGCCGAGGACCCATGCGGCTCGCGTGTCAGGCTGTGCCAGTGCAAGGCAGGCAGCGGGCTCAAGAGGCCTGCATTTGCCTTCTCGGGCTGGGCACGGTACTTGCTGCCCTGGTGGTGGTGATGACGAAGGCGCACGGGGTATTGGCTTTGTTGGTGGGATTGGTCTTGCCGGGCTATTCGTGGCTCGACGGGTCGGGCTGGCTCGCTTGGACGATGTTTTCGAAGAGCGAGACGTACCGAATCCGTCTAATCACCACAGACAGCGCGGGCCAATCGCGGCTCGTCAATCCGACCGCGCTTGCCCAGCTTGCGGGCGAGCAAGTGGCGCCGTACCTGTCGGGAGCGGAACACTTTCGTCAAGCGCCGATCAGCGATGCGATTGCCGCCAATCTCGGCGGCTTGGCCCAGCTTGCTTGCCGGGTGGCGCCAGGTGCGGTGCGCGCCGACGCTGCGCTCGATAGTCGGAAAAATCTGGATGCGCCCGTGCGCACCACTGCCGTCGAGGTCTCATGTCTCTGAAGCCAAATGGCCGCGCTTCGGTTCGGCGAAATGCGCCGCTATTGCTCTTGTCGCTAGCGCTACCGCTGTCGCTGCTAACGCATTGTTCGGAATCATCGAGTGGTCCAGCCCCCGCGGCTTCTGCTGGTTCAGCGGGAACTGCCTCCGGGGGTGAGATGACCAAGTGCGCCATCGACAGCGACTGTGGCTCGCGTCAGCCCGTGTGCGAAGGCTCGAATGTGGCGTCGTTCACACCGAATTGTCGCAATGCCATGTGCGCTTGGGATACGGCGAAAATGCCGTGTGCGAACGGCTGCCTGAACGGCGCTTGCCAAGGCGAAGGTCCGACGAGCAGCGCTTGTAGCTCGGCCGCAGATTGCGAGCTGCCGAGATCGACCTGCAACGGCTCCGAGCTCGTGTATTACACCAATGCCACTTGCAGCAACGGCGCCTGCCAATATGTTCCAGTCAGCATGTTTTGCCCGACTGGCTGCTACAACGGTGGCTGCACCTTCACGACGACCACCGCCAGCGGACCGCCGCCGGGGGGATCTAGTGGGGGCGGTCAGTCCGGCGCCGGCGGCCAATCGGGCGCTGGCGGTAGCGCGCCGCCGGGCGGCAACGGCGGCGAGATGAGCGGCGGAGCCGGGGCTGGTGGTTAGTCGGTCGAGCGCGTGCTCGCCGCTCGCGCTTTGCGTGCTCTCGTGTCTTGCGTGCTCCGGCAGCGCCTCGAACGAACCCGGCCAAGACGAGGCTGAGGCCACGCTGTGTCGCGACCGTCGCACGCTTGCGTTCACTGCTGATCCCGGCGACGCCGAGGAAGCCTACGTGTGCTTCGGCTTCGATGCAGCAGCAGTACCCGCCGCTGGGCTCGCCGGAATCATTTGGAGTCCACCTGATTCCGACAGCCCTACGATGCTTCACCACGCGACGCTGTACGCAGTGCCGTCGAGCTTTCCCGACGGCCCATTGCCCTGTGATGGCATGCCGTCGCCCGAACAGATGAAGGCGCTGGCCGAAAAAATGCCCGGT
>JBEHXA010000182.1:0-12219 GCA_048498935.1 Myxococcota bacterium
CCGATCAGCGCTACCCGGTCGCGCTCGAGTACGCCGAGCAGCACCTGCGTAACCACCCGCGCGATATCGATATCAAGTTCGCGGCGGCCTCTTTGCACGCCGCGATTGGTGACCTGGTTACCGCGCGCGTCTTGATGATCGAGGTGCTCCGGGAGCGGCCTTCTTGGGCCTCGGCGCACTACTCGCTCGCCAGTGTGCTGCGGCAAGAAGGTGACCACGAACAGCTGGCCCTGGCCGATCAGCACGACCTCGAATACCTGAAGCTCGCGCCCGCAGGCGAATTTGCCGAAGCGGCGCGCGATCGTCTACGCCGGAGCATGCGATGATACCCAAGCAAGTCTTCGATCAAACCGTGCTCCAGTTCTTGGAGCCGATCGGCCGCTTCCTCGACGATCCGAGCGTGAGCGAGGTCATGATCAACGGCCCCGACCAGATCTACATCGAGCGCAAGGGCCGGCTGGAGCTCACCGACGCGCGCTTCCCGACGCGCGAGGCCTTGATGTCCGCGTTGCGCAACTTGTCGCAGTACGTGGGTAAGCACGTCAGCGTGGATAACCCGATCTTGGAAGGTCGTTTGCCCGACGGCTCGCGCGTCGAAGCGCTGATCCCGCCGGTGGCGCCGGAGGGGCCGCACGTCGCGATTCGCCGCTTTTTCAAGGAGACGCTCACCGTCGAGCGGCTCGTGCAGTTCGGCTCGATGCCGAGCGTCGTGGCCGAGGCGCTGCAAGCCTTCGTGGTCGCGAAGCTGAACATAATGATCGCCGGCGGTACCGGTAGCGGTAAGACCTCTATGTTGAACGCGCTGTCCAGCTTCATCCCGGACAGTGAGCGCGTGGTGGTGATCGAGGATTCACGCGAGATTCAGTTTCAAAAGCCGCACGTGGTGCAGCTCGAGGCGCGTCCGGCCGACCCCAAGGGCCGGGGGCAGGTATCGATCCGCGACCTGTTTCGCGCCACGCTGCGCATGCGTCCCGACCGCGTCATCGTCGGCGAGATTCGTGGTGGAGAAGCGATGGATATCATCCAGGCCATGACCAGCGGCCACGGCGGTTGCATGGGCACGCTGCATGCCAGCTACCCCAAGGACACGCTGACGCGCCTCGAGACGATGGTCATGATGAGCGACGTCGATATGCCGCTCTCCGCGATGCGCACACAGATAGGGTCCGGCATGCAGCTCGTCGTGCAGGTTTCGCGCTTGCAGGACGGTAGCCGCAAGGTCACACACGTCACCGAGGTGACCGGCTTCGACGTGGAAACGCAGAAGTACGAGCTCCGCGACCTGTTCGTGCGCAAGTACCACGGCGTCGATGCCAAGGGCGCGGTGTTGAGCGATCTCGTGCCCACCGGCCTCTTGCCGGCGTGCATGCATCAGCTCGAAGAACACGGCGTCACCTTGCCCGACGCGGTGCTCGAGCAGGCGCACAAGACCGATCAACGTAAGACGCAGGTCATGGTGCCGTCGTGAGCGGCACTTCGCCGTTGATGGGGATGGGATGCCACACGGTGGTGCGGCTGGCTATCGGCTTGAGCAAGACGCCGAAGCTCAAGTTCGCGTGGGGCGCGCCGGTCGACGCCATCACGGTGGGGATGCGCTCGAATTGGGCGGTCCTCGCCGACAAGCTGCTGGACCTGCACCTGCACCTCGGTTTCGACGGCGAGCACTTGCTGGTCGCGCTCGCGGCACCGGACGCGCTCGTTTACGTCAACGGCAACCAGATCCACGGGCAGCAATGGTGGCCGGTGGACGCGCCCGGGGAGATCCGGGCGGGCAGCGCGGTCTTCAAGGTGGAGACCGAGGGGCCCGACACGGTACCGCTCGCGCTCAATCAGCAAACGGGTGAGCCGATCGAAACCGTTTACGACGGCGGCATGCTGCGTGAACGAGGTCGCGTTTTGCTCCATCAGCGGGTCGTGTCGGAGCCACCGGCGGCGGGTCCTGGGCCGCAGCTGGCGCTCCTGCCCACGATGCTGTCGGCGTCTCACGAGCGGCCAGCGCCTGTTGCAGTACCGGCCCCGCTGCCCGTCGTGGCCGCGCCTGCAGCGGCGCAGCCGCCCGTTCCGATGCAACCCGCTGTCCCGATGCAGCGGCCGCTAGCGTCGCCTCCCGACCTGAGCGCGGCCGTCACTGTGTTCGGCCCTTCCAACGAGCCGGTGGCGCCCGCGTCGCCGCCCAGCGCACCTCCCGTCGATCTGCCGATCGACGTCGAACTGGAATTGCTCGGGAAAAAGCGTGATTTTTGGCGACAAGCGAGCGCTCCCAAGAAGGCGATCGCGCTGCTTTTACCTTTGGCGCTGGGCGCGATGCTCTACGACAGCAACTTGCTTTCGGGCGAAGTCGCGGCCCCACCCGTGCGGCCCGCCGCCGTGACCAAGGTTACCGAGACCAAGGCGGCGACGTCGCCCGTGACGCCAGCTGTCGCGATGCCACCCGCACCCTCTACCGCAGCGCTACCCGCAGCTTCGGCGGAAGCTCTCGCACCGCGCCTGGCTGCGTTGCCGGCTGCTCCCGCCTCAGCAGAATCGAAACCACCGCCGACCAGTAGTGCAGCGGCTGCGCCCGCAACCGTCGCGTCGTCGTCCATTTCGGCACGCCCTGGAGCGAACGGCGCGCTGCCGCCCGATCGCGCTGCCAAGGCTGCGCTCGACCTGGCCTTCATCGGTAACCTGAAGGAGGCGTCGCGCGTTTATGGCGAGCTCGCTGCCGCGAACCCCGAACAGCGCGCCTTCGCGCTGGCAGCTCGCATGACCGCCGAGCGCGCCGTACAGCATCCCTGACGCCGAACGCGTAACTGCCCCCGACTCTGATGAATCGGGGGCAGCCTCACGACTTGCTGTCAGGCCTTGATGATTTCCGGCAGCTTGCCGACGGGCTTACCACCGGGGCTGTTGCCGAAGTCGGCCGCGCCGAGACCGTACACGTCGTTCATCAACGTGAAGTGCAGGTCGCGAATCGGCTTCTTGTCGTAGACGACGTGCTGGTCGGTGCGCAGCTTGCCGCCGCCGCCGCCGATGAGCGCCGTCGGCAGGCGCGAGCACGAGTGATCCGAGCCGTGCATGCAACCGCCGAACAGGATGACCATGTTGTCGAGCATCGACATACCGTTCGGGTCCATGATGGCATCGAGCTTGGCCGCGAGCTCGGCGACCTTTTGCACGTTCCACCAGGTGATGCTGGCGAACTCTTCCTGACTGCCGTGCTGGCTACCGTGGTAGTTGCCGCAGTTGTTGCCCTTTTCGGTCGAGCTCGTACCGGTGAACGTGCGCTGCTTGACGTGGTCGTACGTGAACTCGGAGCGCTCGTCCTCGAGCATGTAGCTGACGATGCGCGTGGCGTCGCACTGGAAGGCCATCACGATCAGGTCGTTCATCGCGTCGGCGTGGGCACCCTTGTTGTAGGTGCCCGTCGTCTGCGTGATGCCGTCCGGCGTGACGGTAGCCATGGTCGGCGCGGTGTGGCCCATGCAACCCGCGGCCGCCATGCCGCCCATGCCGGCAGAGACGCCCGTGGCCTTCTGTTCCACCGAACGCACCGAAGCGAGGAACTCGTCCATGCGCATCTGGTCGCCCGAGCTCAGCAGAGCGCGCGTGTTGGTCGCGTTCTCGAGCACGCCGTCGAGCACGCTCTTTTTGAGAGCGATGCGCTGCTTCACCGCCGGATCGTCGGCGTTGCCGCCACCGCCGCCGGGGGCAGCGCCACCGGTGATGGTGTTGAACACCTCGAGCGGATCCACCTTCTTGTACGTTGGCTGCGTCTCGGTCTTCCACGAGATGCTGCGGCTGTTGGAGCACTGCTTGCCGTCGCACGAGGCGTACACCGTCGACAGGCCGACCTGCAGCGAGTCGAGCGGCGTCTTGCCCATGAACGCGGCGTGTTGCGCCATGATCTGATCGACCGAGACGCCGTTCGCTTCCTTGACGTTCAGGCGCTTGGCGACCGTCTCGGGATCCCAGCAGGTGAGCCAGGCGCCGGGCTGACGACCGTGGCTCGGCTCGACGCTCGAGCCGCCATCGGGGTTGAACGACGAACCGTTCTCGATGTTGGAGAGCACGATCAGCTTCGACTTGAGCGCGGCGAGCGGCTCGAGCACGCCGCTCAGCTGCCAAGCGGGGCCGTTACCCGAAGGTGCCCACGCCTCGGCTGCGCCGTTGGGTAAGAAGATGGGCATGTAGCGCAGGATGGGCCCAGCTGCCTGAGCGCCGGCCAAGCGAGGCGCCAGCGACTCGAGCCAGGGCAACGTAAGCGCAACGCCTGCGCCCCGTAGGATGTTGCGGCGCGAGATAGCACGATTCATCAGATTCCTGCTCACTTGACGTCTCCCGAGTTGCGGAACGGCACAGACTTGACGAGGCCGCTGACCAGGCCCTTGAGGGTGAGCCCGCTCGTTTCCCACTGACCCTTGATCTCCTTGATCCACGCCTCGTCCTCTGCGGACGGGCTACGACCAAGCGCGTAGATGAACATCTTCTTCGTGACGCAGCTGTTGTATTCCGGGTTGCTGGTCACGATGTCGGCCGCGCCGCTCAGGCCCGCGAACGCTGCACCGTCGAGGGTGGCCGAATCGTCGATCGCCGAGCCGTCGTTGTACGTGTCGCGGTAGCGACCGATGGCGTCGTACTTTTCGAGCGCCATGCCGAACGGATCGAAGATGGCGTGGCAGTTGGCGCAATCGGCGCGCGTGCGGTGCTTTTCGAGAGCCTGGCGCACGTTGCCGTTCTCCAGGTCGGTGCCGCCCACTTCGAGCTTCGGCACGTTTTGAGGAGGCGGGGGGGCCTCGGTGCAGAGCAAGCTGCCGAGCACCCACTTGCCACGCAGCGTGGGCGAGGTGCGGCGATCCATCGAAGACATCGCCAAGAAGCCGGCCAGGCCCAAGAAGCCGGAGCGCTGGTCCATCGTGTAGGACACCTGCTTGACCTCGGTGCCGGTGACACCCGTCATGCCGTACACGCCCGCGAGCGGCGCGTTGACGAAGTTGATGTCCGCCTTGAGAAAGTCGCTCCACTTGCGATCGCCGTGCAAAAACTCGCTGAAGTAGGCGTAGATTTCGTCGGTTGCGGCGGTTGCGACGTCGGGCGTCCAGAGCGGGAACTTGTCGGCCGCCACGGCGTGCGCGGTGACCTTGCGGCCACCGAGCCATTGACCGGCGAACGCCTCGACGAAGCGGCTCGCCTTGGCGTCCGCGAGCATGCGGTCGACGGTGGTCTGAACCTGCGCGTCACTGCTGAGCTGGTTCTGCGAAGCAGCTTGGAGCAGGGCGTCGTCGGGCGCGCTCGTCCAGAGGAAGTACGACATGCGCGAAGCGAGCTCGAACCCGTCGAGCGGCCGCTTGGTCGTGCCCTTGGGTAGCTCGATGCGGTACAAGAACTCCGCGCTGGACAGCAGCGACCAGAGCACGTGCTTGATGCCAGCGTCGTGATCGATGCCCTGCGCTCGCGCCTGGGTGTAAACCTTCTGGTAGGTCGTGACCTCGGCCGGCCGTAGCGGGCGCCGGAAGATCTTGAGGCCCGCCTTGGAGACGACGTCGCTGACGCAAGCCGCGTCTTCGGTTGCGCAAGTGACGAACTTGGCCTTGAGCGCCGCGTTGCCCATGACCTCGGTGGCGAGCGCTTCAGCCGCGTCGACGTATTGGGTGAACAGGGCGTCGTCGAGGCCGAGCTGCGAGGCGATGTTGTCGAAGCCCTCGAGTTGCCCGCCGCGCCAGTTGGCGTTGGCGGGTTGCGCGGTCGTCCCGAGGACGTCCTTGACCGTCGCGTTGTACTCGTTGGCGTTCAGGCGGTGCATCTCGCCGCGCCCGGGATTGGTGGCCGTCGTGACCACTCCACCCGAGCTGCCGCCGGTTCCGCCGGGGCCACCAGGGCCTCCGGGGCCTCCGGGACCACCAGGGCCGCCTGGGCCAGTTCCGTCGTTACCGTCGCCGCCAACGACCCCGGTGCAACCGAGGGCGCCTAGCAACGCCGCGATACCTAAAAAGAGCTCCGCTTTACCGAAGCCACCTGCCGCGTCCCGCATGTCCGGGTCAGTGTCCGGCCTCTGGGGTTCTCTTTAAAAAGTGATCCCAAATGAAATTTACGGACATCGCGGAAATTCTGCGGTCCGTGGGGCTGACGTTACCTCTCGCCGAGGGGCGAACGGTTGAGGAAAGCCAGGGGAGCCCGTGAAGCAGCGCTACAGCACTCCGCTGCTACGCGAACGGCTCTTCCTTACATGTGGGGGTGATGAGGAATGCCGCTCAGGTACCGGACGCGACCTCGACGATCTCGTCGAGATCGGGCGCTTTGTCGCCGTCCGCGTCCGTCCACTCGTAAGCGTACCAAGCTTTGGTCATGCTCGCGAGGTTGGGCAGGATGCCGTGCTCGAGCTGGACCGCCGAGGCGGTGGTGCCGCTCAGCCACAAGCCTTGCGCGTTGAGAGCGAGCGAGCCGCTCTTCGGATCGTGCATGAATTGAATGATGAAGTAGTCGTGTGAGTCGTGGTCGTTCGCGAGCGGGAGACTGACCACGGGCTCATCGGTGTCGCTGCGCCGGTACTCCGACTTTTCTTCATCATGGAACCAGTAAAGCGGCGCGATGCGCTTCTCCTCCAGGTAGCCCTCGAGGTTTTGGAAGAAGGGGCCGCCGGCGACCACCAAGAGCTCGCCACCTCCCGACACTGGCTGTCCCGTGGTCAGGTTCAGTGCTTCGACGCTCGCCTGCTCGGCCTCCGTAACGACCGGTGCGATTCCGCATTGGGCGTTCAGGGCTGCTCCGATGGCGCGACCCGGCGCACGGTTGCCGTCGCTCTCGTTCTTGTCGGTGTCGAGAATGACGATGACCTTGCCGATTCGGCAGACACCGGCGAGCGCCGTGTCGACGCAGCTGGAACATTGCGTGCCGCCGCCACCGCTGCACGCCTCGAGCCCGCAGAACTGCCCTGAGCCGCAGGCGGTGCCGCAAGCGCCGCAGTTTTGGCTGTCGGTCAGCACGTCGGTGCAGCGCGTCGAGCAGCACAGGAGAGCGCTGCCGCAGTCGGCGCTTTGGCCCTGCGCGTCCTCGCTGGTGCACGGCTCTGTGCACTCACCATTGCTGCACACCAGGCCTGGCAAGCACTCGTCGTCGTTGATGCAGCTTTGACAGTTGTGGTCCGAAGCACAGACTCCGCTCGCGCAGGTCGAGCCGTCCGCCTTGCAGCCCGGCTCGCACACGTTCGCGTCGGTGCAGTAGTTGCCGGTGGGACATTGGTCGTTGTTGGGCAGGCAGTCGACGCACGTGCCGTCGTCGAGGCAAAAGCCGCTCGCACAGCCCGGGCATTGCAGCGCCGCGCCACCTTCACCACCCGCGCCGCCCGTTTCGCTGCTCCCTGCTTCGCCGCCGCTCGGCGTGTTGCCGCGACCGGCCTTGCCCCCGCTAGAAGAGGAGCCGCCTTTGCCGCCTTTGCCGCCTTGATTGGTCTTCCCAGCCGTGGCCTCGCTGCCTCCGCTACCACCTTGGCTCGGCCTGTCTTCGTTCGGATCTTTGAACGTGCATGCCGAACCCAGACCGAGACCGCATAAGCCCAGCACCCCAAGCGTTCGCAGACTTCGAAGCATCGTAAGAATCTCCAAGGCCATCCTAGCGCCGATTGAACTCGCGGCGAGTTCCCGCGACTCAATTTTGACTGCGCGAACATGTGACTATCGCAGCCAGCGGGGTGGAGCCCACTGTGATCGTCTACCTCGCTGAGGAGCGCTTGCTCCGGGAGCCGCTCGCATTCGGCGCGTTTTGGCCCGCCATGCGTGGGGCGGCGGAGCTAGTTGGTGCTCGGCTGTCCCGACTCCGCCAACCCTTGGAGTGATACGCAGCTACACGCCACGGGCCAGCCCAGCGTCGCTCCGCCGAGGGCCAGTATCCAAATCAGCCTAGCCCGTCGCGACAACCTGCCTTTTCGAGAGATGAAATGAATACCGCAGGCGAGCGCGACCACCGCGCTCAACGGGGGGCCCATCACCAGCAGCTGCGGCACGACGTGCAGAATGAAGTAGGCCAGCCCTCCTTCCCGCGCCTCACCGGCGCTCAGCCATTTCCAGCCAACCAGCACCGCCACGATCGCGGCGCGGCGCATGATGCCGAGCAACGCAATGCACAGCGCGAGCGCGGCCACGGTCGCGATCAGCATGGCGTAGCCCGACCTGGAAGCTTTCGTCTCGGGCTCGCTCATCTGGGGTGGCGCCATGCTAATCCAGGCTCAGCTCGCCCGAGATAACTGTGCCGTTCTGTGCCGGGTCGAGCGTGGGAACTACTCGGGATCGGCCAATTTGGCGGAGATTTTGCGATCCGGCCCGCGGCACGAATCGTGCTCATTGGTGGCGCAGCGGAGGAGAGCACCATGGGAACCAAGGCTTGGATCGGTCAGGTAGGAGTCGCGCTGCTAGCAACGCTGGGTACGGCTTGCGACGACGACAGCGGCCCTCATTATCAGTATCAGATCGGTGACCAGGTCGACGGGGGCAAGGTCACGGAGGTGCAGCGCGGCGCCGGCTGCGAAACCATCACCGTGTCGATCGACCCGGAATGGGAGTGCAGTGCGGAGCTGCTGAAGGGGCCCACCCAGGGCGCGACGCCGGCTCTGCCGAGCCAAAGCCCTGCGCTTCCGGGATCGGCTCCCAGCGCTGCTCAGGTTGCCCTCATCCCCACGGACTGCGAAGGCCTCGCGGCGCTGCGGCGGCCGGCGCTGAAGGCGTCGCAGCGCAGCGCGCTCGACCAGGGGCAGCGGCTCATCACGCAAGACAAGTGCGTCGGCAAGACGAGCGTGAAGTATTTTCAGGATGGCAAGCAGGTGTCTTACTGCAGTCAGCCCACCTATTCAGCCGGCACTGGTGGGTCGGGCTTCGCGAGCTCGGGGCAACCCGGTGGCTTGCCTTCACCGCCCGCCAACGTGCCGACCCTCGATCCCAGTCCTCAAGAAGAGGGCGCCGAGGAGTATTCGACCACCAACAACCAGGTAGCGGGCGTCGACGAAGCGGACTTCGTCAAGAACGACGCCGAGCACGTTTACATCCTGTCGCCGGCAGGCCTGCACGTGATCGATGCGTGGCCCGCGCCCGAGACCAAAGAGGTGAAGCTCTTGCCGCTGCCCGGCGTACCTCGTCGGCTATTTCTGTCGGGCGACAAGCTCGTGGTCTACACCCAGATGGGCACCAGCGGGGGCGGCGCGACCTCGAACCAAGGCTGTACCTACGGCTACGACTGTCGCTTCTCTGCAGAGCCGGGGCAAACGATGGTGATCGTGTTCGATGTGTCGGATCCGAGCTCGCCGATCGAGCTCAAGCGCTTCGCGTTCTCGGGTGGCTACGTCGCGTCGCGCCGGGTGGGACCTTATGTGTATACGGTCGTTCAGGACGGCAACTCGACATCGCTGCCCGGCATCGATCTCACCCTCAAGGCCGACTCGCCCGAAGAGCTCGCCGCGCAGTACGCGGAGCGCTCCAAGCAAGCCGACGAAGCCGTCGATTCTGCGCCGGCCTCGAGCTTTCTGCCTTGGGTCAAGCGCTTCGAAGGCGCCTCAGCCGTGGAAGAGGACGTGAGCAGCTGTGACAACGCCCTCGCCGCGCAAGCCGCGCAGGGGCTGAGCTTCGTGTCGGTGGTGAGCTTCGATTTGGATACGCTCGGAGATCCGACCCGCACGCTGATCGCGGGCAAGCCCGGCTACGTGTACTCTTCAGCGAGCGCACTGTACCTGGCCACCGACGGAGCGGACGGCGGAGACTTCATCGCGCACGCTACCGACGCCAATACCGACTTCAGCACGGTGCACAAGTTCGCGCTGGATGGGCTCAGCACCGGTTACCGCGGTAGTGCGCTCGTGCCCGGGCACGTCCTCAATCAGTTCAGCATGGATGAGCTCGACGGCGTGCTGCGCATGGCCACCAGCAGCGGCTGGGTGCCGTCGCCGACCGTGAACAGCAACCTGGTGACGCTGTCGGAACAGTCGGGCACCTTCGCTCAACTCGGCAACATCGGAGGCATCGCGCCGACCGAAGACATTCGTTCCGTGCGGTTCGACGGCACGCGCGCGTTCGTCGTCACCTTCAAGAAGACTGACCCGCTGTTCGTGTTCGACCTCACGACGCCAGCGCAGCCGCAAATGTTGGGCGAGCTCAAGATACCGGGCTTTTCCACGTACATGCACCCCATGGATCAGAACCACTTGCTGGCTGTCGGCTTCGACGCGGACGATCACGGCTCCTTTGCTTACTTCGACGGCATCCAGCTGCAGATCTTCGACGTGAGCGACCTCAAGAACCCGATGCTGCTACACAAGACGACCATCGGTACGCGCGGGTCAGCTTCCGAGGGGCTCACGAATCATCTAGCCTTCAACTACTTTCCCTCCAAAGGCATGCTGGCGCTGCCGATGAGCGTCTGCACGGGTGGTGACGACGGCGTTTACGGCGACGCGCTGACTTTCAGCGGGCTCATGGTGTTCGATGTCTCGCTCGAGCAGGGCATCAAGGAGCACGGCCGCATGCCGTTCGTGAACACCGAGAGCGTCGTTGCCCAATACGGATCCGGCTTTTCGTGCAACAACTGGTGGACTTCGGGCACTTCCGACGTGAAGCGCAGCATTTTCATGGACGACTACGCCATCGGCATCAGCGATACCCAGTACCAGGTGGCGCCGCTCGCGAGCCTTTCTGACGTGCTCCAAAGCGTGCCGCTCGGCGGGAACTGAAGCAGAATCGTCACAACTTTTGAGTCGCACCGCTCGTCAGGATCACTTTTCGCGGCCGCTCGGTGAGCGCGGCGCTTCCCGGGTTCCACGGGCGCGCCGCGCCTGGTAAAATGCGCGCATGCGCACGACGACCGGTCTTCTGGGCTCTGCGGTGCTGTTCGCCTTCGCGGCGGTCCTGGCCTGCGGCGGTAACGACGAGAGCGGTGGCAACGGCAAGGGCGGCTCCGGCGGCAAAGGCAGCTCCGGCAGCGGCGGCAAGGGCGGCGCTTCGAGCGCTGGCAGCTCGAGCGGCGGTAAGGCGAGCGGCAGCACCGGCGGCAAGGCGAGCGGCGGCACCGGGCCCAGCATCGGTGGCACCGGCTTCGGTGGCTTCGGCGGCGCCTTCAACCCGGAAGACTACGCTTGTGATCCGGTGCCGGAACAGGGCTCCGCATGTGAGGCCAACACGACGCCCTGCATCGCGGGCTCGGACGTTTGCGCGTGCGCCCAGAACAAGTGGAACTGCTTCAACGTGACCGGTACGGGTGGCACGGGGCAGATCGGCGAGATCGATTGTCCGACGACCAAGCCGATGAACGGTGCCGCTTGCGGCGATTCCATCGGCATCTGTCCCTACGGTGGCGGCGCCAACTCGGGCTGCGGCTGTTACCAGGGCAAGTGGACCTGCATCTGAGGCGCAGGGTTTCTATAGTAGATTTGACAGCCCCAGCGCGTGCCGGAGAATACCGGCATCGAAATGCCGAGGGACTCGCGTGAGCCACTGCATAGCCTGCTAGCCCGCCAATTGCGCCGCTCGCAGGTGTCGGTGGCAGAGCTCGACGAGGCACAGCAGCGTCTGCTCACGGCGGTCGACGCCGCGTATCGGGATTACGACATGAGCCGGCAGATGCTGGAGCGGTCGCTCGACTTGAGCTCACAAGAGCTGATGCAAGCCAACGCCGAGCTGCGCGACTTGTTGGCGGAGCGCAGCGCCGCCGAGAAGCAGCTCGAGCAGCTGCACGCGCAGCGCCTGGAGGCGACCGGGCTTTTGGCAGGCGGTGTGGCTCACGACTTCAACAACTTGCTCGCCGTGATCGTCGGCGCTTGCGATGTGACGGTCAAAATGACGGACGTGGGCGACCCGCGCCGTGAGGTCTTGAGTCAGATCGAGGCCGCCGCAGCGCGCGCCAACGCCCTCACGCGGCAGCTATTGGCGTTCAGCAGGCGTCAGGTGCTGACGCCGCGCGTGATCGACTTGAACCGCACCATCGCGGAGCTGGAGCACATTTGCCGGCCGCTCGTGGGCGAGGCGATCGAGCTGCGTTGGTCGCTCGATCCGACGCTGCCGCGCGTGAACGCCGACCCGGCTCAAATCGAGCAGGTTTTGGTCAATCTGATCGTCAACGCGCGCGACGCGATGCCGGCGGGCGGCACGCTGGAGCTGGAAACGGCGCGCGCCTCGACTGAGGACGCGACTGCTCACGCTCCGAGCGACCGCCGCCTGGTGCGGCTGTCGGTGAAGGATACCGGTGCAGGCATGTCTTCCGACATCA
>JBEHXA010000183.1:0-12128 GCA_048498935.1 Myxococcota bacterium
AGGTCGAATTCGATACCGCGTCATCGCGAGGCATGCCGCGATCCACCAGCCGAATCCCCGCGGTGGGACTTTGGTAGATGCCGTCGATGCGACTCACCAGGTCTTCGACGTGACCACCGCCTTCGGTCAAATTCCCCACTTGGATGAGCCCGAGCTCCACCAGCGCTTTCTCGAAATGCACCGTGCGTGGATCCGTCGTGCTCGCGCCGTCCGGTGCTTGCGACTGTAGCTCCTCGATGAGCGCTTCCTCGCTCACGACTTCGATCGGCACGTTGGGCTTGGTGTCGACGCCGTACATGCACGCGGCCAGGCTGAGCAAGCGGTCCTGGCAATCGGCGTCGCGGGTATCGCACGGCGTCGTGTCGATGGTCGGGCATTCCGGCACGGGCTGCGGGCCGACTTCGTCGCGCTCGTCATCTTTCGACAGCGGTTCGCTCGAGCAACCTAGCGCCAACGCTGCCAGCGCCACTCCGAACCAGATCCGGCCCCTGACC
Source organism: Myxococcota bacterium (assembly GCA_048498935.1). Classification (GTDB taxonomy): domain Bacteria; phylum Myxococcota_A; class Polyangia; order Polyangiales; family Polyangiaceae; genus PMG-095. Next base: position 495 of record JBEHXA010000183.1, read on the forward strand.
TCTTGCACGCCGAGAGCGTAACCGCTTGGTCACCTTCGCGGGTGACAAAATGGGGGCCTCTGCGGCCGGCGCCGGGCCAACTCCGCTCCCAACGGAAGCGGCTACCGAGCGTCGCTCACAGGCTCGACCAGAAGCGCCAGAACCCTACCGTGCTGATCGGCGCCTGGTTGTTGTGAGTCGGCTTGCCCTGAGCCGCCATGGTTGGGCACCAAACGACGGGATATCCCGGCATGCAGCCTTGATACTGCACACAGGTCGAAGGCGTGTTGGGGTCGCCGTCCCAGTCGTAAGGCTGTGTTTCGGTGCCGCAGCCGTTCTTGGCGAGGATCCGATCGCGCGCTCTTTCGGCTCCGGCGAACGAGTTTTGGTCGTCGTTCACGTCGTGCGCAAACATCGCAGCGATGGGCCCGGCGCAGTTTTGCAAGTTGACCTGGTTGCCGGAGGCATTGCCCTGGCCGCGCAGCACGCCCGCACGCACGCAGCCGACGGTGTGCGTGAGCCACGACCCGCTGCTGAAGCCGGCCATGAACACTCGGGCTCGGTCCACACACTGCTCGCCCGACACCTCAGCGAGCACGTCGTCGAAGTACGTAACGTCGGGACCCGTTGGGGAATACTCGAAGCACTCGCCGACGGACTTCAACGCGACCACGATCGCGTCGTCCTTCGACGCTTGCTCCATCGGAAATGGTGTACCGCCGTTGCCGGTGCAACCGTGCCCGAGCACGATCAGCGGGTACGCTCGCATCGGTGCGTAGTCGTTGGGGAGGCGGAGGCGATAGGAGCGCGCGGCATTGCCAGAGGTGATGTCGTGCTGCACGTACATGCCTTGGTCCTGGCTCGCCGCCATCCCGCAGCCCTCGCTCGGCTTCGTGGCGGCGCCGCCGCTGCCACCGTTGGTGCTACCGGCCGCGCTCTGACCACCGCTGCCACCAGCGCCGCCATTGCCACCGCCAGCGACGCTCGCCACTGAGCCGCCGGAGCCGCCCATGCCGCCTATTTGAGTCGCGCCAGCGCTCGTGCTGGTGCCTGCCGTCGCGGCGCCCGCGCCACCCTTGCCGGCCGCACCTCCTCCCGCCGTACCAACCGCCCCCGCACCAGAGCCCCCGCTCCCGGCAGTCGTGCCCGACATGTCGGGCGTAGTCGGCGCGTCGTCCGTGCACCCCAGCAACGCTGCCAATGACAGACCAACCCACGAGACCTTCGACCCCGAAACGATCATCTGGTTTCTCCTTTCGGAACCGTCGATTTCGACTCGTCGGGAATTTTACCGAGGACAGCCAATTCGACCGGAGCGCCTATTGAGAGCATCGCCGGACGTAACAATGGTGACGAGCGGTCACCACCTTCCCGAGCGCCCGACTAGCGCGCCCGCAGCACGCCGAACAACCAGTGCCCGATCAGCCCGAGCAGCGGGGGCGCAAGCACGCCGGGAATGAAGCGCGCGAGCGTGAGCTGCCAGCCCAAGAGCGGCGCTTCGTACGTCAACGTTCGGATCGGGCTCACGAGCGTCTTTGCGCTCAGCAAGCAGATCAAGGGCCCGGCAGCAGCACCCTTTTGAACGAGCCCGGCGACGGCCGGAAAGAGCACATAGGGCCCGCCCGGCAGCAGCAGCCCGATGCCCCATCCCACCATCATGCTGCGACCGAGCTCCTTGTCACCGAGCCACGTGGCCAGCATCGGTTTGGGGATCAGCACCTCGAGCAACCCGGCGAGCACGAAGCCGAGCGCCAACTCTAGCCAAACACCGCGCACCATCTTCGTCGCGGCGAGCAGCCCGAGCCCCGGGAGCTCACGATTCTTCACGAACGCGACCACGAGCAAACCGACGGTCAGGGCGAGCAGAATCCACAGACTGATGTCCATCTTCCTCCGACGCTGGGCAGGCGCTGGCATGGCCGGAGCTGGTTGTACTGCGACCCGTGTCGCGTAGCCAGCACCCGGCCAAGCTCGAAGAGGACTTTAGAGGTCAGTTGTAGACGTTGAACTCGCAGAGCGACCACCAGTTCGGCGTGACCGTACCGGTCTGCACGACCTTGATGTAGCGCGCCGTCTGCGTTGCGAACGTGATGTTGACGACAGCCGAGGTGGGCGCACCGGAGGCGATGGCCGTCCCCCAGCTGGTGCCGTTGGCCGACACGAACACCTGGTAGCCCCGCGGGTAGTCCCCAGCGCTAGCCGTGGCGTCGAGCGTGATCGACTTGAAGGTCTTCGTGGCGAGCATGTCGACCTGGAAGAACTGGCCGTTGACCTGCGCGGCGCCCGTCGAGAAACGGCTGGCAGCGTTGCCGTCGATGGCGTTCGCGGGCGGGTCACCGCCTGCAGTGCCGGTCGCGACCCAACCAGTGCGGGACAGCGCAGTGCCGCCACCGCCGCCCGCGGCCGCGTACACGTTCAGATCGTAGATCGACCACCAGGCCGTTGCTCCGGCGCTGGTCAGCTGGCGAATCTGAATGTAACGCGCCGTCTTCGAGGCAAACGTGACGGTCGTGATGGCGCCGGCGCCTGCTCCGGTCGCAATCGCGGTGCCCCAGTTGGCCGTGTCGTTCGACGCGTACACCTGGTAGCTGCGCGCGTAGTCACCGCCAGAATCCAGCGTGATCTTGTCGAAGGCCTGCGCGACTCCCATGTCGACGGTGTACGTCTGAGTCGTTGCGACCGACTGCGCTAGGCCCGAGCTGAAGCGCGTGCCAGCCGTCGTGTCGATCGCCTTGTCGGGCGTATCTGCTCCGCCGACTGCCGAGGCACTCACGACCCAGGTGCCGCGCGGGTACGGGTCACCGGGGTTGGTGCCACCGCCACCGCCGCTGGTGCCGTACACGTTGAGCTCGTAGATGGACCACCACGAACCCGTGCCCGCGCTGGTGAGCTGGCGAATCTGGATGTACCGCGCAGTCTTGGCAGCAAACGTAATGGTAGTGAGCGCGGCAGTGCCGGTACCGGTCGCGATCGCAGTGCCCCAGTTGGCCGTGTCGTTCGACGCGTACACCTGATAGCTGCGCGCGTAGTCACCGCCAGAATCCAGCGTGATTTGGCTGAAAGTCTTGGCGGCCAGCATATCGACCGTGAAGGTTTGCGTGGTTGCGCCGGACTGCACTGCGCCGGTGCTCCAGCGTGTGCCCCCGGCACCGTCCAGCGCGTTGGCCGCCACGTCTGCACCGCCTGTGGCGGAAGCAGTCGCGGTCCACCCCGTACGCGAAAGCGCGGTGAGCGCGGCCGTCACGTTCGCGCTGAACGTGACGGTTTGCAGACCCGACGTGTCGTTGCCGGTGATTTCCCAAGTATCGGTGAAGGTACCGGTCGCGGCCGACGTGAAAGACACGGTCTCGGTCAAGGTCTGACCCGGCGTGATCGTTGCGCCCTCGGTCAAGGTGGTCTGCGCCACGAACTTGCCGAGCGCCGGCGGCTTGCTCTTGGTGATGGTGAGATCGATGCCGCCGTTGTTCTTGACGGTGAAGCTCATCGTCTTGTTCGTGCCGGCGGTGACGGTACCAAAGTCGTTGGCGAGCGGGGTGATCACGAGCTGCGGCGGCGCACCGGACGTGCCGGTGAGCGGGATGTTCACGTTACCGCCGTTGCTGTTGATGATCAGGTTGCTCGTCGACGTCACGCCTTGGGTCGGCGAGTAGGTCGTCGTTACGGTGACGCTCGCACCAGCAGCCAGCGTGACGCCGGACGCAGGCACGCCCGTGGCCGAGAACGGCGCGGCAGGAGCCGTGAAGCCCGAGAAAGTGAGCGTTTGGTTGCCGGCGTTTTGCAGCACCACGCTCCTGCTCGACGACGTGCCGGTTGCGATACCACCGAAGTTCACGTTCGCCGGGGTAGCCACGAGCTGCGGCCCCGTCACCTGCCCGGTGCCCGAAAGCGAGACCGTGCCCACACCGTTCGACTGCGTGGTGATGTTGAGCGAAGCCGTGTAACCCTGCGCGGCCGTCGGCTTGAAGGTGACAGGCACCGTAATGGTTTGATTGGCAGCCAGGTTTGCCGGAAGGCCCGGGGTGCTGGCGCCCAAGGTGAACGCCGCGTTCGACGTGCCCAGGCCGGTGACCGTGACGGCTTGCTGTGCCGTGATGGTGGCGGTGAGCGTCTTGGTCTGGTTGACCGTGACCGTACCGAACGACACCGGGTTACCGGTGACCGGCGCGGCGCCGGCGCCGTAACCGATCACGAAGCCGTCGCCCGAACCGACGTACACCTTGCCCGAGCCCACGCCGATGGTCGTGAACTTGGCCTGGTTGCCGTATGCGTCGCGGAAGCGAATGTTGAGGTTACCGTTGACGGGCACGGCGTCGTAAACGCGGAGCTCGCTCGTGAGGTTGGTCGCCCAAACGAGCGCGCTGCCCGCGTTCGTCCCGTTCGAAGTCACGATGGGCGAGCCGGAATAGGCTCCAAAGTTGTCGGGGGCGCGGCCCACGATGGTCATCGTCGGCTTGCCCTGCGCGTCGGTCCCGTACTTCAACACTTGCAGACGGAAGCCGGTGGTGGAGGTGCCGCCGTTCGTCATCTGGTAGACGTAGCCGCCCTCGCCCGGCCACACGCCGGCGCGCGACCAGGTGGCGCCGCCGAGCGGCACGACCGCCAGCGCTGCGTCGCCGCCGTTGGCTCCCTGCTTGTGACCGCCCAAGTTGTCGCGGTTCAGCAGGTAGAAGTCGCCGCCCTTGCCGGCCACCACGGCCAGGTGCGGAATGGCTGCGGTGCCGAACTGCGAAGGCAGCAACACCACGCCGCCGGACCCCAGGTCGGAGTCGCCGCCGTTGAGCGCGGTCGCGTTGAACGGCGCGAAGAAGTCCGTCGACTTCAAGCTGCCGTCGGCCTGAACGTTGACGCGCACCACTGCTTCTTCCAAATCGCCGGGCGGCGTGTTGCCCGGGAGCGGATTGGGATACGGGTTGGCAGCGTAGCCGTTGCCGGTCGAGAAGAAGATGCGGCCGTTGCCGTCCGACGAGAGGCCAGCGCCCGACATCCAGATGCCGTTGCCGCGCACGGTCGGGGCAGAGTTCGCCACGTCGGTGAAGCGGGCCTTGATGACACCGGCAGTCGACACGCCGAAAATCCAGCCGCGATAATCGCCGATATCGCAGTGCGCGCCGAAACCGGCGTACACCACGCCGTTCATCAGCAGCAGGCCGGGGCGCTGATGCTGAAACTTGGCGTTGAAGGTCGCGGTCGCGTCGTTCTGCGCGGTACCGGAGAGCGTGACGGGCCACGGCGCGCCACGCTCGGCCAACGTGTTCGCGTCGATAGCGTGCATGGTCCAGACGCCGGTGTCGCTCTTCGACAGGAAGTACGCGGTGCCGGTCGCGTTGTCGATGACCGGCGTGCCGGTGATGCCGACGGTGGGCGTGATGTCACCGCACCCGATACCGTTGTTCTGCGGGTTGAAGGCACCGCCGAGCGCACGCTGATTCGTGATGGCGCCGGTGTTCGCATCGAGCAAGTACAAGTTGTTCGCCTCGGTGGCGACCAGCACCTTGCCGTTGTAGACGAGCGGCTGCGCCAGCACTTGCTCGCCGGGCGTGAGCGGCAGCGCCGTCTTGAACAAGCGCTTGAAGTTCGGACCGCCGACCGTCGCTGGATCCAGTCCGGGCTGATCGGGGAACCAGCCGGTTCGCGCTTCATCACCCGCCTGCGTGATGGCGTTGTTCGGGGAAACCAGGTTTTCGTACCGAGTGCGAACCTCTTCCTCGGTGCCGCTGCGTTCGCAGCTGGCGGTCGCGATACCGAGCGCACTCAGCGCAAAGCAGCCGACAACCGCAGAAAAACGAGAAAAGAGCCGCGAAACTTTGGCGTGTGCGAGCATGGGCCTCCGTCGGGCGAAACAAAACTTCGCCCGTCTGGACTTGCGTCGAGCGCGCACACAAAACAACGCAGCGTCGTCTGCTGTCAAGCATCGATTTGGTTGCGTCGTGAGATCCGAGCGCACGCCAGCGATCGAATGCTGCGTGGTTCATTTTATTTGTAACGTTTGTCGATGTGCACGAACGCGTTGAATGTCGCATTCGTTTCATGCGTGGCGCATTTGCGTACGCACGAGCAACGACGGTGCCGTACGGAAACTAGTCGCCGCGCTTGATGGAACTCACACGGTAGCGCGGCGTGATTTGCACGAGCTGCTCGCGCGCGTCATGACGCGCAGTCTCGATCAGCCCGTGATCCGGTGAGAGCGAACACGTCGGGTCGGTGCGCGTAGCATCACCCGTCAAGTGAAACGCTTGGCAACGACAGCCCCCGAAATCTTCTTCGCGGTGCTCGCAGCTTCGACACGGCTCGCGCATCCATTGCTCGCCGCGAAAAGCGTTCCACGCGGCGGATTCCCGCCAAATTTCGGCCATCTGCCGCTGCTTGACGTTATCGAACTGAAGCCCGGGCAAGGTGTGCGCGAGGTGGCACGGCAGCATCAAACCTTCGGGGTTGATGAGAATGTAACGCTGCCCCCAACCATTCATGCAGGGCTTGGGACGATTTGAAAAATAGTCGGGCAGTACGAACAGAACGTCCATCTTGCCCCGAAGCCTCGCCTTGGCCGCTTGTGCCACGACACGCGCTTCGGCCAGCTGCTCGGACGAGGGCAGGAGCGTTGCGCGATTTTCGAGAGCCCACGCCAAGTACTGCGTGTTGGCGAGCTCGAGGCGTTCTGCACCTAGTTGCTCCGCTAGTGTCACGAGCTCGCTGATGTGGCTCAAGTTCTGGCGGTGCAGCACGACGTTGATCGTGAGCGGCAGACCCAGCTCTTTGACCCACGCGGCAACACGCAGCTTGTGCTCGAGATCGTCGCGACCGGCGATGGCGCGACACCCTGCGCCGGTCGTGTCTTGCAGTGACAGCTGTACACTGCTCAAGCCAGCATCGCGCAGTGCTACCAAGCGATCCCGCTCCAGCGGCACGCCACTCGTGATCAAGTTCACGTACAGGTCGAGATCGTGAGCCCCTGCTACCAGCTGCTCGAGGTCGGCTCGAAACAGCGGCTCACCGCCCGAGAGGTTGAGCTGAAGCACGCCCAGCGCCTCAGCCTGGCGAAAAACACCGAGCCATTCCGCGGTTTGTAGGCCGTCCTTGCGGGCGGCAAAGTCCACCGGGTTGGAGCAGTACAGACAGCGTAGGGCGCACCGGTAAGTAAGCTCGGCGATCAGCGTGTACGGCCGGCCCGCCAGCGACGACGCGCTCATGCAGGCTCCGCCAGGAGGCCGCGCTGCGCGAGCGCAGTCAAAAATTCGAGGACCTCCTGCTCGAGCCGCGGGACGTCGGCCTCGCCGAACTCACGGCTCAATTGCGTGGCAATCTCGGCGACGGTCAGGTCGCCCGTGCAGCGCATCGCGATGGCCGCGCTGCTCGCGTTCAGCACCAACCCTTTTTCCGGATAGAGCAGCACCTGCTCCCCGGTCACGTGATCGCGCCGCAGCTTGGCACGAGGGGCGAGCTTCGGGCGACTGTCGGAATCCAGCTTCATCGGCCGGCGGCCTCGAGCTCGGCCTCCCGGGTGCTCACGCAGTCGAGCAGGTGCCACAAGATCTCCGTCTTGCGCACCAACGCCGCGACGCAACGACTCTGGAGCTCGTACGTCGTGGCCTGCTGCACCACAAACTCGATCGCTTCCTTCGAATCAGCGGTAGCGCGCGGCACACGAGAACGGAAGTAGTCGATGGCGCTTGGCTCGAGCCAGCGGTAGTGCTGCTCCCAAGCGGCGATGCGCCGAGTCATCAAATCAGGCGCAAAAAACTCGGTAAGGGACGACGCTACCGCCTCGAGCAAGCTGTGCTCGCGCACGAACGTGACGTAGGCGTCGCAGGCAAAACGCACCCCGGGCAGGACGTGCTCGAGGCTCTGCACGCTGTCTCGAGACAGGCCTACGCCTTCGGCCAACCTCAGCCACAGCTCGAGCCCGCCCTCTCCAGCACGCGCGCCGTCGTGGTCGTTGATGCGCCGGATCCAAGAGCGGCGAAACCCAGGATCTTCAGACTTGGAGAGGATGAGCGCGTCTTTGATCGGGATGCGCGTCTGATAGTAAAATCGGTTCTGCACCCAGAGCTGCAGCGAGCGCTGGCTGAGCTGCCCCTGGTGCATGCGCACGTGGAAGGGGTGGTGGTCGTGGTAGCGCTCGCGGCCTTCGCTGCGCAGCCATTCCACGAACGCTTCACGCGGGAGCGCGGGCTTTGCCTCGGTCATAGCGCGAGCTCCATGCCGTCGAACGCGACCTGAACGCCAGCTGCTTCGACCTCGGCGCGCTCCGACGAGTCGTCGCGGAGGATTGGGTTGGTGTTGTTGATATGGATGAAAACCTTCGTTTTCACGCCACATTCGCGCAAAAATCGCAGACTGCCGGCCTCACCCGAGAGCGGCCAGTGAGACATGTCTGCCGCGTTGCGCGTCCCGACGCCCTTGCCGGTCAGCTCGTCGTTCGACCAGAAGGTACCGTCGAACAACACCGCGCTAGCGCCGTGAACGACCGAGCTCAACTGCGCTGTCGGCCCCGCCACTGCAGGCAAATAGGCTAAAGCCGCGCCGCTCGCGCGCTCGGTGATGCGCAAACCGACGTTGTCGCTCGGCTGCGCCCCTAGGTCGGCCAAGTGCAGGGGACCTCGCCCAGGCACTGGCCACGCTTGCACGCTGAGCCCAGACTCGCGCCCCTCCACTAGCAGAGGCCGCTCGGCGCCGAGCTCCAGTGTATGCCAAGTAGCTTGGCCTTTGAACCGCTCGAGCGTTCGATACAGTCGATTCTGCTCGCAGAAGCCGCGCCGCACGCGCTCAGTCGCGTACAGGCTGAGCGGTTGCGACTCCCGTAGGGACAGCAGGCCCAGGCAATGGTCCAGGTCCCCGTTCGTCAGCACGATGCCGGCGATCGGCGTATCGCGCAGGCGGCGCGGATGAAGCCCCGAAAAACCCTCGATTTGCTGGCGAATCTCGGGCGAAGCGTTGACCAAGAACCAGGAGCGGCCGTCAGCGCTGACCGCGATGGACTCCTGCGTCCGGGCTACGGCGCGCAGCGTACCGGCGCGCATACCCGTGCAGTTGGCGCAGCCGCAGTTCCACTGAGGAAAGCCTCCGCCAGCGGCCGAGCCGAGGACACGAACCAACATGTTGCAGGCAGCGCGCCGTTAGCCGGCGATTGCTGCGTCTTCCGTCGACTCGAGCGAGACGCGATCGGTCCAGTCTTCGCGCGGGTCGAAGTCTTCCTGGTACGATCCGATTTCGGCGCTCATGTCGATTTCAGAGAATTCCGGTTTGGTCCAGGTCGTCATGTGGCGTCTCCTCCATCAGAGCTAACACGAAACCGAAGCGCGACGAGCGATCATTTCGCCCCGCTGGTTATACCCCAGGGGAGCCCGCCGATCTTGATGCGCTGCTCCACCTTGCCGGATGTCGTGTCGATGACGGCCAAGTCATCCGACGAACCGTTAGCAGTGAAAATCTTGTCACCGCTCGCGCCGAGCGTGATGCCCCAGGGTCGAGCCCCTACCCCTTCGATCACGCGTTCTACCGCCATTTTGTCGACATTTACGAGTGCCACGGCGCCGCCACGACCGGTTGAAACGTACAAGAATTTACTATCGCGCGAGAGTGCCATCCCCATGGGGCGGAGTGTCACGGGCTTCTTCGAGTCGATCTGAATGGTGCTGACCACTTTGTTTTCGTTGGCATCGAAAACGGTAAGGCTGCCGGAGAGCTCGTTACTTACGAAACCTTTGCGTCCGTCTGCAGTGAACACGATGGAGCGCGGGCGCAGCTCGGTCGGGATCGTCGCGAGCACCGCGAAGCTCTTCGTATCCACAGCGCTAACCACGCTGTCCGCTTCGGATGTGACATATACCGCGCGGCCGTCCGGGCGCAGCGTGACGCCTTCCGGCTCTTTGCCGACGGCTACTTGTCGAACGATCTTGCCAGCTTCAACGTCGAGCACGCTCAGCTGCGCCGTTTCTTCGTTCGAAACGTAGAGCGTCTTGCCGTCGAGCGAGAGGTCGAAGCTCTCCGGATCTTGACCGCTCGGCAGCGTCCGCTCGAGCTTTTTCGAAGCGAGATCCACGACTCCCACGCCGTCGGCCGCGCGATCGGCCGGAGGGAGCGTGGACTCGTCGACGTTGGGGCCGCCACGCGGCGAGCCAGAAAGGGCCACAAAAAGTCGCCTACCGTCGCGCGAAACACGGATGCCGCGCGGACGTTTCCCGACCGCGATGCGCGCTGTTACTTGCGCGCTCGTCGGATCCACCACCACTACCTCGCCGCTGTCCTCCGCGCTCACGTAGAGGAGGCGCGGGTCCGGCGCTTTCGAGCACGCGACGACTGAAATGGAAACCGACGCGACAAGCGCCGCGAACGTGCGACTCATGACCCTCCCTTACAACGAAATTCCACCAGCGTGATGCGGCGAATTCATGGTACCCAACATTCACCGCAGCGAAGGGAAGACCCATGATCGTTCGCACTTCGACCCCGGAGCTCAGGCGCGCAACTGGCGCTGCTGCACTGCTGCTCATGTCGCTACCTCTGAGCGCTGCGGCACAATCGGCAGAAGCTCCACGCGACAAGCTCGAGACCTCGCGCGTCCCCGCCGGTGAAGCGGCCGTGAACGACGGCGCGTTTCTGCCGTTCAGCCCTAGTGCCCACCACGCACAGCGCAAGGTCACGGGCAAAGTGCTTTCGGGCTACGACGCGAGCAGTTCGAGCGCGCTGGTCAAGGCCGAGGCCGAAGCCACGATTCAGGGGCCCGTCGGTCTGCGAGCGGGAGTGAGCTACGATGGCGTCGGCGACAAGAGCCGACCGTTCGTCGGCGGCTTCTTCGACGCGCTCGAGCAAAGCAAGTACGGACTGAACCTGAGCTTGCTCGGTCGCTTCGAGTCGAACGGCTTCAACACCGTTCCGGGTGTGGCCGCCGGTTTCGCGCTCTCGCGCTCGTTCGGCGGTACCCTGCTGCTGGCCAGCGCGGAGTATGGCCACGGCTTGGAGGACAACGAGCAGAACGCCGCTCTTAGCCTCGCGTTCATGCAGCGGCTGTCGCAAAACTTTCGACTCGGCCTCGACGGCAATTTCCAGATCGATCTCGAACGCGATCAAACCGAGCCGCTGGATGAGCCCGACTGGCGCACCACCGGTGGCCCACTGCTCGTCGCCAGCATCAGCAACTTTTCAGCAACGCTCGGCGGCGGCATCTCCGCGCTGCGCTATCGCTTGAGCGACACCACGAAGGTCGGCCCTGCCGCCTACGCTGGTATTGGCGCCGCCTTCTAAAGCCGGTCGTTCACCCCGCTCTCGAGCGGCGCCACGATGAGTGTCAGCGACCTTTGCGCGGGCGCGGCAGGTCGAGCTCGTTGAGGCGATTGACCAGAGTTCGCCTCGAAATTCCCAGCATTTCTGCGGCGCGGGTTTGGTTACCGCCGCAGGCGTTGAGCGCCTCCACCAGCGCGGCGTGATCGTCGGGGCGCGGGTTCCAGTTGAGGGACGAGCGGCGCCGAACCTTCGTGGGCGCGTCTTCGTCGAGCCAGGAGTCTGCCAGATCGGGCGCGGGGTTGAGCAGCTCGCGCTCGGTCGGAAAGTGATCGGGCATGAGTCGACCGTCGCCGCAGAGCAAACGAGCGCGCTCGACCGAGTTCTTCAGCTCGCGCACGTTCCCGGGCCAGCCGTACTCTTCGAGGTGGCGGTGGC
>JBEHXA010000184.1:0-12053 GCA_048498935.1 Myxococcota bacterium
TACCAACGAAACATGTCCCACGACTCCTCACGGACCATCGGGCACGTTTACGGGCACGTGAGAGTGACCAATTCAGGGACAATCGCTAAAACGCGAGCTCGGCGGAGAGCAGGAAGGTGCGGCCGTCTTGCTCGATGCTGGTTTGAGCGAACTCGGCGCTCACGGGTAGCGAGTAGCGCCAGTCGAAGGCGTTGTACACGCCGACTGCCCACGAAAAGCCGAGCCGCTCTTCGCGACCCGAGAGCACCACGTCCCAAAGCGCGAACGCTTCGCTCTGACCCTGAGGCGCGTCGCCGGCGCGTTCGTTGCGATCGAAACGCCCACCTTCGACGCTGAGCCGTGAGCCCAAGGTGAGCGAACGGCCCAGCAAGGGCAAGGCGCCTTTGATCGACGCGAGCTGCTCGGGCGCGTTGGCCACCCGGCGAAACTCGGGGTTTTGCTCGAAGCGCAGCAAGCCACCGAGCGAGCTGTCTTTCAAGAAGCGCGAGCGCTGGAAGCTGTAACTGGCGGCGAGCATGTAGCCTTGCCGCCAATCGCGGCGGAGCCCCAGCTCGGCGCCGAAGGTGCCGATCGGCGCTTGAGAATTGACGTAGTGGAGTGGGTCGGTTTCGTCACCTTGGCCGGCGCTGAGCACCAAGCCCTTGACGTAGTTGCCGAACACGGCGGCCGTTCCCACCACGGTAGGCGAGAAGCGATGCGCGTGCTCGAGCTCGAGCGACACGATGCTCTCGGGTCCGATGTTCGGGCTCTCGACCTGCGTGACGCCGCCGTCGTTGTAGTACTGCTCGTACACGCTGGGCGCGCGGAAGGCGCGGCCCAGCATGAGCTTGGTGTTGCCGCGATCGTACGGCTTGCCGATCACGGCCAGGCGTGGGTTCAGTGAGCGACCAAAGCTCGAGTAGGCGTCGAGGCGCGCGCCGGCCGAGATCAGCAAGCGCTCGTGGGCGCGCACGTCGATCAGCGCGTACGCCGCGCCTACTTGAAAGGGCCGCGAGTCGTCGAGCAGCACGCTCGACTCGTCGACGGCCTGCTGCTCGACCTGCACGTGCAGCTGGCCTTCGCCGCCCACCGTGAGCTTGAAGGCGTCGCCCGCGCGTAGCTCGAAGCGCTGCTCGAGCCCGATCCACGAGCCGCGAAAGGTGTCGTGCTCGACGCCGCCGTCGCTGGGTGGGCGCGCGTAGGTGCCGTCGAAGTGGTAGTTGTTCAGGTGCAGGCGGGTCAGCATCGCCAAGCTGCTGTTGAAGCGCGGCTCGGCTTTCAGCTCGAGCGAGGTGCGCGAGTCGGTCTGCGCAGTGCGCGGGTCGCCGACGATGGTCTCGTAGGCGCCGCTCGGCAGGTGCTTGTGATGCGACTCTTGGTACCAGGCGGCGCTGAACCAGCCCTTGGTGTAGCGAGCTTCGACGGTGCCGGCGCTGAAACCGTCGGCGTTGCGTGAGGTCTGGTCGAGGTCGGGAAAGTAATAGTCGCGCCCGCTGCCGCGCGCGATCGACGCGCTGGCCCAGAGCGCCGAGTCTCGGCCGAGCGGCGCATTGGCGCGCACGCGCGCTTGCGCGGCGCCGTTTTCGGCCGTGCCGAGCGAGACCTCGGCGCCCGGCGTGCGCGCGGGGCGCGTGACCACGTTGATCACGCCGGCGAACGCGTTCGTGCCGTAGAGCACCGAGCCGGGGCCGCGCACCACCTCGATGCGCTCCACGTCCTGCAAGCTCACCCGCGCGTCGTACCCGACGTACGACGAGCCCAGCCAGTCGTCGTTGAGCGGGTGCCCGTCCACCAGGACGAGCACGCGGTTGCCGTAGCTGCCGAGGCGCCCCAAACCGCGAAAGCCGACCGCCAGGTAGCTGCGATCGTTCCAGCCGTAGACGCCCGGCAACCCGCGCAGCGCTTCGCCGATCGTCGGGTAGCGCATGGTGGCGAGCTCGCGCTGGCCGATGATGCTGACGGAGCTGGGGGCGTCTTCGACTTTTTCGGTGCTGCGCGAGGCCGCCGTCACTTCCTCTGCTTGGGTGAGCGCGAGCGCCACGTGCTTCTCGGCGCCGCGCTCGATCACGACGTCGCGAACCTCGCTCTTGTAGCCGGGCAGTGCCATGCGCAAACGGTGCGGTCCCACCTCGAGCGGCAGCACCAGGGGGGTGAAGCCGCGGGAGGCTCCGTCGATTTCGATCAGCGCGCCCGGCTCATCGCTGCTGACGACGAGCGTGCCGGTGAGCGCGACCAGCTTGGGGCGCAGGATCTGGCGCTGATTGGCGTGTACCTCCACCTCGACCTCGCTGGGCGCGAAGCCGGGGCGCTCGAGGTACAGGGTGTGCTCTCCCTCGTTCAGCTGCAGCTCGCAAGGCGCCTGACAGCTGGGCGCGGCGTGCCGATCATCGACGCGCACGCTGGCACCCGCAGCAGGGCCGCCGATTTCGAGCGTGCCGCGCAGCGGCTCGAGCACCAGCGTGATGCGGCGAGTGTCACCGGCGCCGAGCCCGCGCACCTCGAGCCGTGCCGGATGATGGCCGGGCAGGTCCGCCAGCACCAAGTAGTCGCCCGACTTCAGCCCGAGCGCGACTGGCGCGTTGCCGCGCGGCCCCAGATCGCGGCGTTGAATGAAGATGGTCGCGCCCGGCGGGCTGGTCTCGATCTCGAGCACCGCGATGAACTTGCGGATCGCAGCCAGCGAGCGCTCGATACGGGCACGCGCGCCCTCGTCAGCCTCCGCGACGAGCGCGACGCTGTAGTAGCGAAACGCTTCGGGAAACTGCTTTAGTTGTTCGTAGCAGCGCGCGATGTTGTACGCGACGTTGCGATTCGGCACGAGCCGATTGGAAGCCAGGAACTCCTCGAGCGCTGCTCGGTAGTCGCCGCGCTGGTAGGCTTCCGCGCCGAGGCGGAACTTGAGATCGGCCTCGTCTGCCAGATCATCGGCGGCGGCAGGCGGGGCGAAGCCGAGCCCGAGCGCCAGCAGCGCGAGGCAGAGCAGGCGAGAGCGCATGTGGAAACGAACGTTCTATCAGCGCTCGAGGCGAATGTCGGTAGCTGGCGTCGGGGTCGGCTTCTGGGCGGGGGACGGGCGCTTCTCAGCGGCCGGGGCAGGCTTCGGACGGCGCGCCGCGGGTGCCGCGACTGCGCTTGGGGGCGCGACCGCGCTCGGGGTTACGGGCGGGAGTGCGGCCGAAGGCGCCGCTACTGGCGCAGGCACGATGGGAGCCTCGCTGGCAGGCGCTGGCGTTGCGCTCGGTTCTGGCGGGGAGGGGCGAGCGGCGCTAGCGGGGGCGGTCGCGCTTGCAGTCGGCAAAGCTTGCGTGGTCAGTCGCGCGCTGAACCACACGATGGCCGCGAGTGCTGCGCTTCCGAGCGCCGAAAGCAGCCACACCTTGCGCCGAGTCGCCGCTTGCTCGCGCTGCGGCGACTCGAGCCGAACGATGAGCGAATCCGGGCTCGCGGTGGCTTTGAGCGTGCCGCTAGCTTCGAGCAGCTTCGCCGACTCCAGGGTCGGCTGACCGCCGGGCACGGACACGGTCTGCGCGTCGTCCCTGGTGCCCCGCGGAGCACCCACCATAGCCGTGGGGTCCGTGTCATTCGGCTGTAGCTCGCTCGAACGAGCCGCATGGGGTGAAGCTTCGGAATTTGCCGCAAGCTTCCCCGCGCCGTCGACCAAGCGCTTGTGCGAGCGATACACGAGCGGTCGAGGCTCGCTGCCGGCGAGCGAAACGCGCTGCGCGCCGCCGCTCAGCGCTGCCTCCAGCTCGTCGATGCTTTGAAAGCGGCGCTTCGGGTCTTTCTGCAGGCAGCGCTCGATCACGGATTCGAGCAGCTGGCTCACGTTCGGGCGCATGGTGCGCACCGGCATCGGCTGATCCGCAACGATCGCCGCGCACACCGCCGGGAAAGATTCACCGTGAAAAACCGGCGCGTCGGTGAGCAGCTCTTGCAAAATGATACCGAGCGCCCACACATCCGTGCGCACGTCGACGTTGCGCGAGTCGCGGATTTGCTCCGGCGACATGTAGTTCGGCGAGCCCATCAAGGTGCGGGTGTTGGTCAGCACCGGCGCTGCTTGGTCGGAGAGCGGGTCGCTCAGCTGCTTGGAGATGCCGAAGTCGAGCACCTTGAGCAGCGGCAGGCCATCGCTACGCTCCGTGACGAACAGGTTGGACGGCTTCAAGTCGCGGTGGACCACACCGCGCCGATGCGCTTCCGCAATGCCGGAGCACGCCTGCAGCACGAAGTCGACAGCCTGCGCCTCCGGCATGGCGCCTTGCTTGTCGAGCAAGCTACCCAGGTCGGTGCCGCTGAGCAGCTCCATGACCATGAAGGGCATGCCGTTATCGAGCTGTCCAACGTCGTGGATTTTCACCACGTGGTCGCTTTGCAGCTTCGCGGCCGCTTGTGCCTCCTGGAGGAACCTGGCGACCGCCTCTTCTTTGCGCTCCTCCTCGACCGGAGGGGTAAGTACCTTGATCGCGACTACCTGGCCGAGCTGAACGTGCCGGGCCGCCACCACGACGCCCATGCCGCCGGCACCGACCACGCTCTCGACGCGGTACTTGCCGGCGATGACGGTGCCCGGGTCTGGTACCCCCGGCCGCCGGCTGGCTGCGGCTTGGCTCGAGTTCACGACGCGCGCTCCAAAGACGAAGCGTAACGTAGCTCCGCCGAGCGCGGCAAGCATGCCTCTAGCGGCGGACGATTTGATGTAGGCGCGTAGGCGCGCTTCGCCCGCTTTTTAGGGCGGTGCGTCGCAGGCGAGCCACTCGCCGAGCTTCCGGCGCTCCGACTCGGGCACGGAGCCGTCTTCGGGCATGAATGTGTTGACCGAGTCGGGCCCTGCGGCGGCTGCGCGATCGATCAAGCTCTTGCTTTCCTTGATCTCGTCGAGCGTGTCGAGCGTTGGCGACTCGCCGCGCCCAGCGCCGTGGCAGCTCAGGCAGTTGTTCTGGAAAAATGCACGCCCAAACTCCGCGTACGTCAGCGTGGAGCCAGTGGGGCAGGTGCTGCCCGTCGGATCCCCCAGCTCTTCACCGCCGCAAGCCCAGCAGGCCAGCGCCAACACGGACGCGAGACTCAGGTGACGCAAGGCCATGTTGGATCCTTTAGGACCAGGAGCCGCGCGATCGCAAGCCGCGGCTCCTGGTTGTCAGGTCGAACGCTCAGGGACGAACGATGCCAGTCGGGCTGCTATCGAGCGCCTTGTTGTCCATCCAGTCGATTGAGTCGTAGAGCAGTTGCCCGACGTAGGGCGGGTTGTGGGCGCCCAGCGCGCTACCGCGGGCAACGATGATGTAGTCGTACAGAGCGCCAGCGTCGTTGGCGACTAGGCCCGTCGCGTTGCTGGGCTCGTCGAGCCCGTACTCGGTATCCGCCAGCTGGTCGGCGGTGAGGGGAGTGCCGCCGTTCTCTTCGCGGGTCAGGTAGCCCGCGGTGTTGAGGAGCACGCGCAGCTGCTGCAGCGTGATCTCGGTCCGGCTCTGTCCGCCGTTGATGTCGAAGTCGGTCGCGGTGGCGTGGCACTGCTTGCAGACCACGAGCTGCGGCTTGAAGGAGTGGTCGCCGATGCCTTGGTTGAAGTCGTCCTTCGTCGGCATGTGGCACTTGACGCAGCCGTCGGCGAAGCCGGCGTGCGAGCCGACCGTGTACGTGCGTCCCGGGAAAGAGTAGCCGCCCTTGCCGGTGTAGACGTCCGAATGCGGACCTTCGTGCGGGCCCCAGTGGCTGTTCAAGCTGTTGCCGCTGGCCTTGATGTAGTTGGTCACGTCCTTACGTGACTTGTGGCACATGATGCAGGCGTTGCCCTTGCCGTACTTCACTTCTGTGCCGTCGGAGACGCCCACCGCCGAGCTCTTCTCGATGAAAACGGTGTCGTTGTTTTCGGCGATGCGGAGCGGAAAGTCACCGGCGTCGTAGATGGGCTTGCCCGTCTTGTGCGGGTCCGTTGCGTCGGTTACGTCGTGGCAGGTCGTGCAGTGGACGACGGCGACGGAGGCATGTCCGTTGTACACGGCCTCGGTCATGGATCCGTTGTCGGCGCGCTTGTAGTTGATTTGGCCCTTCTCGACGTTGAGCGGAGGGCTGCTGACCGGGTTGGTCGTGGTCACCGCGACATCGCCGGCGATACGCAGCTCGACGCCGTCGATGGCGTGGCAGTTGCCGCACGACTTGGCGCCGGTCCAGCTGTCGACCTCGTCACCGTCTAGGTTGGCGACGTACGCGGAGTAGTGCGTGCTCGTCTTCCACTGCTCCACGATGCCGGTGAAGCCGTGGCACGGGCTCAAGCAGCTCGTTTGCAGGTAGTCGTTGGGGCCGCCGCCGAGGCCTGCGCCGTCCATGCCGTCCGTGCCGGGATCGCCGGGGTCGCCTTTTTCGCCGGGCTCACCGGGCTCGCCTTGCTCACCTTGCTCACCTTGCTCACCTTGCGCACCGGGCTCACCACGCGCGCCGGGCTCGCCGGGCTTGCCGTCGACACCGTCGTCGCCCTGGCAGCCATAGCCGAGTAGTCCCGTCACCACGAATCCGACGATCGCGATTGCTTTGCGCATAGGAAGGCTCCCTCACTCGCGACCGCCCGAACTGCGATCGCTTGCTCGGGCGGACTTTCTCACTCCGGCCGCGCGCTCGTCAACATTGCACAGCAGCGTTCGGTAACATTTCGCAGGACTCCTATTTCGCGGGCGTTGGCGCGCAAAATCTGCGTTCGCGTTCGACTGGAACAGGGCGTCGGCCCCCTCACCATTCAGGGAGCGCCGAGTCGATTAGTTACAGCCACGAAGCCGTTACGAAGCTTTCGTTGCCTTCGCGCTGGCGGGAGCTAGAGACGCGCGGGCCACCGCTTCTTTGTGCAGGCGTCGATTGTCGAGCACCACGGCAGCCAGGTAGCAAAGGAACGCGGCGGCGCCGAACACGTGACCGACGCCCATCACTACCACCACCATCAGTGGCTTGGGCCACAGCACCATCGCGCCCAGGCACAACAACCCGACCAGCGCCATGAAGCAGGCGATGCGGATCAGGCTCGGCACTGAGCGTTCGAGGAAGCGCGTCAGCAGCGCGACGAAAGTTTCCTTCACTTTTTTGCCTCCTTGAGAGGCGGCAGGTTCTTGGTGAAGGGGTGCGCGTAGCCATGGCAGCCGGCGCTGGCGCAGCTCACTTTGTTGGCGAAGAGCTCCTTTTGGAGCGACACGTGATCCGGCACGTCGCGCCACATGCGAGCGGTGGTCGTATGGCACTGCCGGCAGTTCAAGTTGTCGTAGGGCTTGGCGAGGTGGATCTCCCGCTTGGCCTCTTCGATGGTGAGCTTGTTATAGCCACCCAGGTAGTAATAGTAGACGTGACCCAAGCCACCAAGCTTGGTCATCGGGTAGCCGTACATGCCGTAGTCGGCGTGGCACACGTAACAGCTTTGCCCGCCAAAATGGTGGTTTCGCGAATGGCGCGCGGCCAGCGATTGCGCCTTGGGATCGCTCGCGTCGGTATAGTGCGCGTCCATCACGTGGCAGGAGCCGCAAAACTGGCGATCGGTCGTCGCCTCCATGCCGGCGACGGTCGACGTGAGCGCCGTGAGGGTCGGAAACACGCCGAGCCCCAGAAACAGAAACAGCTTCATCCGCAGATCGAGCGGCGGCTTCTTGATCAAGTAATAAAGCAGGATCGCAGCCGCTACGGCGGCGCTGCCGAGCGCGAGGTATCCGAGCCAAGGACCGGCGTGGGGCACGGGCCGGCATCTTCCTCGGGCAAGGCCCCGCGGCACAAGGACCAAAGTCGCTGACGCCCTCAGAACGAGTCGTTTCCAGCTCAAACGCAATAGCCCAACCGGCCAGAGCCAGACTAGGATGCATCGGCGTGAGTCTCGGGCCTCGACGCGGTGCCACGATCTGGCTGATCGCAGGCCTCCTGTTTGCTCTTTTGGCTGCTTGCTCCCATGGAGAAGGGCCGGAGGAAGGCAAGTGGGGGCGCGGTGTTTACGTGCAAGAGGCGTGGCGCGTCGCGCGCGCGGTGACCGGCCATCGCATGCACGTCGTCAAGCACAAGACGCCGTGCACCAAGTGCCACGAGATGACGAACGACGAGGTCGGCAAGGTCGACCCGTCACGCTGCGCCTCGTGTCACGAGAAGCAGGCTCACATCCAGCACGCCAGCAAAGAAGCGGCGGAAAAGCTCGGCCCCGGCGCCAAAGCCGATTGCACCAGCTGCCACGTTTTCACGCTCGATGGCAGCGGGCACGAGAACAAGATCCGCATGGTGGACCCGGCGCACGCTTTTGGGAGCGGCGGCGGCGGGGGCAGCGGCGGTGCTGATGTCGGCGGTACCGCCGTCACTGACGGGGGCGGAACGGGCGGCGTTGGCGGCTCTCGTCCTTGGTCGCTCATCCCCGTGCTCGACGCGTTCCAGCCGGGGGATTGCAAGCGCTGCCACGCCAAGCAGCAGGGCGACGTGCCGCCGGTCGAGGTGCACGGCACGCAAGAGTGCCTGACCTGCCACCGCCCGCATGAAGACGCCAAACCGCGGAGTGCGCCCTGCGCCGATTGCCACACCGACGTGCACACGACGCACGCCACGGCGGGCAAGACTCCGACGCAGGTTTGCCAGACTTGTCACGCCGACCAACACGCCAAGGGCGTAGCCGCGGGCCTCCGCTGCGCTGGCTGCCACGCGACCGAAAAGCCGCTGATCCCGTCGACAGCGCTATTTGCGGGCGGGCACACCGAGTGCACTGGTTGCCATCGACCTCACGACTTCGACCGCAAGGTTGCCAACGATTGTCGGAGCTGCCACGGCGAACAACACGTGATCGGCGGCGGCCGCATCGCTGCGCATAACACCTGCACCAGCTGCCACTCGCCCCACGACGTGAAAGGGTCACCGGACGCCGCCTGCGGCAATTGCCACAAGTCGGTGCACCCCGACCATCCCAAGCGCGGTGAAGCTGGCACGTGCGTCGGGTGTCACGATCCGCATCCGCAAACCGTGCAGGCCGGTTCCTCGGCGAAGAATTGCAGCAGTTGCCACCAATTCGCAGCGTCCGATCACGCGGCTCACGCTGGAGTCGATTGCGTGAAATGCCACCAGCCGCACGCCTTCAAGCTGAAGGAAAAAGGGACGGCAGTGTGCTCGAGTTGCCACGCGCAGCGCGTGCAACAAGTGAGCGCCAACGTGGGTCATCAGGCGTGCCAGGGCTGCCACACCGGGTTGCCGCACAAGCCCAAGGGGCCGATGAAGGGGTGCCAGAGCTGCCACCAGAGCGAGCATTCGCAGGTGCGCAGCGGCCACCAGCAATGCCTCACCTGCCACGAGCCGCACTCGGGCTCACGGCAGAAGGAATGCGGTTCCTGCCACAAGCAAGAAGCGGCGAGTGCTCCCAAAGGCCACCAGGCCTGCACGTCGTGTCACCAGCCTCACTCGGGCTCGCTCGACGGCAAGGTATGCTCCACCTGCCACAAGAACGAAGCAGCGAGCGCGCACGGCAAGCTGAAACAAGGCTGCACCGGCTGCCATCGCCCGCATGGCCCCGGGGGCGTAGCGAGCCCGCCGACGTGCACGACGTGCCACGAACGCGCCAGGCTCCCCGGACTCCACTCGCAACCGCAGCACCAGCCGTGCAACAAGTGCCACAGCGGTCACGGCGACCAACCGAGCATGCCGCGCAACGCGTGCCTGGCGTGCCATCAGGACAAGAAGACGCATTTCCCGGACGCACCCCGCTGCGCCAACTGCCACCTCTTCACGCCATCGCGTTGAGGCAGGCGCGTGCGGACATCGATGAACAGCTCATCCAATCACCGCTGACGAGCGCCAGAAGATCGGTGGGTAGGGGTGGGGCTTCGCGTGCTCGAATCTATGTCGCACATGCGACATGAAAACCTCAATCATATCGCGGGCGAATTGGGCGAATGACGCCTTGTCGCGGATGCGACATTGCAGGCGTTGTGGTGGTTGGCGCGTCGCATCTGCGACATGACGTCAGAGCGGAAATTGCTGCACGAATTCATTCAATTTTTTGTGTCGCATGTGCGACATGGAATCGCTGCTCCGAGACCCTCGGGGACGGGGGCGCGGCGGGGGAAGGAGCTTGGAATGCGAAGGAGAAGGAGGGTAAGCGCGCGAGCGCGAAGCGGAGTCGGACGGTGGTCGTGCCGCTGTGGGAACGACTTCGTTGGCCCGAGTTACGGGACTTGGAACGTGACGACCCCGTCGACGTGCAGGTCGGGGCGGTTGAACGTCACGTCGTCGGCGTTCAGGTTGAAGTGGCACTCGTGGCACGGGTACGTGGGCAGCGGGTGCGGGGCGGGCGGCGGTAGGCCGTGGCACGAGCCGCAGGCCGCCTGGGTTCCGTCGACGAACGTCCATGTGGGCGCATTGTTGGTGCCTCCCGAAGGGCCTTCGGAAAGCACGGCGCCGTGGCATGCGGTGTTTTGGCAGGTGCCGCCTTGGTAGGCCGGCATCGCGCCGTTGGCCGTCGCGGCACCCGAAAATACCAGCTCGGCGGGGCGATCCGAATCCATGTGGCCGGGCGCCAGCACGTCTTGCGGCACCACGTGGCACTCGCCGCACGGCACCGGGCGAGCGCGGCTTCCCGTATCGAGGTGCGATTGGTGCGCGCCGATTCCCGGCGCCGACGTGCTCACGTTGCCTTCGACGTCGACGGGCGGAGCCGCATTCTTGCCGCCGTGGCAAGACGTGCAGCCTTGATCGAAGCTCACGTCGACGTGACCGTCGACATGCAGATCCTTGTCGAGGATCGTTTCGTTGTCGTCGGCGACCACGTCACCGTGGCAATGCGAGCAATTGCTCATCTGCGGGTGCGGCGCCGGCGGCGGTGCGCCGTGGCAAGTTTGGCAACCGGTGTCTTGCGACGCTGCGTTCCAAACCGGCGACGAGCGATCGTCGCCCGGCGACGGTGAGTGGCACCAGCTATTGCTGCAGGTGGCGCTGCTCGCGTCCCAGGCCGGCGTGCGGCCGCCGTTTTCAGCGACGCCGGTGAGGAAGACTTCGGCCGGTGAGGCGTCGACGTGGGTTGGGTCTTCCACCTTTTCGGGCACCACGTGGCATTCGCTGCAGGCGAGCGGTCGCCCGAATGCGCCGCCAGACAGGTGCGCTTGGTGCGCGCCGACGCCGCGAGCGGTGGTGTCTTCATTGCCCAGCGTGTCGAGCGGGGGCGCGGCGCTTTCGGCGCTGCCGTGGCAGATCTGGCAATCACCGGCGACGTAGTCCACGACGCCGTTCACGTGGCGCTCGGGATGGATGAACTTTCGCTCGGCGTCGATGACCTCGCCGTGGCACGCCGAGCATTTGTCCGATTGCGGGTGCGGGGCGGGGGGCGGCAAGCCGTGGCAGCTGCCGCACGCATTGTCGCGGGGCTCGGTCCACAGTGGCCGATACGATCCGTGGCAGTAGCTGCTTTCGCAGGTCTTTACCTGCGCGTCGTAATGGGGCGAGCGGTTGCCGGTGCGGGCGAGCTCACCGAAGGTGATTTCGGCTGGGCGAGCGCTGTCGTCGTGCCCGGGAGCGTCTGTGGTGTCGGGCACCACGTGGCATTCTTGGCAGGCGACGGGGCCGTGATCGGTGCCGGCGCGCAGATGGATTTGATGCGCGCCCACGCCCGCGTAGTTCGTTTCGCTGGCGCCGGACATGTCGCGCGGCGGCGCCGCGCGCTCGAGGTAGTCGCCCTCGCGTTGGGGATCGCCGTGGCAGGTGGCGCAGCGAGTGACCTCCGACGTATGCGGATCCGGATCGCGGCGCTCGAGGCAGCTCGGGGCGCCGAGCGCTGCCAGGAGCGCGAGCGACGTCGCCGAGAGTAGGGACCAGCTCGCCTCGCGGCGCGCTTTCGCGGCGGTCGAGGTTCGCGGCTCAACCATGGCAATACCTGCACATCGGCGAGCTCATGTCCTGGCTCGACTTGAAGCCTGGCGGGTGCGGGCTGCCGCCGTAAGCGCCGACCTTGTGGCAGCGAATGCAGTTGGTGCTCGGACCCTGATCGTGGCAGCCGGCGCACGCCGTGATGTCGCGGCGAGCCGCCACGCCGTGAAAATTGCTGGAAACCGTGTTTGCTCCCATCCCCTCTGGCGGGTGCGGATTTC
>JBEHXA010000185.1:0-12041 GCA_048498935.1 Myxococcota bacterium
GGCACCAGCGAGCTCACTCACCAGGCCCGGCCGATCGGGCCCGATCGCAGTCAGCACCAAGTAGGTTTTGTCGTTCGGGTTCGTAGGCACGAAGAGACGCTACCAGAGTTTTCGGCCGGCGCTCAGACCACACCCAAGAAGGTCAAGAATTCTCGCGCGGTCTGAGCGCGCTTGCCTTGCCGCGTGCGCCTCGCTTGCTCGCGGTTCCACTCGGCGATGCGCGCCTGGTACGCCGCCGTGGCGCTCTCATGGCGTTCCTGCAGCTCGCGGATGCCATCGGGATCGTTCTTGCCGTCGAGCTCGTAGCGGCAATCGGCCGCCTGAATCAGCTTCAAGCGGCGAAGCTTGCCTTGCTTGCTGAAGGTGGCGTCGAACGGAAAGACCCGACAACCGAGCGGCCGGCTACCGTAGATGGTGCAGCGATCGTCGTCGCCGAGGTAGCGGCATCCCCCGCCCTGGTGACGCAAGATCATGACGCGCTTGCCCTGCCGCAAGCGCACGAACGACTCGGGTTCGTCGTCCATGTCGATCGCGTTGCGATCGATGAAGCGCACGAAGTCACTGGGGTCGTCGCCGGTCCGCTGGCGGATGCGGATCACGTCCTTGTCGGTCAGCGGCAGGAGCGGCTCCTTGCAACAGTTCCCGCAACCCGTGCAACGAAACTTGAGCAGATCTTGAGCCGCCATCGCGTTTGCCTAACACGAGAGGCGTGCTCATCGAAACCCGCTTGCGGTGCGCACGGCTTGCGGCTGAGGCCCCAAACGCCACACGAAACCGGCCGAACTTAGAAAAAATTCCGAAAGGGCCGAGCGGTGTGCAACACTTGGGGAGTCCCAAGGCCGCACGAATGTCGCTGAAGATTGACCAGGATCACTCGCGCTTTCGCAACATCGTGCGGGGCAAGATTCGGCAAAACCTGCGACGCTACATTTCGCAGGGCGAAATGCTCGGCCGCAAAGGGAAGGATCTGGTTTCGATCCCCATCCCGCACATCGAGATCCCGCGCTTCACGTTCGGTGACAAGCAGCAGGGCGGCGTCGGCCAGGGCGAAGGCGACGCCGGAGATCCGGTCGGCGGCGAGTCCGAAGAAGAGGGCGACGGCTCGGGCCAGGCGGGTAAGGACGCCGGCGACCACACACTCGAGGTCGACGTCACGCTCGACGAGCTGGCGGATATCCTGGGCGAAGAGCTCGAGCTGCCCAAGATCGAGAACAAGGGGAAGAGCCGCATCGTCGCGGCCAAGGATCGCTATACCGGTATCCGCCGCGTCGGCCCGGAATCGCTGCGTCATTTCAAGCGCACGTACAAAGAGGCGCTGCGCCGCGCGATTTCCAGTGGCGCCTACAACCCCGCAAACCCCGTCGTCGTCCCGCAGAAGGAAGACAAGCGCTTTCGCAGCTGGAAAGAGGATCACGAGCCGGTCGCGAACGCGGTCATCATCTACATGATGGATGTGTCGGGCTCGATGGGTGACGAGCAGAAAGAGATCGTCCGCATCGAGAGCTTTTGGATCGATACCTGGCTGCGCCGCCAATATCAGGGTCTCGAGAGCCGCTACATCATTCACGACGCGGTCGCGCGTGAGGTCGATCGCGACACCTTCTTCAAGACTCGCGAGTCGGGCGGCACGATGATCTCGAGCGCCTATAAGCTCGCCGCGCAGCTGATCGACGAGCACTACCCGTCCGATGAGTGGAACATCTACCCGTTTCATTTCTCCGACGGCGACAACTGGTCGATGGACGACACCCTCACCTGCGTGGAGCTCTTGAAGAAGGAGATCCTACCGAAGGTGAATTTGTTCGCGTACGGCCAGGTCGAGAGCCCTTACGGCTCGGGCCAGTTCATCAAAGACCTGCGCGAGCACTTCAGCGCCGAAGACGCCGTGATCGTCTCCGAAATCCGCGACCGCGACGCGATCGTAGGGTCGATCAAAGACTTCCTCGGCAAGGGCAAGTAGCCCGAGCAGGATGAGCAGGGAGGCGGGGGGCGGGGAATACAGCAGTTTCCGCGGTTTGTTGCGGCCAAAATCCCGGGCACGAGGGGCTGCCAGGTGTGCAACAATTCAAGGTAGATGGCGCAGTTTGCAACGAATACGTCGCTGCCGCGGTACCTGAGGGTCGAACAAGAGAAGATCGAGAAGATCGCTCGCAGCTACGGGCTCGATTTCTTCCCGATCGTGTTCGAGATGCTCAGCTACGACATGATGAACGAAATCGCCGCCTACGGCGGTTTCCCGAATCGCTACCCGCACTGGCGCTTCGGTATGGAATACGAGCGCCTCAGCAAGAGCTACGAGTACGGCCTCTCGAAGATCTACGAGATGGTCATCAACTCCAACCCCTCGTACGCCTACTTGCTCGAAGGCAACAGCCTCACCGATCAGAAGCTCGTGATGTGCCACGTGATGGGGCACGTCGACTTCTTCAAGAACAACTTCTCGTTCCGCGCGACCGATCTGGACGCGGGCGAGACCGTCACCGATCCGATGAAGCGCTCGGGCGACGCCTACCACCCAAACCGCAAGTGGGTGGACAAGATGGCCAACCACGGCGCGGCCGTGCGGCGCATCGTGGATCGCTATGGCGTGCCGAAGGTGGAAGAGTTCATCGACACGTGCCTGTCCCTCGAAAACTTGATCGATCCGTGGTCACGCTTCGTGGTCCGGCGCCGTGAATCGCAACCCGACGAGGAGGTCGGGCAAGTCGAAGTGCCGCGGCTGCGCGCCAAGGACTACATGGAGGAGTTCATCAACCCCTCCGAGTACATCGAGGAACAGAAGAAGAAGCTGGAGGCGGAGCGGGACAAGGGCCGCGGCAAGTTCCCGACTCAGCGCGAGCAAGACGTGCTGATGTTCTTGATCGACAACGCCCCGCTGGAACGCTGGGAGCGCGCCATCCTCAGCATCATCCGCGACGAGGGCTACTACTTCGTCCCGCAGATGCAGACGAAGATCATGAACGAAGGTTGGGCCAGCTTCTGGCACTCCCGCATGATGACGAACGACGTCTGCGATTGGAGCGAGATCGTCGACTACGCCGAGAACAACGCCGGCGTGATGGCGACCAGCGGCGGGCGCCTGAACCCGTACAAGCTCGGCGTCGAGCTGTTCCGCAGCGTGGAGGAGCGCTGGAACAAGGGCCAGTTCGGCCGCGAGTGGGAAGAGTGCTCGGACCTCGACGTGAAGCGCAACTGGGACCTGCGGCTCGGGCTCGGGCGCGAAAAGGTGTTCGAGGTGCGCGCGCTGTACAACGACGTCACCTTCATCGACGAGTTCTTGACGCCCGAATTTGCGATCGAGCACAAGCTTTTCACCTTCAACTGGTCGAACCGCAACGACCGCTTCGAGATCGAGACGCGCGAATTTCGCGCCGTCAAAGAGAAGCTCTTGGCGCAGCTAACCAACTTCGGCAATCCGTTCATCTACGTGGAGGACGGTAACTTCGAGAACCGCGGGGAGCTCTTGCTCGTGCACGATCACCGCGGCGTAGACCTGCGCGCCGACTACGCCAAGGAGACGCTGACTAGCCTGGTGCGCGTCTGGCGTCGCCCGGTGTGTATCTCGACGCAGACCGACGGCAAGAAGGTGCTGATCCGCTTCGACGGCAAAGAGCACACCCTCAAGCACGATGCGCCCTGAAGACGAGCTCTCGCCGCGGCCGGACTGGCTGGTCCGCTTCGAACCCGACACCTGGATTCGCCGCGGCCTGGCTGAGCTGGCCCAGGCGGAAGCGCGGCTCAAGCAGCACGATCGCTTCGCCGGCGTGCTCGGGCTGCAGCGAGCGGCCGGCATGGCCCTGAATGGCGCCCTTTCCGTGGTCTTTCGACCGTGGGGGCGCACCTACCTCGATCATTTGCGAGCCGTGCGCAGCGACCAGCACGTGCCGCCTGCGGTGCGAGAAGCAGCCGAGCTCTTGACCGGCGTCGCCATCGAGCGGCAGCCCGGCGTCGTGCGCCTCACGCCACCGAGCGAGAGCGAGCGCTGGGTCGAAGCTTGCAAGACCATCATGGCGCACGCCTACGCGGTCGTGCACGGCCAAGCGGGACGCACGTCATGAAAGAGTCCTTAATCGCAGCTTGCGTGGTGGCTGCGTTTCTGGCGCAAGCGTGCGCGTCAGCGCCGGCTCCCGCGCCGCTTCCGCCACCGCCGGCACCTAGCAGCCCTCCAGCCGAAAGCACCGCACCGCCGCCAGCTTCCGCGGCCTCAGCCGCGCCCGCTCCTGCGCCCACGGAGCGAGCTCGCCCCGCCGTACCACCGCCCGAGGGCGAGCGAGGCACTGCCGACGGCCTGGCCCGGGGCAACGGCGAGCCCGCCGATCGGGAGCTGGCACTCGGCGATACTGCATACGAGCAGGAGAAGTACAAAGACGCGCGCGCGCACTACCGCAAGGCGGAGCAGCTTGCGCCCAAGGACCCTGCGCCGAAAGTAGGGCTGGTGCGCGTCGGCATCGCTGAAGCCGATTTGCCACTCGATTACGCGGCGGCGCCCCGCGACGGGCGCATTCCGCCGCTGCTCAAGCAGCTGGAATCAGCGCTCAAGCTCGACCCCGACTTCGGACCGGCGCTGCTGGAGCGCGGTCACCTGCTGCTCATCCAGGGCAAGGCCGAGCCCGCGTTCGCCTCGCTCGAACGCGCAGCTACGCTGATGCCGCAGCACGCCGAAGCGCAATCAGCGCTGGGCGTCGCTTCGATGGCAACCGGCAAGACGAAAGAGGCGCTGCCCTATTTCGAGCGCGCCGCATCGCTCGATCGTGACAACGCCGACCGGCTCGGCAACCTGGGCGCGGCGTACTTGTTGCTGGGCCGCACCGCGGACGCGATCGGCGCCTTCGAGAAGGCCGCCAACTTGGCGCCGAACGAAGCTCGCTACCAAAGCGACCTCGGCACCGCCTACCTCGCTCAAAATCAGCTCGAGCGCGCGCTCGCCGCGCTCAAGCGCGCCGTCGCTCTCGACCCCAAGCGCGCCAGCTACCTGAGTAACCTCTCCTACGCCTACCAGCTCAGCGCCGATTTCGAGCGCGCGCTCGCCAGCGCCGAACAAGCGACACAGCTCGATCCCAAGCTCGGCAGCGCCTGGATCAACCTCGGCACCGCGCAGGCCAAGCGCGGCGAGCTCGATCGCGCCGAAGCCGCGTTCAAGCGCGCGCTCACGCTCGATCCCGAGGATCCGCGCGCCAAGGCCAACCTCGAGGAGCTCAGCGAGCTCCGAAAACAGAAGCCCA
Source organism: Myxococcota bacterium (assembly GCA_048498935.1). Lineage (GTDB taxonomy): Bacteria > Myxococcota_A > Polyangia > Polyangiales > Polyangiaceae > PMG-095. The sequence goes on from JBEHXA010000185.1 coordinate 5,223, forward strand.
AAGCGCCGTAACGTCAGCGTCGAGCTCGGGCGCGCGAGCTCATTCGCCGCCCATCATGGCGACGTAGCGCTCGATCACGTCGTGTGCGTCGGCGGGCAGGGACGAAAACTGCAAGCCGACCGCACCGGTGACGCGCGCGGCTTTCACCCAGCGAGCAGTCGCGCCGATCTCGATCACCTTGCCCGTCATGGGCAAAGCAAAGCGGACCTTGACCAGCTCAGCCTGCTCGAAGGCTTGAGGAGCGAGCACCAGGAGGCCACCTACCGAGACGTCCTCGCTGCGGCCCTCGAGCACGGTGTCACCATGCTGGATGCGCACGGGAGTGACGTAGGGCGCGCGCGGAAAGCGACGACGCGTCGCCGGCAAGGGCAAGGGCGGCGGTTGCGCCGCGGAGGAAGAGACTTGCGACGGGCGCGGTGGAGCGAGGACCACGCGCACCTGCTCAGCAGCCGGCGCAGGGCGAGCCGGGACTGGGGGCGGGCCTGGGCGAATGCCGAGGAGCGAGCCGGGCGGCAGCGCCGGCGCAGCCTTGCGAAGAGCCTTGGCGAAGCTCGGTGCGTCTACGTAACGCGCCTCCGCTTCGCGCTGCAGAGCCTGCTCGATCGCCGCGGCGAACTCTGGTGACAGATCGGCTACACGCGAGCGCAGAGGTGGCAAGGCCTCAGTCGACACCTTGAGGAGCACCTCGCCGAAGTTGCCTTCGAACGGGACGACGCCCGCGAGGCACTCGTAGAGCGTGACGCCGACGGCATACAAATCGGTGCGCCCGTCGACCTCGCGCGCCAGCAGCTGCTCCGGCGCCATGTACTCGGGGGTGCCCAAAAGCGCGCCGTTCTGCGTCAGCTTGTTGTTCTCGGTCGCGACGTGCGCCACCCCGAAATCGACCAGCTTGACCACTTCCCTGCCCTGCTCGTCGCGCGCTACGAACACGTTGCTCGGCTTGATGTCGCGGTGGATGATGCCGCGGCGATGCGCGGCGTCCAGCGCGTCGCACAGCGCTGCGCCCAGCCACGCCACCTCGGTCGGTCCGATGCGCCGCCGCACCGCCAGGATGCCTTCCAGGCTGCGCCCTTCGAGCAGCTCGAGCACTAGGTAAGGCGTCCCGTCGTCGGTCTCGCCCGCGTCCAACGCCGAGACCACGCCGGGGTGACGCGCGGCCGATAGCGCGAGCGCCTCCCTCAGGAGACGGGCGCGCGGTTCCGCAGCCATGCGTTGTTCCGGCACGAGCAGCTTCAGCGCGACGGAACGCTTGGTGTAGAGGTGCTCGGCCTCGAACACGGCACCGGCTCCGCCCCGAGCGATCTCGCGTTTCAGCAGGTAGCGACGATCGATGGTCGTGCCGACGTCCAAAGACACGACTACGAGCCTACCTTAGAACGCCGCGCTGCGTGCGCGATCGCGCTAGAAAGGCCTATTCTCCCAGCCGAACGAGGATCGGCTCGGGCGCCGGCAGAGGCGGCTTGTCGCCCACGCGAATCCGCACGAGCGCCTGCCGACGACTGTCGAGCCTGCCCGTAAAGGCCTGCAGCCCGAACTCCGCCCCGTCGCGTTCGGCGTCGAAGCTCGCGCTGAGCAAGTACAGGCCCGGGCGCGCAAACGTGGCATTCGGGCACAGCTCCGCGAGCAAGCTGGTGGCCGTCACTGCCTGCCCCGGAGCGAGCGTGGAGTAGGCCTGGCGATCGGGTGTTCGATCGTCGGGTTGCGGATCGCAGGTGAAGATCCCCTCCGGGCCGTGCACCGTGAAGCTCACCAGCTCACGTCGAAAGTACACCATCGCTCGCTTGCGCCTGGCTCGCACCTCCACGACCGCGGTCGTCGTGCGCTCGGTGGCGGCGTCCGAGCCACGCACCAGCCGGAGCGCGAGCGGCAACGACGGATCTTCTTCCGCTTCACCGCCGGTGACGTCACTGGTCAGCTCGAACGGCGTGGCCACGAGCTGCTTGACGCGAGGATCGTGCTCCGGATCCGGCTCTGCCGCTGGCTCGGCCTTCTCGTCCACGACCGGCTGCGCCACGAACGGCGGAACCTGTCGCGACGGGACCTCCTGCTTCTTACCTTGCTTCCATACGGTCCGCGGCGGCTTGGGAGTCGGACCCAGCTTCACGCTGGCGAGCTGACCGGTGGCCAGCATCGCGTCACCGTTCGGAGCGATGCAGTAAAGACGCGGATCGAAGCGCTGCAGCAGGCCCTGCCCGGGCTCGAGCACCCGTACTGGTTCCTCGGCCGCGAGCGCACCACCGAAACCGGCGGGGAGCTTGCAGACCAGCGGCGCCGGCTTCTTCTTCCATTTGGGACGCGGCTTGGCCGGATCGTCCGGCTTCTCGAGCTCGATGGTGAGTTGGCGCAGGTCGAAGGTGACGCTCGCGCGCTCGGTGCCGCGATTGACGACCACTGCCAACCATTTTTCACCGGCCGGCCGCGGCGTGACTTCCAACCGGATGTGCAGCGGGTTTTCGACGGCGGCGCTCTCGCCGGTCTTGGCTAGCAGCGCCTTCACCAGGGCTGGGTCGGGCGGTGGCTCCGCTGCTTCTTCTTCGGACGGAGGCGACGCCTTGGATGCAACGGCGTCGCCGGACGGCGCGCCTCCGGCATCCGCCTCGGCCTCGGCCTGAAGCGAGGCTGACTCTTCGGGGCGCTCGTTCACGCTCGACCCGATGGTCGTTTGGCTGCCGCCACAGCCCACGGCGGCCGCGAGCAGACCAAGCGTCACGAGGGTGTCAGCACGCATGAAGCGCCGGTACCATGACCCCGATGCGCGGCCTATACCCGATCGTGGACCTGGACACCCTCGCAGCGCGAAACGTCGCTCCGCTCGACTACGCCGAGGCCCTCCTGACCGCGCGGCCGCGACTTTTGCAGCTGCGTGCCAAGCACCAAACACCCCGTGACACGTTGGCACTGCTGACCGAGCTCCAGCCGCTGTGCGCCCGTCACGGCGCAATCCTGGTCAGCAACGATCGGCCTGATCTGGCGCTCTTGGCGGGCGCAGGCGCCGTTCACGTGGGTCAGGACGATCTGCCGCTGGCCGATGTGCGGCGTCTCCCCGGCGCACTGAAGGTCGGGGTCTCGACGCACGATCTCGCGCAGCTGGCCCGCGCCCTCGAGGAGCGCCCGGACTACGTCGCGCTCGGACCGGTATTCGCGACGCGCAGCAAGCAAGGCGCCGATCCGGCGCTGGGTCTCGCGGTGCTGAAGCAAGGCGCCGCGCTAGCGAACGCCGCAGGCGTGCCGCTCGTCGCGATCGGCGGCCTCGAGCTGGGTCACGCCAGCGAGCTCGCCAGCCTGGGAGTCATGGCTGCAATCATCTCCGACCTGCTCGCCGAGGGTCCCAGCTTCGCGAGCGTCGCGGCCCGCTCGCTGGCCTGGCAAAAGGCGCTCGGCAACGCCTGATTCGAGGCCGCGTTCCAAACGCCCGCGACTTTAGACTCGCCGGAGTCGCGTCATCAATGCTTCGAGCGTGAGCTGCGGACCCACGTTGCGCTCCAGCTCCGCGAGCGCGGCTTGTACGTACTCGTAGCGTCGCGCTGCGCGTCGGCCTTGTTCTGGCTCGCTCGCCACGAGCGCGCGCGCTCGCAGCGACAGCACCTGAGCTACGTGCTCGAGCAGCCGCGCGAGCTCGAGCCGCTCGAGCTTCAGCCTTTCCGAGAACGCCAGCGCAGATGCCAGGTCGGGCGCTTCGATCCCAGCCAGCAAGGCGTCGGCGAAGGCGGTGCGCTCTGCGAGGGACTCGGGATCGGTGAGCGCGAGGGCCTGCTGCATGCTGCCCTGAGCCAGACCGGACAGCTCGGGTTCCAGGCCGCGCTCCTTGAGCAGCCGAGCGATCACGCTGTCCGGCAGGGGCCCAAAGCGTACCGGCAACGTGCGCGAACGAATCGTATCGAGCAGCCGACTCGGCCGCGCCGTAGTCAGCACGAAATAGGTCCGCGCCGGCGGTTCTTCGAGGGTTTTGAGCAGGGCGTTGGCGGCTCCCACCGTGAGCTCGTCCGCGCCGCGCACGATGCAAACCAGCGCGCGCCCCTCGTGCGGCGCGAAGCCCACGCGTGAAAGCACGATGCGGCGCACCTGCTCGACACCGATGCCGCTCGCCTCGGCCGCCCCCAGCACGCTGCGGTACAAGCCGCGCTCGACGATCAGCAAATCAGGGTGGGCCGGCAGCCGAGGATCTTCTCCCACCACGCTGCTGGCGCGCTTGCAGGCTCCGCAGGCGCCGCAAGCGAGCGAGGTCGACGCGGGCGCTTCGCACAGCAAGGCCTGCGCAAAGGCCATGGCAGCAAGGTTCTTTCCCACGCCCGCTGGTCCCTCGAAGCGGTATGCGTGGTGCAACTTGCCCGTCGCGAGCGCGCGCTCGAGCGTCGTGACCGCCGGCTCCTGGCCGAGAACGTGAGCGAAAGACATGGCTCGAAGGCGCGCCAGCATGCCAGAGCGGGGGCGACCGTGGTAGGTTGACTCCCCTTCGCACAGCACACTCTCCCCGTCCCCCGTCCGATGTCCGGTTTTCAGATCGCCTCGCTTTGCCGCCCCGAGCTCGCCGAGCTCTCGGCCTACCTGCCCGACCTCGCCAGCTATCGCGTCCGCTTGGACGCCAACGAGGCGCCCCCGCTGCTCGGACCGGAGGCGCGCGCGCGCATCGGCCAGGTTTTGGCCGACGGTGCCTGGGAGCGCTATCCCGACCCGGCGCTCAGCGGCTTGCGCCAGGCGATCGCGCGCTCGATCGGCGTGACCTCGGCCGAGATCTTGCCCGGGGTGGGGAGCGACGAGGTGATCAGCTTGCTGCTCACGGCGTTCGTGCGTCCGCTCGGCGACCGCGACGTGGCGACGGTGCTTACCACCACGCCCTCGTTCGTGATGTACCGCATGAGCGCGCGCTGCCGCGGCCTGCGCGTGCTGGAGGTCCCGCTCGACGCAGCTTGGGACCTATCGCTCGACGCGATGAAGAGCGCGCTCGCCGCGGCGCCGCCCAGCATCATCTTCATCGCCAGCCCGAACAACCCGACCGGCAACTGCATGTCGCGCGAGCGACTAGAGAGACTGATCGAGGCCGCGCCGACCTCCCTCGTGGTGATCGACGAAGCGTACATTGCCTACGCCGATCGCGATCAACTCGACCTCTATCGCCGCTACGACAACGTAGCGATCTTGCGCACGCTCTCCAAGGTCGGCTTTGCTGCGTTTCGGCTGGGCTTTTTGATCGGCAAGCCAGCCGTTGTCGCCGAGCTCGACAAGGTGCGCCTGCCCTACAACGTGCCAACCCCGACGCAGCGCGTGGCGGAGCTGGCGTTCAGCGAGCTCGAGCCCGAGGTGAACCGCATCGCGACCGAGGTGAAGGCGGAGCGGGCTCGCCTCGCGGCTACGCTGGGCCAAACCGGGCGCATCGAAATCACGCCCAGCCAGGCGAATTTCCTGTGGATCAAGCTCGAGCGCCCCGCCGGTGAAGTGTACGAAGAGCTGAAACAGCGGGGCATCTTGGTGCGCAGCTTTCACAACCGAGGCGGCCGCCTCGCTCAGCAGTTGCGCGTGACCATCGGCACCCGCGCCGAAAACGACGAGCTTGCCCGGGCCCTGATCGAGCTGACGTGATTTCGACTTCGCCTGGCTCAGCAGCGCGGGCGCTCGGTTGCCTGCTGGGGGCAGCGTCGCTCCTGGGTTGCGCAGCGCTTTCACCGCCCGTGTCGCGCAGCGTCGACGGTGTCACGACCGACGGTCGCTTCATCGAGCCCGATGCGTACGCGATGTACGCGGTCGGCGCGCTGCGCGAAGCGCGCGGCCAGTGGCGCGAAGCGCTCGAGCTCTACGAGCGCGCCCTGGACCTCGATCGTCACGGCCCCGAAATTCGCACGCGCATCGGGGCGGTGGCGTGCAAGCTGCGAGAGCACGATCGCGCGGCAAAAGCCTTCGAGGCAGCTCGCTCGGCGGACCCCGAGTATGGGCCGCTCTGGTACGAGGTGGCGCTCTGTCACGAGTCGCGCGCGCAGTTGGCCGAGGCCGAGCGCGCCGCGCTCGAGGCCGTGCGGCTGGACCCGGAGCGTTACGAGGCCAGCCTGCTCGCGGCCGATATCGCCGAGCAGCGCGGCGACACGAAGGCGGCCTGGCGACTGCGCGACGCGCTCGCGACCCACGCGCCCCGGTCCCTGGCGGTGCAGCGCTCGCTGCTCGATGCGGCGCGGCGCGCTGGTGACGTCGCGCGCGTCATGCGCGCCGAGCAGGCGCTGGCTGCCATCGCACATCCGGCGCTCCCGGCGCGACCGGGTGTGGGCGTCACGGCCGCCCTCGAAGCGCTGGGCCGCGGTGACGTCGCTGCCGCGCAGCGCGCCGCCGAGCTCGCACTGGCGGCCGACCCCAGCAACGGAGACGCGCTGGTCGTGGCGCTGTTCGCGGCGGATTTGCAGCAAGATCACGGCGCGTTCACCCGCCTGCTCCAAGCCACCGATGAGCCCGGTAAGCCCGCCAGCGGCGAGGTCCTGGGCATGCTCGAGTCGTTGCTCGCTCGCAAGGTGAGCGCCCAAGCCGCCCAGCTGGTGCGCCCGCAGCCGTGAGCCGAGCGGCGAGACCGAAGGCTGCTACGGCAGCTTCTGCAGGAGGGCTGCGGCTAAGGATTCTACACATTTTCCTCGACGAAGGTGGGCCAACGACGCCGTTCGCGCACCGGCACGACCGCTGTCCGACTCCGCTTCGCATCGGCGGCGGCGTGACGGCGCCGGCCGGATTTACAGCGTGCTGCGAGCTGCAGGTCAATCACCGCCGTCACGGGCGAGCTGCCACGCGAGCGACTCGTGCCGCGCCGCATCACGTCGAGCGAGCACGCGGCATTGGCCGAAGTCT
>JBEHXA010000186.1:0-12030 GCA_048498935.1 Myxococcota bacterium
CGTGCTTTGAGAAGGGGCACGTCGTGTTCCGTGCGCGTGCGGGCGCCAAGGAACCGGGCGCTTGGGGAGCCGCGGGCGTGAAGCTCTCGCTCGACGAGCGCGAAGCTCACGAAGTCTTGGCGGCGATCGGCCTGGGTCACACCACTGACTCCACTCGCTATGGCCTGAGCTTCGGCGCCGCCGCGCCCATTCAGCTGCGCACCGCCTACGCCACGCTCGTGGCCAACGCGCGAGGCGAGCTACGCCTCGTCACGAGCGGTACGCCGACGCTCGCGGCCGACGACGACGCCGCGCAAGTGCCGCTGCTCGCGCGAGACGGCAGCCTGGAGCCACGTGGGCGTGAGCGCGGAGAGCTGCGACAGCGCGGCGCGCTCTGCCTGGCGCCGGACGGTGCGCTCATCGTTGCGCTCGCACATCACGATTCGAGCGATGCGCTGGCAAACGCTTTGCTGCGCGTGGGCTGTAAGGACATCGTCGAGCTGGATCGCGGCTCTCATCACCCCGCCTTCGTGCACCGCGCAGGCGGCTCGACGCCGCCGATGGCCAGCTACGAGACGACCGTGCTCTACGCGCTGGGTAGGCCCATGCTGCCGCGCGCCTCGCGTTGGAAGCCGGAAGGCTCGAGCCCGTCGACGAAGGTGACGAGCTACGACGTGGGTCGTCTGCCGCCCGATGACGAAGCCAGCCGAAAAAAGCGCAAGAAAGAGCGCGAAGAGCGCGATCGCCTCAAGGCTCAGAGCGACGCCGAGAAGGTCGGCGCTGCCGAGCCCGAGCGGCGCTAACGCGCTGCATGTAGGTGACTTGCCCACGGGCGCTCGCGGCGCCAGCAACCGTCTGCCAGCAGACAGGTTTTGTGGCGACGAGCCGTGACCCAAGCTTGCGTGTCATCGAGACAGCGAGGACCATTGGGCATGCCGCTGTCGCTGCCATTTCGAGTGGTCCCGTTGGTGTGCTGCGTCGCTCTCGCGCTCGGCTGTAGCGATGAGGCTCCTGCACCAGGCGACGGTGGCGGCGCGAGTGGTAGCGGTGGCACCGCTCAGGGCGGTGCTGGCGGTGGCGGTGCACCGAAGGGCGGGAGCGGCGGCAGCGCAGCGCCAAACGGCGGCAGCAGCGGCTCCAGCGGCGGGACCGGTGGCAGCGCCGCTGGAAGCGGCGGCGGCGGGATGCCGAGCGGCGGCGGCTCGGGCGGAAGCAGCACCACCGGCGGTAGTGGCGGCAGCGGCGGGATGATCGACGCGAATGGCGGCGCGCCAACTGGGCCAGCCTCGAGTCGCCACACCGCACGCCCAAGCGGCAGCATGCAAGGCACCACGGCCGGCTATTGGGAATACCTGCCGCCGCACTACGGCAACGGTGCCCTTTATCCCCTGCTCGTATTCCGGCACGGCGTCGGCGAAAACGGCAGCGGTATGATGCCCGACCTGCAAAAGGTCACGGTGCACGGCCCGCCCAAGCTCATCGAAGCCGATGAATGGCCCGAAGCTCGCCCCTTCGTCGTGCTGTCCGTCCAGCACCCGGGCGGAGGCTGCCCCTCACCGCAAGAGATGGACGACTTCTTCAACTTCGCGCTCGATAACTACGACATCGATCCCAAGCGCGTGTACCTCACGGGCCTTAGTTGCGGCGCGATCGGCAGCTGGAACTACCTGGGCGACCACGTCGACGAAACCGTCGCAGCGGCCGCGCTGATCTGCGGCGATGGCCGCGCCGCATTCAACAAGATCGGCTGCGAGCTGGGCAAAGTCCCCGTTTGGGCATTCCACGGCGAAGCCGACGACCAGGTCGACAAGGCGGGCTCCATCGAGACGATCACCAAGTTGAAGGCCTGCACCACCCCGGCCCCCATCGACGCCAAGCTCACGACCTACCCCGGCGTCGGCCACGACTCGTGGACCATGACTTACAACCTCAGCAACCCCCAAAACGACCTCTACGCCTGGCTGCTCACCCACACCAAGCCGTAGGCTCGTCCGGGTGTTTTGGGCTGCCACTCCGCAGCTGCTACTTGCAGAAGCTGCTGTAGGCGGTGCTAGGTCTCGTTGAGAGAAGCGCCGGAGCGAGAGCGAGCGCGAGCGCGAGGGCTCAGCGTGCAGCGGTTGCGCGAGCGCGGAGTGCGGGCGGCGCGGCGCGGCGCGCGTGTGTCCTCCGCTCGGCACCGCCGCGATCTCCCAAATTTGGTCCCACCCTTCCCAAAACTAGGCCACCCCCTGCACAGAATTGGGAGAGCTCGTCGGCCGACGGTGAAGGGACAAAGCCCCGTGGGAACCGCCGCGATCTCCCAAATTTGGTCCGCCCTTCCCAAAACTAGGCCACCCCCTGCACAGAATTGGGAGAGCTCGTCGTCGACGAGGGAAGGGACAGAGCCGGGTGGGCCGAGCTGGAGTCCCGTTGCGCATTTGAACGTCATTTCTCTGCGCGCGCAGCCGTCAGGCGAGCACGGACGGGCCGCTCAGCGACTCACATCACCGGGGGAGCAGGCACTCACCGGGGGAGCAGGCTAGATGCGCTGCTTGATGCGGCGGCGCTTCACGACTTCGTCGGGGAGGACTTGTGCGATCTCGTTGGTGGCGGCGTCGCGCAGGCGTGATTGGCGCAGCAGGCGCCCGGAGCCGATCAGGCCGCCCTCTTCGAAGAGGAGCCGAACTTCGAGCTTGCGGCCTTGGGCGGCGGCGGCGCGTCCCGCTTCGCTGTCGGGGTCGAGCTGCCACTTGCCGAGGTTATCGGGCAGCGGTTCGAGCACGCCGAAACGCTCCTCCTTCAAGCCGGGGAACATTCCCGCGATGAAGAAGTAGGCGATACCGCCGATCGCTGCGACGCCGAGCAGGAATCCGTAGAACACGCAGACGCAGTCTAGCTTCGTCCGCGGCGACGCGCAGCGGGTAGCAATGCCTCGGTCACCGGTCCGGGATGGTCGCGGCTTCGGGCCGGCCGAAATCGCGGCCGCGCGCCTCGGCCTGGGCGACCGCCTCCGGGATCTGCTCCACCGCGAGGCCTCGGAAGTACACCTGCCAGTCGCGGCGGCGCACCATTCCGTCGCACACGCTGAGGTACCAGGACGCGATCGGGTTATCGATGCGGCTCCGCCAGTACAGCTCGGAGTGGTGGCGCACCAGCACCTCCCAGATGTCGCGGCCGATGCCTTCACCCTGTGCCTCGGGCTGCACCGCGAACTTGCTGAGATACGGCGCCGGGTAAGCGTCGTGCACGATGGCAGCGCCGCGATAAGAGGCGTCCAGATACACCGCGAGCGGCGGCAAATCGAAGAAGCCGGGGGCGAGCTCCTTACCGAAAGAGGTTTCGAGCAGCTGCTTGAGGCGCGGTACGTCGAGCGTCGCGTAACTCGTGTGACGCTCGACGGCGCTGCCGCGCTTGATCAGCGTGCCTGCGCCTTTGACGGTGAACAGCTCTTTCAGCAGGTTGAGCGGCGAGGTGATGCTGATCAGCAGCTGATTCGGCTCCGCCAGCTGGATCAGCCGATCGCTCGAGGCGAGCAGCTCGTTGTCGCGTTTGGAAAGCACACCCGGCGGAAGCAGCTGCCGGTCGGTCGTCAAGTTGATGATCGAAATTCGACCGTCGACGATGCTGAGGTGCGCGTCGGCGCGCTTGCCGGCGAGCGGACGAAAACCACCGCGTCGCCGCAACAGCGCGAGCTTGCGTGTATCGAGTAGGCGGCCCAACTCGCCCAGCTGACCGAGCCGTTGCTCGAGGGTGTCGCCTTCTTCCTTGCGAAAGTGCAGGACAGGAATGCGCTCTCGGCGCAAGTCATCGCGCACCGCCTCGACTAGTCCGGCTTCGGACATCTCGTGAGGGCTCGGCGCGAGTGACGCGGCGGGCAGGCGCTTGATCAGCTTCTCCGAGCTGGTAGCGCCGCTGTCGGGATCGAACAAGCCGAGCACGACCGTCGCGTAAAGCCCGAGGTCGGCCAGGAAACGCAGCTGCTCGACGATGGACCCGAGAGCAGAACGCACCACGGGACCACCGGGCACGATGATCGCGAAGCTCTCCTTGGGGAGCCCGTGAAACATGCGCAGGTAAAACTCGGCCTCCGAGCGACGGCCCACGCTTTCGAGAAACGTGAGCACGGCTTCGGCAGCAGCGGAAGAAGGACTGGGAGCGACCACTCGAGAAGGAGGAAGGCGACTGGGGGACCGCCGCGGGCGGCGGCGGAGGCGCAAGTACTGAAGCCTTTGGACGACGAATGCAACCAAATCCGATAACTTGGCTGCCATGCAGGTCGGCCTCCTGACCCCTCCGGGTGTGCTGCGCGACTTCGTGGCGCGCGCCATCGCGCCCGCCGGGCACCAGCTGATCACCGCGCCGGACCCCAGCGCGCTCCGCAACCTGATCGGCGACGCGCCGGAGGTCGTGCTGTTCGCACCGGCAGTCGCGGGCGCTCACGGGGCGGCTCTGCTCGCGCAAGCCCAGCAGCAAGGGCTCAAGCCAGCGCGGAGCATCTACTTGGGTCTCGACGGTGCCGATTGCAGCCGGGCTCTGCACGCTGGCTTCACGCGCGCGCTGTCGATTCCGTTTCAGGGCCACGAGCTGCTGCAGGCCGTCGAGTCTTCGAGCCGAGAAGCGCTCACGGTTCTGCTCGTCGACGACAGCAAGCTGATCCACAACCACACCCGTCCCATTCTGGAAGAGGAAGGGTACCGGGTCGTCTCGGCTTGGGACGGCGCGGAGGCGCTCGCGCTGTGCGAGCAGCAGAGCTTCGACCTGATCCTGACCGACGTCGAAATGCCCAAGCTGGACGGCTGGGAGCTGTGCCGACGGGTCAAGGCCGACCCGCGCACCGAGCACGTGCCAGTCGTGATCTGCTCCTCGCTGGGCGAAGCGAGCGACTTGCAACGCGGCTTCGATCTGGGCGCCGACGAGTACCTGGTCAAGCCGGTGGTCGCCGAAGAGCTGATCGGTAGGTTGCAGGCGCTGCTGGCGAGCAAGATGCTGAGTGAGCGTGAGCGCTTGTTGGTGGTCGACGACTCGGCCGCCATCCGGCATTTGGTCTCGGATTGCCTGAAGCGCCAGGGCTTTCAGGTCACCACCGCCGTCGATGGGCAGGACGGCTACGAAAAAGCTCTCGCCAGCAAGCCCGAGCTCATCCTGACCGACTACGACATGCCGCGCATGACCGGCTTCGAGCTGGTGGTCGCGCTGCGGCGCAACGAGCAAACCCGTGACATCCCGCTCGTGATGCTGACGGCGCGCGACACCAAGCGCGATCAAGCGCAGATGCGCGCCGCCGGCTTGAACAGCTACTTGGTCAAACCCTTCGGCACGGACAAGTGCATCGCGCTGGTCGAGCGCGTGCTCGCCGAGCAACGCTTGGCTCGCTACAAGCAAGCGTCGCGCTTGTACACCAGCCAAGGCGCCGTCGAAGCGGCCGAGGCGCTCGCGCGGAGCGGCTCGCTGTCGGACGTGCGCGCGAAGGAGGTCGACGCCACGCTGCTGTTCAGCGACATCTCGGGGTTCACCAACATGAGCTCGAAGATGAAGCCGGCCGAGGTGGTCGCCATCCTCAACGAGTCGTTCGACGCCCTGTGCATCCAGATTCGCGAATTTGGCGGCGATATCGACAAGTTCATCGGCGACGCGATCATGGCGGTGTTCGAAGATCGTCCCGAGTTCGAGGAGCCGCACGCGCTCCGAGCCACGCGCGCCGCCTGGGCCATGCAGCAAGCGCTCACGGCCTACAATACGCGCCGGCAAGACGACTCACCGCTCGTCATGCGCATCGGGCTCAACTGCGGCATGGTGGTGCGCGGCGACATCGGCTCGCGCTTCGTGCGGCGCGACTACACCTGCATCGGCGACGTCGTGAACCGCGCACAGCGACACGAGTCCAAAGCACCGCTCGGCGGCGTGCTGCTCAGCGCGGACCTGTACCCGCGCGTCAGAGAGCAAGTGCTGGTCGAGGAGATGCCCGGCATCACCCTCAAGGGCATAGATCATCCGGTTAGCGCGTTCGTGCTCAAGGGTTTCAAGTAAACTCTCACGAAAGTTTGCCTTTTCGGCGCGACCCCAAAACCGGCTCGCGAGTTGTTTGGCCCACCCGAAATAGGCGCGTATACATTGCCCGACATGAAGCACCGAAGCCTTGCCGCTCTTCTAGGTTTGGCCGCGCTCGCGACGGGCGCGGTTGCCGTCGCCGAAGCCGAGGACGCGCTGCTCAAGCGCTACCCGTACGATCCGGCCTGCGCGTGGGGCCGCGTGGGCAACGGCAAAGGCATGGTGGTTCGCTGCATTTCTGAGGAAGAGGCCAAGCAGCTACGCCTCGCCCCTGCAGCAGCGGCCAAACCCGCTCCCGTGATCGGCGCCAGCAAGCCCGGCAGCGAGACCAACCCCTCGAACGCCGCGACCACGACCGCCTCGGTGACGACCACCACCGCGACGACCCCGGCTGAAACCCCAAGCGAGCCCGTCAGCCCCGGCGATGCCGAACCGGCACCGGACGCCAATCCCGACGCGGCGCTGGACGTCACGGTCGGCCCGGTCACGGCCGAAGAGGGCACGCTGGGCATCGGAAAGCTCGGCCAACCCAAAGACAAGTACGCAGCCTGCGTGCAGAAAAATGGCGGCCTGAGCGGCAAGACGGGCGAAGTGTCCGTGCGCTTCTTGGTGCGCGGCAAGGGCATCGCGGAAGGCGTGAGCGTCTCCAAGCGCACCAACCTGAGCAAGGAAGCCGCGCAATGCGTGGCAGACGTGGTCGATCGCCGTCGCGTCGGCACGCCCGAGTCGCAGATGGTCGGTGCGACCGTGCTGGTGAAGTTCGCGAAAGTCGATAAGCTCGCGAAGTGAGCCGCGTTCGCGTCCTGGTTACGGACGACTCCGCATTCATGCGGCAGGTGGTGACGCGAGCGCTCGAAAACGACGGGCGCTTCGAGGTGGTCGGCGCCGCAGCTAGCGGGGCCGAGGCCGTCAGGCTGTGCCGCGAGCTCGGCCCCCAAGTCGTCACCATGGACTTCAACATGCCCGGCATGAACGGCGCCGAGGCCACGCGCGCGATCATGTCCGAGCGCGCGGTGCCGATCGTGATGCTCAGCGCTCACACGCAACAGGGCGCCAAAGAGACGCTCGAGGCGCTGGCTGCAGGCGCGGTCGACTTCGTGACCAAGCCGAGCGGTGAAGTGAGCGCGCACCTGGGCGACGCCAAGGCCGAGCTGGTCGAAAAGCTCCTGTCTGCCGCCGGTGCCAACCTGACCGCCTTGGCGCCGCGCAGCGCCGAGGCCGCGCAAGAGCCCCCGGTCAGCCGCAGCGCACCGCACTGGGCGCGCCGTCATTCCGTCGCGGGCGAACAGCGCCTGATCGTGATCGCCAGCTCCACCGGGGGTCCGCAGGCACTGTTACGAGTGGTCCCGCAGCTGCGCCTGGCTGAGCGCGCTGCTCTGATCATCGTTCAGCACATGCCCGACGGCTTTACGGGCGCGCTCGCCGAGCAGCTGACCGAAGCAGCAGGTTTCCCGGTGCGCGAGGCCCGCGCCGGCGACGCTACGGAAGCGGGCGCAGCCCTGCTCGCCCCGGGTGGCACGCATCTCATCGTATCCCGAGGCGGCCGAGTCGAGCTGCGCGCCGACCCACCGCAGCACGGGGTTCGACCGGCAGCCGACCCCACCCTGGTCTCCGCCTCACAAGCCTTCGGCGCCCGGGCGATCGGCGTGGTACTGACCGGCATGGGTCGGGATGGCGCAAAGGGACTGGCCGCCGTCAAGGCGAGCGGAGGCACGACACTGGCACAAGACAAAGCCTCGAGCTTGGTGTACGGCATGCCCAAGGCAGCGGTCGAGCTGGGTGTCGTAGATACCGTTGCTCCGCTCGATCGCATCGCCGCCGTCCTCAACCGCTGGCTAGACGCTCCGACGTGACCGAAACCTCCCGCCAAGCCCTTTACCAGGGCCGCATCCAGAAACTTCAGCTCGAGGTCGACGCGCTGGCAGCGCGCTCGGCTCGCATCGGCAACATGCGCGGCGTCGCCTTCTTGGTCGCGTTCGGCGCGCTGATTTGGGGCACGGCCGCCAATGGCGGCACACCCTCGATCGTGCTCGGCGGGTTGGCGATCGCCGCCTTCATCGCGCTCGTGCGCTCGCACGCGCTGCTCAGCACCGAAGAGGCTTACTCGCAGCGCTTGCTCGCCGTGAACCAACGCGCCGAGCTGCGCGTCACCGGACACGCTCGCGTCCTGCTCGACGACGGCTCCGACCTGACCGAGGAGCTCGCCGGCAAGGCAGCAAGCCCCGCGATCGCGACGCGCATTCGCACGTTGGCCGACGATCTCGATCTATTCGGGCGCGCTTCCGTCTTTCAACGCGTATCGGTCGCGCACACCCGCTTCGGTCGCAGCGCGCTAGCCGCAGCGCTCGTGGCCGAGCCCGACCCGGCCGGCGTGGCCGAGCGACAAGCCGCGGTCCGCGCCCTCGCTCCCGAGCTCGAGCTGCGCCAACGTATCGAGGCGCTAGCCAGCGCGCTCACCCGAGGCAAAGCCGGCCCAACCATGGCCGCCGCGCTCGATCCCGAACCCTTGCTGCGCTGGGCCGAGAGCCCGCCGCGCCTGCTGCCGAAACAGGGCATCATTTGGGTGGCGCGGCTGCTGACGGCTGCGAACATCGGTCTGCTGATCGCGGCGTGGGCAGGGTTTGCGCCGAGCATTTATCTGCTCGGACCGCTAACGCTGTCTCTGCTGCTCATCTTCGCTACCCGCTCAGAGACGCAGTCGGCGTTCGCGGCCGTTGCCACGCGCGAAGGCGCGCTGGCAGGCTACGGCGAGTTACTCTCGAGCATCGAGACCTCGAGCTCGCAGAGCGAGCTGCTCGACCAGCTGCGGGCGCGTTTGCGACAAGGTAACGGCACGCCGTCACTGGCGATGGCGCAGCTTCGCAGCGCGGTGAGCTACTTCGAGCTGCGCTACCAGGGCCTGGTCTATCCGTTCGCCAACCTGCTCCTCTTGTGGGACCTCCACTGCACCGTCAAGCTCGAGCACTGGCAGCAGCGCTACGGCAAGGCAGCGCGCGACTGGTTCAAGGTACTCGGAGAGATTGAAGGGTTGTCGTCGCTCGCGGGTCTCGCCTTCGACGAACCGAGCTTCTGCTTCCCTACCCTCGTCGAGGAAGCTCGCTTCGAGGCGCAGGGCCTGGCGCATCCGCTCATCGCCGCTGCGGGTCGGGTCGGCAACGACGTCACGCTACCGGAGCGCGGGACTGCGCTGCTGGTGACCGGTTCGAACATGTCCGGCAAGAGCACCCTGCTGCGCTCCATGGGCGTCGCGTGCGCGCTCGCGTACTCGGGTGGTCCGGTTTGCGCCACACGCTTCGAGCTCGGGAAGGTGCGTCTGGCCACCAGCCTGCGCATTCGCGACTCGCTCGAGGAAGGGGTCAGTCACTTCTACGCCGAGCTGCAAAAGCTCAAGGCCGTGCTCGACGTCACGACCGATCCGCTGCCGGTGTTGTTCCTACTCGACGAGATCCTCCACGGAACCAACTCGCGCGAGAGGCAGATCGGCGCTCGGTGGATTCTGTCGCAGCTGCTGGAGCGCGGCGCCCTGGGTGCGGTTTCGACGCACGATTTGGAGCTTTGCCGGCTCCCGCCCGAGCAAATGAGCCACGTCAAGTTGGTGCACCTGCGCGAGGACGTGCACGGCCAAGAGATGACGTTTGACTACCGACTGCGCGACGGTTCAGTGAGCGAAGGCAACGCGCTCCGCCTCATGCGCCGCATCGGAATCGCGATTCCGGAGTAACCGCCCATCGCAATTCTGGTGACCGCAGGCCCGCGCACTTAGCGCGAGCCGAAGCGACTACCACCGCTGGTCGCACTCCGATTCGAGCGACCCAGTTGACATTGCCCCGCCCTGGGCTTAATAATCTCCCCACTCAAGGGAGGTACCGATGCTTCTATCCGCAAACAATGGCTCATTCGGAGCCCGCGCGATTTCCGGTATCTACCCCAATGCTTGGCGCGCTCGCACTATTCGCCCGCTGGTTGCCTCACCAATCGGCAGCGGTAGTAAGCGCCGCAAGCACCGTTGACCGCACGTAGCTTCCAGGCACCACGGCCCTCAGCTCATTCGTGAGCGAGGCGGGCGTGACTTCCGGACGCCACTAGAGCCCGCCGCCAAGGCGCGGCTATCCCGGTCACGGCGCTTGCTGCGCGTCGCGCGAGCACGCCGCCCCACTCCGAGAGCGCGTGCTCCTCCGCGAGCGCCGGCGCTACTCGACAAGCTCATCCCTCGCAGTCCCAGCTGACTGCCCTCGCTCGCCACTCGGCGGCCTTCGCAATTTTCACACGTTTTCTCGGCCTTTCGCCGCTTTTCAAGGCTTCTCCCATGATCTCCGCTTCACGTGATCCCGCGCGTTCGACCATCGAGCGCTACACCGATCAACCTTCACGTCTCCCCGAACCGATCGAACGACTGCTGCACACGGGCGACGGCTCGCCTGCCACCCTGTTGTGTTACGCGCTCGCCGATCTCGACGAACGGCGGCACTTCGCCCGAACTTGGTTGATCATCTCGATCACGGGCGAGCTCGCCGTAGCGCGCGAGCTTGCCGACGGCAAGCTGGAGCTGCAACGTCACCAGCTGGACGATCTGAGCCAGGTGGAGATTGCCACCGGTCTCTCCTGCCAAACCTTGCGCGTCTATGGCACTGAAGCGAACGCAGCACCGCTCGTCGAGCTGCGCTTCACCCATCGCCAGCGGCGCAGCATGGAGGGGTTGAGCTTCTTGCTCGAGCAGCTGATCAAACGTCAGCCACTCGAGCCGCGCGACGCTCACGCCACCTACGCCGAAGCGGTATCGCAACCGATCCGCGAAGCACAGGCCTTGTTCTCACCGCGCCGGATGGCGGTGGTCTGGCGTTTGCTCGGCTACCTGGCGCCCTACAAGTCACGGGTGATCTGGGGCATGTCAGCGGCAACGCTGGTCACGCTCCTGGCGCTCCTACCCCCGTTTTTGACGGGATATTTGGTCGATCGCGTGATTCGCCCAGTGCAGGCCGGCGAGCTCCGCGGCACGGACGTGGCCTGGGTCGCTTGGCTATCGGTCACGGCCATGGCGCTGGTGCACGCCTTCAGCAAGGTGTGCGTGTGGCTACGGCTACGACTGCTGGCAGTGCTGGGCGAGCTGGTCGCGCGGGACTTGCGCGACCAGCTGTTTTCGCACCTGCAGCGCCTGAGCATGAGCTTCTACTCGCGCAAGAAGACCGGCTCGATCATCACCCGCGTGAGCTCCGACACCGATCGGTTGTGGGAGTTTCTCGCGTTCGGGGTGGTGGAGGTCACGCTCTCGGTCGTCACGCTGGTCGGCCTTTCGGCGACGCTCATCTCGCTGGATTGGCGGCTGGGCTTGGTCATGGCTCTGCCGGTGCCGCTACTCTGCCTCGCGATTCATTGGCACGGCAACGGCTTGCAGCGGCTCTTCACGCGCGCTTGGCGCAAGTGGTCGCGACTCACCGATACGCTGTCGGACACAATCCCGGGGATGAGGGTGGTCAAAGCCTTCAACCAGGGGCCGCGTGAAGAGCAGCGCTTCGGCGAGCACAACGAGGCAGCGGTGGGCGAGTTCACGCGCATCCACGCTTCTTGGACCAGCTTTTGGCCGGCGCTCACCATGGCCTTCGAGGTGACTGTGCTGTCGGTTTGGGTGCTGGCTTTACCGCGGCTTTTAGGCACCAGCCATGCGTTCGGGCCCGAGCTCACGCTCGGCAAGTTCGTCTCGTTTCTGCTGTACACGACCATGTTCGCGTACCCGGTCGAAATCATGGGCCAAATGACACGCATCATGCATCGGGCGACCAGCTCGGCGCATCGCGTGTTCGAGGTCCTCGACACCGTGCCAGAAGTGGTCGACGCGCCGGATGCGATCCGGCTCGGTGAGCTGCGCGGGCAGGTCGAGTTCGAGCACGTGACGTTTGCCTACGACGGCGTTCGCCAGGTGATCAAGGGGCTATCGTTTCGGGTCGCACCCGGCGAGCTGATCGGTCTGGTCGGGTCGTCCGGGGGTGGCAAAACGACGCTCATCAACCTGCTGACGCGGTTCTACGA
>JBEHXA010000187.1:0-12000 GCA_048498935.1 Myxococcota bacterium
GGAGGGCACAGGACACACCCCCCCCCCACCCCAAAACCGTACAGGGCGCCCGCGCCCGCACATCACCCTACCGAGTGATGCTTCGAAAGCTAACCCGGTTGGCGCTGGAGCAGCACCGCAGCCTTGTTCTCGAGCACACGGAAGGTGAAGGATTCGGTGACGTAGAGCTCTACCTCGTCCTTGCTGTGAGCAGCGTAGCCCACCGATAGGTCCTGACCGACGGTGAGCTCGTAGTCTCCGCCGCGTGTCGAGAGCAGCACCGCGCCCTCGTCTAGAGCTGGCGCCCACACCAGCGAACCTTCGGCGATGCTCTCCTCGAGGCGCTTGCGCAGCGGGTAGCCGTCGTCACCCTCCGAGGTGAGCTCGGCGTAGGCAGTCGGGCCGGCCGCGAGCGCGTACGGTCCGTTCACGCCGGACAGGCGCAGCGCTTCTTTCGCCCGACTCACGGCACGGGGCCAATCGCTCGGTGCGTTGACCAGGACCGGAGCGTGCGGGCTGGCCTGGATGATGCCGGTGATCCCGCCGGGCTGGAAACCGTGGAAAATCGCCGAATCTTCGGCGCGGGCAGCGCGTTCGGCGGCTGCGATCACCGCGTCGAGATCCAAGTCGTCGGCGCCGCGTGAGGCGTAGTCGAGCTCCAGAATCTTCAGCGCAAAGCTGCTCCGCACTTCGACGAGCGGGAGTACGTCGCGAATGGCGTGAGCCACCTTGTCTGGCGCCGTGCTCTCGATGTGCTTCAGGCGACCGGTGTTGACGGCGCCGAGCTGCCAGCCGTGCGGCCCCGAAAAGTCGACCAGCTTGCGCCCTGCGAGGTGCAGCTTGAGCACGCGCCGCGCCTCGTCGTCGATCTGTTCCCAAGCCGCGCCGGTGATCGGAGCTAGCTCTCGCTTCAGCAGGTCCATCACTTCACCCCTTTCAAGCTGCCGACACCGAGTGACACCGAGCCGGTGCTGCCGCCTGAGGCGCCGCCGCCGGGGCCAGTAGCAGCTGCTTCGACGCCGACGATCGGGCCGGGAGCATTGAGGTAAGTCGCGATGTTGCCCGCGAATACCTGATCCTTGCGGCGTAGCCATTCGAGCGTCATCATCGCGTGCTCGATCTCTTCGTCCTTGTTGTGCAGCAAAACGGCTCGCAGCTCGGCGTCGGTGCACGCTTCAGCGCGCTGCTGGTACCAGTCGACCGCTTCCAGCTCCTCGCGCAGGCTCACGATGGCGCGGTGCAAATTCTTGGTGTTTTCGCTCAAGAGCTCGACGGGCTCGTGCAGGTTCTCGCTGCTCATGCGTCGACCATAACGCATCTATCTGGGTGGCGACGTGGCGTTGTGTCTCGCGCGGCGGTGGCTTGGGACACGACGCGAGGGCTCTGGGCATTGGTTGGCGCGCCGGCCCGGACGACCAGCGACCTACCTGGGACGTCCAGGCATGCCGATGCACTCCTCGACGCCCAGTGAAGAAGTTTGTTTCGTGCGGCGGAAGTTGCCGTGCTCGCGGGTCGCTGGACCCCACTCGAACGAAACGCTTCCCAGCGTGGCCAGCTCGTCGAACGTGCCCGGAGCGCCCAAGTGTCGATTCGGTAACAACGTGTGGATCGGCAGCGCCTCGAGCACGTCGGCCGTCAGGTCGCCCGACTCCACCAGCTCTTCCAGTACCTCGCGGCCGATTGGCACGAGACGCACCCGTACGGTCACGCGCGCAGGTGCCTGAGCCAGCTCGCCCTGCAGTGGAAACCGCCGCGAAGCGTGCCCGGCCACGTAGCCCGGCGAGAGGGGATCGAGGCTGGTCGCTACCGGCAACGTTCCAGCGCGGACCTCGGCGGCTTCCCAGAACTGGTGCACCGGCCTGCCTTCGGCATCGTACAGACGATCGCGCAGAAGCCAGAGATCCGGGTCCGTGGGCTCGCCTGGCGCGCCTTCGTCGTCGACCTCGCCGCTCGTGTAGTACGGCTCGCTGTCACCCTCTGCGAAGGCCCGCACCTCCACGAAAGCGCGCCGATCTTGCGCTGCACCGCTCGGAAAATGATGCCCGGCGGTGGCATTGTCGAGCGTGACCTGCAGCGACGATTGCCCGTCGAAGCTGGACGTCACGCAGATTTCGAGGCGCAAGGTCGCGTCGAGCAGGCGTTCGCGGTCGCGGCGCTGGAGCTCGGCGCTCTGCTGGTCGAGCTCCGGGTCTCCGGTGTCCGGAAACGGCGTGGCCGCGATGTCTACGCCCGCGAAAGTGTGCGCGTGTCGAGAGCGCAGCGGTGCGCGGTCGCCCAGGTTTTCGGCGATCGGAACGTCAGATGTGGGGAGCATGTGGCAGCCGTTGCACGACAGCGCTGCGGTGTCGTCCTCAGCCTGGGGTGGAGCGAAGATCGAGCCCTGCCATTCAGCGAAGGTGCGCTCGAGGTGGAGCGCTGCAGGCGCGGGCGGTGAGGGGAGCTTCACGTCGTGGCAGCTGCCGCACAGCGTGGCGCTCTCGAGGCGTGGGCCGTGCAGGAGCTCGGAGTATGTCGAAGCGTGCACGCTGTTTTTGATCGGATTTTTCACGCCGCCGCGCAGCGTCAGGTCGTCGGCGAGCTGCACCGGGTTGTTGTGCTCGCCCAGTACCGCCTCGGCGTTGTGGCAGAAGTAGCAGGTCACGCCTTGCAAGTGCTTGGGCACGCGTTCCAAGTCGAGTCCGTCGGTGGTGGCGCCTTCACGGAGCGCGAGCGGCGCGTGGCACGACACGCAAAACGAGCCGAGCTTGCCGCCGGTGTCGCGCTGGCCCTTGCGATTCATGGCCAAAAATACCGGATCGAACGAAGCGTAGGCGTGCATGCTCCCGGCCCACTCGGCGTAGTGAGTGGGGTGGCAGCTGCGACACGTCTCTGGGTTCAGCAAGTCGTCGCGTGACGACGTCACCGACTCGCTTCGGGGCTGCTTCTCGCTGCTGCAGGCGGCGGCCAGCGCCGCTAGCAGCACGGGAAAGATGCGCGCGCGACCGAGTCTCATCTATTGCTCGACGATGCACAGCCGAAACGCGGCTTCGCTGGGTTCACCGTCGGCCGGGGTGACGACGATCGGCATTTCCCAGACTCCAGGCATGACCAGCTGGATCGCGGAGAGCAGGTAGCCCCCTTCGCCCAACTCCTCGACCACGACCTCGGCGCTGCCGTGCTGATGCGCGGGCATGTACGGCGAGACCTGCAGCGCGGCCCCAGTGAGGGGCTCCCCGTTTGCGTCGCGTAGCCTCAGCGTCCACACGTTGTCGTCGCGTACGGCGGGCGGAGACGGCTCGGCTGTCTCGAGAGCGATCGTGATCGCTTCGGGCTCGGTGAACTTGGTCATGCCCACCTCGAAGGCGTCGTACTCGCCCGAGCAGGATGGATCCATTACCTCAGAGTCGGGGTCGGTGCCGGAATCTCCTCCCGGCTGGCTGCCACCACAGGCTGTGACCGAGAGCGCGCTCAACAGCAGCGCCAAGTCGCAGCGCGTCCAAGGCATGCGCGACTTTACCGCGCAGCCCGCCACCGAGCCAGCGCTCCGGCCCGCCTCGTGATAGCCCTGGGCCGATGGACGGCGTCGTCGTTGCCCTGTCGCCGAGCCAGGCGCCCAGCGCCTCGGTTCGGGCGGGTGGTATGCGACGCGCCTTGCTCGAGCTCGGCGTGACCGGTGGTGCGACGCTCGTCTTTTTGCCGCTTTGCATCGTGCTCGAGCGCTTGCTCGGCCTCGATCGCGCGGAGCTGGTGGTGGGGTTCACGATGTTTCACGCCGCCCACGCCATCAACGATCCGCACTTTGCGGTCACGTACCTGCTGTTCTATCGCGACGTGCGGGCGCGCCTGACGTCACCCGAGTTGCCGCCCGCCCAGCGTCTTCGGTACCTGATGGCCGGCTTCGTCTTGCCGCTGGCGCTCATCGGGTGGGCGATCGGCGGGCTCGTCAGTCGTTCGGCTCCCGCGCTCGGCGCCATGACGCAGCTGATGTATTTGCTGGTCGGGTTTCACTACGTCAAGCAAGGCTTCGGCGTCGTGACGCTGCTCAGCATTCGGCGAGGTGTTCAGTTCAGCGCAACTGAGCGGCGCGCGCTCCTGGCGCATTGTTACGCGGCGTGGGCATATGGTTGGGCCAGCCCGTTCGACCCGGGCAGCACGGTCGAAGAAAAGGGCGTCGTCTACACCACGCTCGCGCATCCGCCTTGGCTCGAGCCTGCGGCTCGCGCGGCCTTCTTCGCCAGCGCGGTGTGGCTGGCGTTCATGCTGCTGAGCAAATGGCGCCGTGAGCGCCGGCTGCCGCTGCCGCCGCTCGTGGGCTTCTTGTGCACGCTGTGGTTTTGGACCACCTACAGTGGGCTCGATCCGCTGCTCATCTACGTGATCCCGGCGCTGCACTCGGTGCAATACCTGTACTTCGTTTGGCTGCTCAAGCACGGTGAGGCCAGCGCGCACGAGGGGCCGCCGGAGTTCGGACGACCGGCGCGCGTGGTGGTCGGTGCACTAGCGGCGGGGGCACTGCTGCTCGGCCTCGTGCTGTTTCATTGGCTGCCTCAGGGGCTCGATGCGGCGCTGATCGATCCGCGCGCGGCAGCGGCGACCGACCTCGGGGCCACGCCCTACTTCGCGGCGATCTTCACGTTCCTGAACCTGCATCACTACTTCATGGACTTCGTGATCTGGCGTCGCGACAACCCGCAGACGCGCTACCTGCGCGCTCATCCTTAGATGGCGCGCCTTCGCGTGGGCGCGTCAGCGATTGAGCACACGCTGTAAATTTGCCTCAGCGGCGCTGCGGGGCGCGAACTGCCCAGGCAACCGAGAGGAATCGACCACGGCTCGAGCGAACGTGGTTGGTAGCTTCGAGTCGTGAGCCATCCTGCCGGGTCGTCTTGGATGTCGGGGCTGCGCCTCGCAATGTTGGCTGGTTTATCCGCGTTGGCCTGCGTGTCGGGCGCCGCCGAGCCTTTTGGTGGCGACCCAGGCGGGAGCGCAGGCTCGCCACCCGTCATCGCGCCCGCGCAAGGCGGCTCTCAGCCAAACCTGCCCAACAATTCGAGCGCAGGCAGCGCGACCAACGTCTCCGGTGCTGCCTTCGGCGGCAGCGCGACGGCTGCTGCCGGGACCGGCGTGACGTCTCCGGGTGGTAGCGGCAACAGCACCGGCGGCATGAACCCGAGCGGTGGTAGCAACGGCGGCGCCCCGAGCGAAGCGTGCGACTTTCCGGCTTGGATGGCGGGTCACGAGTACGTGAAGGGCGACAAGGTCATGTACCAGGGGAAGGCCTTCACGGCTACCGAAGCCAACCCCGGCTACGACCCGTTGATCAGCACCTATTTCTGGGCGCCCTACGATTGTTCACCCGTGAGCTCCGCTGGCAGCAACAGTGGCGGCGCCGGTAGTGGCGGCACCGGCAACCAGAATGGGGAATGCGTGCTCGCGAAGCTCTTGCCGAACGGCGAAGCGACCTTCCACGCCATGTTCATCCCGCCCTGGCAAGGTCATCAAGAAAAGCCGCTCTACTCCTACTCTGCGCTGTGCCAGGCGCTGCAAGGCTTCGGTCAGTTCGCAGCGAGCGGCAACGTCGAAGCCGACAAGCGCGAGGTCGCCGCCTTCTTCGCCCACGTTGCCAAGGAGACGGCGTTCTTGGAGCAAACGGACGAGGCGGGCCAGCCCTCGAACTCCGGCGACTTTCACGGGCGCGGCGCGATTCAACTCACCGGTCAAGCCAACTACCAGGCTGCGGGCGAGTACCTGAACAAGAACCTCGTCGGAAACCCGGGCATGGTCTCCACCGACGCGGTCACGAACTGGCAAGTCGCGCTGTGGTTCTGGGTCGTGCACAACAACCCCGGCACGCCGGGCACCAAGAACTGCCACCAAGCGATCCAGGCGGGCGACTTCGCTCAGACCACGCGCATCATCAACGGCGGCATCGAGTGCCCCGGCTCACAGTCGGCACAAACGCGCGCGCAGTACTACCAGAACAATTGCTCGGCGCTGCAGGTAAGCCCCGGCGGCAGCCTCGTCTGCTGAAGCGCGCGAGCTTGGGAGCTCACGGTCTTCGCAAGTGCGCCTCGATGAAGCTGGCGATCACGTCTGGAAAATTCAGTTCGAGGTCGTGGTCCGCGCCCGCCAAGACCTCGATGCGAGCATTGGGTAGGTGTTCCTTGAGGTGGATGCCTACCTTCACGGGCGCGATCAGATCGGCGTCGCCGTAGATCAAGAGCGTCGGTTGCTGCACGCTGCTCAGCTGCGACGTCAGGTCGCTTCGCTCTTCCAAGAACCAGCTGGGCGCATCGGGAACGCGCTGCCGGAAGGTCTCGCGCCAATCAATGCCGCCGAGCGCGGTGACATCCACGCCGCCCGACGTCGCCATCAAGACCAGCTTGCGAACCCGCTCCGGGTGCTCGAGCGCGATCCGTAGACCCAGCACGCCGCCCATCGACATGGTGACGAGGTCGAAGCGCTCCGGGAGTCGTGCCAGCAGGTAGCGCTGCAAGTCGGCGAGCGAGACTAGGCTCGGATCGGGCTCGACCCCGCCGAGGCCCGGGTACTGGCACAGCGTGACGCTACGACGGCTCACCAGCTTTTCACCGATGGGTCTCAGGTTGTCGACTCGTCCACCCGCGCCAGGGAAGAAGACGAGCGGCAGCGGCGTAGCGGTTGCGATCACTCGGCAATCCTGCCTGCGATCGCCGCCGTTCGCCAGCGTCTCGGAGGCGGAGTACTCTGCCGCGCAATGCGCATTTTGTACGGCGTCGTTGGCGAAGGCATGGGGCACGCGACGCGGTCGAGCGTGCTGCTCGAGCACCTGACGCGCGAGCATGAGGTGCACGTGGTCGTCTCGGGTCGTGCCCGTGACTACTTGGCGCAGCGCTTCGAGAACGTGCACAAAATTTGGGGCCTCACCATCAAGTACGAAGGCAACTCGGTCCGCAAGCTCGGCACCTTGCTCGAGAACTTGAAGGGCGCGCTCACTGGGCTGCCGGCCAACGTCAAAGCCTACTTCGACCTGATCGACGAGTTTCGACCCGAAGCCGTGGTGAGCGACTTCGAGTCGTTCAGCTACCTGTACGGCACCAACCACATGCTCCCGGTGATCAGCGTGGACAACATGCAGATCATCAACCGCGCCCAGCACGACCCGGCCCTTTTGGCCGGTCACGAGCGCGAGTTCGAGCTGACGCGCGGCATCGTGAAGACCAAGCTTCCGGGCTGTTACCACTACCTGGTCGCCACCTTCTTCTACCCCGAGCTCCGTAAGGACCGCACCACGCTCCTGCCGTCGATCCTGCGGCCCGAGATCCTCGCGGCCAAGTCGGAGCCGGGTGAGCACCTGCTCGTCTACCAAACTTCCACCACCAACACGGAGCTCCTCGGTGCGCTCAAGGCGAGCGGACTGCCTTGCCGCGTGTATGGCGTGCGGCGCGGCATCGCCGAGGACCAGGTCGACGGCAACCTCACGTTTCGCCCCTTCAGCGAAGCAGGCTTCATCGACGACCTGCGCACCTCACGCGCCGTGATAGCGGGCGGCGGGTACACGCTGATGAGCGAAGCCGTGTACCTGCACAAGCCGCTGCTGTCGCTGCCGGTGCAAGGCCAGTTCGAGCAA
Organism: Myxococcota bacterium; assembly: GCA_048498935.1. Classification (GTDB taxonomy): domain Bacteria; phylum Myxococcota_A; class Polyangia; order Polyangiales; family Polyangiaceae; genus PMG-095. The sequence continues at coordinate 7,568 of JBEHXA010000187.1, forward strand.
ACGCTGAACGCCCTGTACCTGCAAAAGCTCGGCTACGGTCAGCGCGCCGAGGCGCTCGACGAGAAAACGCTGCGCGACTTCTTGAGCGACGTGCCGCGTTGTGCAGAGGCTCTGAAGGGTTACGAACAGGACGGCAACCGCCTCATGCTGCGTGCCCTCGACGAGCAGCTGGCTCTCGCGACCCGCGCCACTCGATCACCTTGACGCTGGCGGCGCGGGCCGGCTTGTGAGAAGGGGCTAGCCGGCCATGGTCTCCGACGCTCCGCTTCGTGCCTGCTTGCCGCCCCGCGGGGCGGACTCGGACGCCGTCCTCGACGGTTTTCTCCGCTCCGTCGAAAGTCTGGGTCTCAACCTGTATCCCCACCAGGAGGAGGCCGTGCTGGCCGTGATGGCCGACAGCAACGTGATCGTGCACACGCCGACCGGCTCCGGCAAATCGCTGATCGCCGCGGCCGTGCATTTCAAGGCAGTGGCCGAGGGGCGGCGCTCGTTTTACACGTGCCCGATCAAGGCGCTGGTCTCCGAAAAGTTCTTCGAGCTTTGTCGTGAGCTCGGCGCCGAGAACGTGGGCATGATGACCGGCGACGCGACCGTCAACCGCGACGCGCCCGTGATCTGTTGCACCGCGGAGATCCTCGCCAACATGGCGCTCGCCGAGGGCCAGGACGCCGACGTCGACTACGTCGTGATGGATGAGTTTCACTACTTCTCGGACAAGGACCGTGGAGTGGCCTGGCAGGTGCCGCTGCTGACGCTGTGGCGCAGTCGCTTCGTGCTCATGAGCGCGACGCTCGGCGCGGTCGACGCCTTCGAGCAGTTGCTGGAAAAGCATACCGGCGAGCGCACGGTCACGGTGCGCTCCGCCCAGCGCCCAGTGCCGCTCGCCTTCGAGTATCAAGAAAAGCTGCTGCAAGAGGCAGTGCAAACGCTGGTCGAGCAGGGGCGCGCGCCTGTTTACATCGTCAACTTCACGCAGCGCGGCGCGGCCGAGGCCGCACAAAGCCTGCTCAGCGTCGACTTTGCGACCAAGGAAGAGAAGCGGCTACTAGCCGAGGCCATCAAGGGCGAGAGCTTTCGCAGCCCCCACGGCAAGGACATGCAGAAGCTGCTGCGCCACGGCATCGGGCTGCATCACGCGGGGCTCTTGCCGCGCTACCGACTGCTCGTCGAAAAGCTCGCGCAGCGCGGCTTGCTCAAGCTGATCTGCGGCACCGATACGCTCGGCGTCGGGGTCAACGTGCCGATTCGCACGGTGCTGTTCACCAAGCTCTGCAAGTACGACGGCGAGAAGGTGCGTATCCTCACGGCGCGCGATTTTCATCAAATAGCCGGTCGCGCGGGCCGCAAGGGCTTCGATACCCAAGGTTACGTCGTGGCGCTCGCTCCGGAGCACGCCGTCGAAAACCTGCGGCTCGAGGCCAAAGCCAGCTCACAGGGCCGCAAAAAGTTCGTGCGCAAGAAGCCGCCCGAGTGGGGCTACGTGCACTGGGACAAGGCCGTGTTCGTGAAGCTGGTGGAGTCGCCGCCCGAGCCGCTGCAGTCGCGCTTTCAAGTCTCGCACGGCATGTTGCTGGCGGTGCTGGGTCGCCCCACCGGCGGCTGCCGCGCGATGAAGCAGCTGGTCAAGCAAAGCTTGGAAACGCCGCAGCGCCAGCGCTATCACAAGCAACAGGCGCTCGAGCTTCTGCGCTCGCTGTGGCAAGCGGGCATCGTCGAGTTTCGTCCGGCGGCGGAGGGTGGTGGCATTCGTCTCAACGCCGAGCTGCAAGAAAACTTTTCGCTACTGCAGGCCCTGGGTCTGTTCGTGGTCGACACCGTCGAGCGGTTGGATCGCGAGAGCCCGACCTACGCGCTCGACGTGCTCACGCTGGTCGAATCAATCTGCGAAAACCCGGAGGTGGTGCTCCGTCAGCAGGTCGACAAGCTGAAGGGACAAAAGGTGGCGGAGCTCAAGGCTGCAGGCGTGGAGTACGACGAGCGCATGGCCGAGCTCGAAAAGGTGGAGCACCCCAAGCCCAACGCCGAGTTCTTGTACGCTGCGTTCGAGGCGTTCGCGAAGGATCACCCCTGGGTGATGCGCGAAGAGCTGAAACCCAAATCGGTGGCGCGCGAGATGGTCGAAAACCTGCACTCGTTCAGCGGTTACATCAAAGAATACGGGCTCTCGCGCTCCGAGGGCACGCTCCTCCGCTACCTCTCCGAGGTCTACAAGACGCTCGTCCAGACCATCCCGGAGCTCGCCCGCACCGAAGAGGTCGACGACATCATCGTGCATCTCGGCACGCTCATTCGCGGCGTCGACTCCAGCCTGCTCGACGAGTGGGAACGCCTGAAAAATCCCGCCTACCTCCCGAACGAACGCCAGGAGCCCGAAGCGCAAGTCGACAGCCAAGACATCACGCTCGACACCCGGCGCTTCACCGCTCTCGTGCGCAACGTCATGTTCGGCATTTTGCGGTCGATCGAATATGGCGACTACGAGACCATCGCGGATCTGGCCGAGTCCGGTGAGCTCGATCTCGCGCCGCTCGAGCTCCAGCGCCGCATCAAGCCGTTCTTCGTCGAGCACGGCAACCTCCAGCTCGACGCCACCGCGCGCAACCCGCAAAACGTCAGCATCGCCATCGGCCCCGACTACTGGACCGTCACCCAAGCCATGCTGGCTGGCGACGAAGTGAGCGAATACTCCCTCCGCGGGCGCGTCGACCTCGCACGCTCCCGCACCGAGCGCCGCCCCATCATCCTCCTCGACCACCTAGGCGCCTAGGCGCTGCCAATCCGCAGCCCAATTGCAGAAGCTGCTTTGCCGTAACCAGGTCTAACCAGGGGGCTTGGTCAGCCGCTGATGCGTTGGATGAACCACCAGAGGTGACCTTCGGGATCGGTCACGCCGTAGGTGCGGTCGACCCAGTATCCGGGGCCGTAGTCGTCGGTGCGCGGTTCGCGCACGACTTGGGCGCCAGCAGCGAAAGCGTGCTTGAAGTGCGCGTCGACGTCGTCGATGTAGAAGGCGAACGCCGCGGTTACGGAGCCGCCCTGCGAGCGGGGGCTGCGGTAGCGCTCTTGCCAGGGCTCGCGCCGATGGGTGGCGTCGCCGACCATGACGACCGCTTCGCCGAAAGTGAGCTCCGAATGCGCGATGCTCCCGTTCTCGCCTTCCACTTTGAGCCGAACCTCGAACCCGAAGGCTCGGCAGAGCCAGTCGATGGCGGCCTTCGGGTCTTCGTAAAAGACGGATGCGCTCAGGCGGGGCCAACCCTTGGGCGGTGATTTCATCGTGCGTGCCTCCTCGTAAAAACCGCCCGTAGTTTAAGCCCACCCGTTCGCCGGTGGAGGTGGCGCGCACGTCAGATCCGAAGCCGAGGCTGGCTCGTATTCCAATGAGAGCAGCTTCTGCTGACACCGCCTGCCCGAATGGTGGTCACATGACCGACGATCGCTCCTCCTATCCCCAGTTCGCGCGAGAAGCGCTGGAAGGGACGGATCCGGCCGATCGGCGTCAGCTCCTGGAGCTGGCAAGTCGCCTCCCGGAAGCTTTGGCTCCCGGCCGCGCGCCGACCAGAGTGCGGGAGCGCCTGCTGCAAGAGGTTGCACGTCCCCCCGAGCGATACGCGCCGCTGTCGCGCGCGGTGAGCGAGCTCTTCGACATCCCGCGGGGTGATGCGCAGGCGCTGCTCGAGCGGAGCGTCGATCCGAAAGCGTGGCGGCGCTCGGGTCTGCCGGGGATCAAGAAGCTGCCGGTGCAGGTCGGTGTGAGTCGCGCGCGCGCGCAGGCCTACTTGGTGACCTTCGCTGCTGGCGCGACGTTTCCCGAGCATCATCACGACGGCCTCGAGACCGTGCTGCTGCTGGCGGGCTCCTACACCGAGCACTCCAGCACCTACACAGGCGCCGCGCGCTCAGCGGAGCGTGTTTACCGCACGGGTGATATCCACGTGATGGAGCCAGGCACCGCGCATTCCTTCACGATCGCAACTGGAGAGGATTGTGTCGCTGCGACACTTCTACACGGCAAGCTCAATTTTCGATCGATACCGTTACACTTGCTAGCGCGCTTGCTCGGTCACTGATCGCGGTTGGTGCGTGCTCAGCTGGACACGGTGCCACATCGCCCGTATACCTTTTGATTGGCGACTGACGTTCTCCCGTGCAGTCGCGGCGGAGTCTTCTCACACGGGATGATTAGTGAGCAAGATTTGAAGCTGATCCGTCCACGCAGCCATAGTTGTCTTGTGCGTCCGCTCGGCTGGCTCTCATTCGGCCTCGCTTCGGCGATCGCCTTAGGCTGCACCGCTGATATTAGCGGTGCTGATGGTACCAATCCGGGAGGTCCCCCGGGTACCAACAACCCCGGCACCAGTGGCTCCTCCACCACTGGTGGTACCTCGGGCGTGGGCGGTGGCAGCCTGGTGGTGCCACCCACCGTGGTGCCA
>JBEHXA010000188.1:0-11853 GCA_048498935.1 Myxococcota bacterium
GGCCTGATGCGCCGTCACGGTCACGCGCCAGCGGTGGGCAGCGCGCTCGCCGCGGCATGCCGAGCACCCGCACGCGTCGTACTGCGCGTCGAAGGCGTCGTGCCCGGCAGCGGAGTCGCGATCCGGTGCAATCACCAGGTTTGCCCGCGTGATTCGCAGCGAAAGCGGCGAAGGTGGGCCAGCAACGTGGGCCAGCCAGCGCACGCTGATTTTGGCCACGCGACCTGAACGCGCAACGTTGCACAGCACGCCGCGGCAGCGAACACGGCCGTTCGCGCGCCAACGCCGTCGTGTTTCGCACGCTGCTCCCGAGTTCGAAACACTCGAAACACGAGAAGGCTCGGCAATTCCGGGCTTTGACGCCTGCGCGTCGCGCGGCCGCTTTCCCATGGTCAAAACGGGCTCCCTTCGGAGTCGAGCCAACCCAGGTCAGGCTGCTCTGGTTCGGGTACTTGCGGTGGCTGGTAGCGGCCCTGCTGCACGGGTCCGCGCCGTGAGGAACCGCGCTGGCGATTCCACTTGGCCTGGTTGCTGAGCCACGTCGCGAAACGGCCGTTCCAGCTTGCGGAGGTTCTTCCGTCGAAGTGGCCCTTGAACCCCACGACTTCGAGCTCGAGTGCGAGCCCGTGCTGCGCTGCGAACGCTCGATGCGCCTCCGTCGGCTGCCAATCGACCGGCAACGTTGTCTCGGGCTTGCTGGCTCTGGCTTTGCGTGGCGGGGTCGCGGCCTCCGTCGGCTGCGTGCGCGCGCGCGCGTCACCAGTGGGTTCCTTCTGTTGGTTCCTTCCCTTGGTTCCTTCGTGTCGGTCTGGCCGACTGGTGGCAGTCGGTTTGGCCGACTGGTGCGGTCGGTCTAGCCGACCGGTTGTTCTCGCCGACTGGTCGGTTTCGCCGACTGGTAGGCGCATGAGCGGCGTGAGGTCGTAGCGGTTCGCCCGGCCCTCGGCCTGGACGACCGCGACGGCGCCGACGGTGCGGAGCTCGGCGACGGCGTGCATCACGGCGTCCCTCCGAAGGCCCGTCCACTGGCAGAGCCGGACAACGCTCGGGAACGGCTCGGGTTGCTCTCGGGACCAGTGATCGCAGAGCGCGAGAGCGACGAGGCGCGCGAGAGCCCCAAGGCCGGAGCAGAAGACCCGGCGCTGCGCCTGGAGGAGGTCGAAGGCTTCATCAGCCACCCTCGCCCCCGTAGAGGTCCACGAATTGCCCGCCCGGCTGCTCGAGCCGCCGCGTGGCGCCGGCGCCGTAGCGCGCCTCGAGCTGTGCGCGGGTGAGCCCGCTGGTGGAAAGCGTGGGGCGGCCCTTGCGATACCGCTCGTCGAGCAGCTCGAGCAGCCAACGCGGGTCAGCGTCCTCTTGTCCGAGCTCGTCGAGGAACAGCAGCGGCGTGCGCTTGGCCAAGTCGAGGTCCAAGTCGACGGAGCCGAAGCGCTGCTCACGGCGCGCGCGGCACAGGTCGAGCGCGCTGACCCAGGCAGCTCCGACGATTGCGTGACGCGCGTTGCCGGCCTCGTACGCTTCCCGTCGCAAGCGGCGCACCAGCGCGACGAGCCCGGACGTCTTTCCCGATTCGCTCGGGCCGAGCAGGCAGATGGGGCCTCGCGAAGGCTCCCAGCGCTCTGCCAGGCTGCGGCACCTGCGGTGGACGCGGCTGCACCATTCGGGGTTTCGAAGGTCTGCGAAGGGCCAAGCCGGAACGGCGGACACGAGCGTCCGCGTGTTTCTCGCGATCGCCTGTCGGGCCTCCGCCAAGTCCTCGGCTCGGTTCGCCTCCTCGGCGCATGGCCAGCAGACGGGGGCGCCTGGCTCAAGCTGCTGCCCGCACCCTGCGCAGCTGCGCTGCCCGTTGGCTTCCTGCCGAATCCGTGGCCGCATGGCGCGAACAGCGCTGGCAAGCACGCTGGCGACCGGAGAGAGCGCGGCGTTCACCGGCGCCCCCGAGGCAAAAACGGCAGGAGCACGTCTTCGATGCGCAGCGCGAGAGAGGCGTGGGGCAGCGGAACGCAGTGGCCGTGAGGATCTGCAGCGGCGCAGCCGACGCAGCGCGGCCGCTCCTGGAGCGTGACCTCGGCCAATCCGCCGCACGAGCAGTGAGGCAAAGCCCGCAGGATTGCTTCAAGCTCGGCGGTTGTCGCGCTGACCTGGTGGTGGTTTTCGTCGAACACGCTCACGGGTTTGAGCTCCCCCGCGCGACCTGCCCCCGACTGGTTCCGGTTTTTTGCCCCCCGACGAGACGGAGCTCGGCCCGCAGCGCGTCGCCCACGCTCGGAGCGGCGGGCAGAGCGTCGCTAGACGCCATCGCCGGCCGCTCGAGCTCTTCGGCAAGAGCCTCGGCGCTAAGCAAGTAGCGCCGACCGCTCCGCGCGGCTCCGGCACCACCTCTGGCGATGCGCGCCCGGACCGCGCGGATGTGCCGTCGAGCACCAAGGGGTGATTGCCCCTGGTCGAGCCAGGCGCGCTGCTCAGCTCGCTCCTCGAGTTCGAGCACCTCGAGATCCTCGACGAACGCGGCGAAGTGCGCGAGTGCGACGCGGGCGATCTGCGAGGGCCGCAGCATCAGGCACCCCCTGCGCCAGTGGCGTGGCCGCTGCCGACCGGATCGGCTACGCGTTGTTCGCCGCCGACGGCTCGGCCAGCGGGGGCTTGGACGGCGCCGTAGGCAGAGGCAAGTCGAGCTCTGCCGCCGCGCGCTCGAGCCGAAGCCGCGTGGTGCCCCGCACGGCTTGCGGGTCCATGTACCAGCGGCGCGCCGTTCGCTCGCACACCACCGCGAAAACGGCCAAAGTTCGGAGTCGGTGGCCGTCCAGCATGCTCATCTCCTTGCGTTGTGGGGACAGACGTCACAACGAATGGAATGCACCGCGGCGGGTCGCATTCGCAAAGCGTGCCGAGACCCCCCAGGGGGGTGCATGCAGCTCTTGATCAGCGCTGGGCTCTGCGCGTGAACAGCCTGCTCGGTCGTTGCACGCCGTTTTCGCGCGCAAGAGCGAGCACGATCTTGTGTGCCAGCTCCTCGGGCTCCCAGTCCCGTTGTTCGTCCCGCACGAGCCGGATTACCTTGGTCCACGGTTCCAGCACCTCCTCATGCGGGGCGCTCCCGAGTAGCGCCCAGGCCGAGTGCATGGCGCGAGAGACGAGCGCTTGGGCGACGAGGTCAGCGTCCGACGTCGTCGGGTCTTCTCTGAGCCGCGCCGTGAGGTCAGCCTCGACGGCCTCGGCAATAGCCGGCACTCCATCCTCGCCCGGTTGCGGAACGCGCGGCGGTCGTGGTCTGTTGGCACCAAGTTTCTGGCGGATCGATGCCTCCGCGCTCGCCAAGGCGCTGAGCACGTCTTTGCGGGACGCACGCTCGCCATCGGGCAGCGTTGGACCGCCAAGGCATAGGCGGACAGCGTCAAGCACCTGCCCTGCGCGCGCGTAGAGCTCGGGGTCTACGGCAACGTCATCAGCAACGCCGAAAGGCGGTGCCGCTCGCCGTGCGCCTGCAGCCAAGCGCCCCACGAGCTTCGCCAAGTCGAGGCGGATCCCGACCGGGTCGAACAGCTCGATCGCGCGGCGTCGTCGATCACCGTCCGTTCGCTTGCGCGGCCGCCGCTTTGGCGCTTTCTTTCGGGTGCTCGTCATCTCGAGCCACGCGCCCGGACCCTGGCAGGGGTCGCGGGCGCTTCCTTTTCGAAGCCTACCGCTTCCCGTCCCGCTTGGCGCGCGCGTCCTCGATGGCCACGACGCCAGCGCGGGCAGCACGGCGAGCCCGGATCTCGTCGGTGAGAGCCTGAACGGCGTCCCAAGCCCGGTCACGGGCAGCGCGGTGCAGCGCGTCGGCGAGCGCCTCTTCGATAGGATCCCCCTGGGCCAAAACGTGGCCCACCCCCGTCAATTCGGGTGGGCCACCGTGCTCCTCGGTGTCGCTTCCAGTGTCGTGAACCGCTGAATTGATGCTTGGCTGCTCGTTCGGGTCGTCCGAACCCACCTTTTTAATCCGTTGGTCCAGGGTTCGAATCCCTGTCGACCCACCACCAAACAAGCCAGATCGTGAAGCCCAGCGCTTCGCGGTCTGCGCTGTGAGTACTTCAGAGGAGACCTGAATCGCGCTCGCCAGGGCTGCCCTCGCTCCCGCGCCGAGCTAGGCTGGAAGCGTGGGGCAAGACGCAGCCAGCAAGCGGAAGCGACCGATGCTCTTGGCGGTTGCGCTCACGCTTGCCTTCGATCTGGCGGTCGCCCTCCTCGTACGGCCTTGGCCGCTGACCGTAGCCTTCATTCTGCTCGGCCTGGCCTCAGCCTACTGGTCGCTGCAAAGCAAACGCACCGCTGCTCCGAGCTAGGTTCGAGTCTGAGACGGTGCAAGCCTCAGTCATTGGCCGGGTGGAGGTTGCCAGAGCTCGACCTTGTTACCTTCGGGGTCGATGACCCAGCCGAACTTGCCGTACTCCGAGTCGTCGGTCTTCTCGAGCACGTTGCAGCCCTCGCCGCGCAGCGCGGCGAGGAGCGCGGCGAGATCTTCGACGCGGTAGTTGATCATGAACGCGGCTTGGCTCGGCGCGAAGTCTGCGGCTCCGATCGACCAAGCCGTCGTTCCCTTCACGGCCTTGCCGTTTGCGTCGGCCCACTCGAACGCGGCGCCGCCCCAAGCTTGAACATCGATACCGAGATGAGCCCGGTACCAAGCGCGCAGCGCCACCGGGTCCTTTGCCTGAAAAAAGACGCCGCCGATCCCCGTGACTCGCTTCATGGCTCCACCTTGGACCGCAACGGCTCCCGAGAGCAAGGAGGGCAGGCCATCGAAGAAGCCTCGTTGGAGTGGCGAGGTAGCCGATAGGTAGCCTCAACACTCGCTTCAAGCGCCCGAACATGTGAATCCCGCCCCAAGGGGATGGATTGCGTCATTCGCGGACATGCTCCATGTTGAAGGGCAGGAGCGCATGTTGGGTAAGTTGAGCGGTTGGTCTTTGGGGTGGTTCTCGGTCTCCGTGCTGGCGCTCTGCGCCTGTGGCGGCACGATGCGTCGCAATCCGGATGAGTCGAATCCGAATGGGGGCAGGCCCGGTAAGCATCCGGACGCTGGGAATCCGGGCGTGGGAGCGGTCTTGAATGGCGAGGGCGGCAAGGTTGGGACGGGTGGGAACAGCTCGACTTCCGGGACCTCATTCGGCGGCAAGCTCGGAGTTGGTGCTAGTGGCCCCATCGCTGAAGGCGGTGAAGTTGCGGCGGGGGGCGCGGGTGCTGGTGGTCCACAAGGCAATGCGAGCCCCATGCTACCGAGCAGCGGGTGTGGTCTCGCTCTACCCGCCGAGCAGGTGCCAACCATTCCCGGCTCCCGCACCGGCTACACCGAGTTCATGGTCGACGCGACGGGCGCCACACTCGGAAACGACGAGCCAAGCAACGCCGGGCCGCGCCAGTTCTTCGTGCGCGTTCCCGCCGACTACGATCCGGCGCAGCCGTACCGCGTCGTTTACATCGGGTCGGGTTGCGGCGCGACGCGCGCCGGGAAGACGAACACCTACCCGCTATTCGATGAAGCACGAGGCGGCAGCGAACAAGCCGTGTACGTCGCGCTCTCAGTACCGGACAACGCCGCAAACCCCGGCTGCTACGACAACAACACGGGCCCCCAGTCGCAAGAGTGGGAGACGTTCGAGTTGATTCACAGCTTCGTCGAGAGCCACTACTGCGTGGACAACAATCGCATCTACGTCGCTGGCTACAGCACCGGCGCCTGGCTCTCCATGATGTGGGGCTGCTACTTCGGCGGCACCCCCACCCCACCCCTCGATTACCCGGACCTCATGGCTGGCCGGACCGAACGCAAATTCGCGCCACGCTGGGCGATCCGCGGCAACCTTGCAGTCGCCGGCTCGCTCCCACCGAATCAGCCGACGCCGTGCAACAGCCCAGCAGCTCACCTTTGGATCCACGACGCGCTCGACCGCTCGAGCCTCATCGCCACCAGCATCGCCGGGCTCGAGCTGAGCCTCAAAACCAACGGCTGTGTCGGCAACTACCAAGACGGCCCCAAGCAGCCCTGGGCGCCCGCCGAAGACATCCCCGCGCTAGCTGGTGGGATCTGTCAGGAGTACACCGGCTGCCCCGCCGACACATCGCAGCAGTATCCGCTCGTGTTCTGCACCACCTCTGGCGAAGGGCACACCGATCAAGCGCCAACCGCCGTCGCCGCCTTCAACAGGTTCGTCGGCCTGATGGATCCGACGCCGTGAAGCTGTCGCGATACGTCACGCCCGCCAACCTTGTAGCCAATTAGACCACTCACCTGACCGTGCGCCATGCACGCTGACGATGGCGAGTCGCTCGCATCGCGAATGACCCGCGAACGTTGACGCTTCGCATACCCGTGCCCTAAGGTCTCGCTCAATCAAGCGGGGGCGCATGAGAATCGGCGTCATTGGCCAAGGGGGAGCAGGCGGGGCCTTCTTGTTTTCTTGGCGCGGCGTCAGGCCATCATCTCGTCGATGCGGCCCTTCGCGTAGCCCGCGTCGCCGAAGTCGTCGAGCGGCTGCCCGGCGGCATTCGTGACGCCGAGAGCGGCGCCGATCGAGTTGTGGATCTTGTTGATGGTGTAGTTGCCCTTCAGGTACTGGCCGGTCTTGAGCGCACCGCCAGCGCTGCCCGCGACCACCCACGGCAAGTTGGTGCTGCCGTGCGGCGGACCGTCCGAAAGGTCGTTGAACCAGACCGTGGCGCCGTCGTCGAGCAGCGTGCCGGTCGGAGTTTTGAACGACGACAGCTTGTCGAGCAAGTACTTGAAGTACCCGGCAAAGTGCTTGTCGATCTTGTGATGCAGCCCTTCCGCATCGGGAATGGCCTCGCCGTCCGAGCCGTCGCTGCGCACGCGGTGCGAAATGTGGTGGTAGCGCTCGAACTTTTGCCCGTCGATGATGAATTGCGTCTGGTCGTTACCGTTGCCGATGCACAGGGTGGCGGCGTGTGACTTGCCGCACGCCATTGCCATGGCAATCACGTCCATGTGCGTGTGAATCACCTGGTCGAGGTTTTCGTCGTCGACAGCGCCAAGCTGCGTGATCTGGCAGCCTTCGGCCATCGTGACTTCGAGGTCGCGGATCGCCTGAAAATGAGCATCCAGGCGGCTGCGATCGGCCATCGAGAGCTCCGGGCGTGCCAGCAGCGTTTGCATCTGACCGCGCACCATGTCGTTCACGCTCTTGCGCTGTAGCGCGAGGCGCGTTTGCGCGGCGCTGTTCGGGTCGCTCATGCCGGGCATGTTCGTGCCGAACAACCGTTGGAAGGCGTTGAGCGGGTTGCGCTCCCCTGCCCGCCGCTCCTTCGCGGCGCGGTACAGGATGACATCGCCCAGGAAGGTGCTGGTCGCGCCCGCGTACAGGCTCACCGGCTCACTGCCGGGCTCGTCGAGCTTTTGCGAGATGACCCAGTCGAGCGAAGGGCCCATGGCCAAGGTCTTGTTGGAGTTATCGCCGTCCGGTGTGGACGCCGTGAGCGCCTGAAAGCAGCCGTCGGCGTGACCGCAGCCGGTGCCGGAGTGGCTGTAGCGGAGGCCGTAAACGATGTTCAGCTTCTCGGCGTAGTCCGCGAGCAGCCCCACCGTGCGATCGTCGGTGGCGAGATCTTGAGTGAGCGACTCTTTCGTGATCGCGCCCGGTTGACTCCCTGGCCAGAATTTCGGCTGTAGGCAGCCGTTACCCTGGCGCATGAAGATGGCGTACCGAAACGGATCGGCCTGAGCGGCGGCGCTGCGCACCCCCAAGCTCTCGAGCAGCGGCAAACCGACGGCGACGCCGGCCGCACCACGCAGAAACAGGCGTCGGGGCAAAGTACTGCGAGTCATCACGGCGTCTCCTCCGGGCGAGCGCGAAATGTTTCGAGCGTCGTGATGCTCGAGAGCAGGCTCGCAATGCTGTCGGACTGAAGTGAAGCGGCGGACAGGTTGTCGATCACACCTTGCTCCTCGTCGGTGGGCCGCCGGCCCATCGCGTACTCGAGCCAATGCTCCGAGTAGCAGCGGTGCACGCTCGGGCTCTTGGCCAGGAGGGCCGAGAGCTGCACGGCCCCGTCGTAGGTCACCTTGGTGCCGTCGAGGTCGTAGCTGGCAGCAGTGTTGATGGGCTGCCCGTTGTCGGTATCGCGCCACTGGCCGACCGCGTCGTAGCTCTCGAACGCGAAGCCCAGCGGATTGATGAACGTGTTGTGACAGGTGCTGCACGGCGCGACGCTGGTGAGCGTTTCGACGCGCTGGCGATTCGTTTGATTGGGCTGCTGCTCCGGCAGCGGCGGGATGTTGTTGGGCGGCGCCGGCAGCGCCGAGCACAGCATGTCGAGCGAGATGTGCACGCCGCGCAAGATCGGGTCGGACTGGCTTTGCGAGCCGTACTTCGACAAGAAGCCGACTTGAGTCAGCACGCCGGCGCGCCGCGCCGGATCGAGATCGGCCTTGGTCAACGTGGCGCCATAGCTGGCGGCGTTCAAGCCGTAGAAGGGCGCGGTGGTCGCGTTCACGAACGCGACCGGCGTGGTGAGCAGCGCCGCCACGCTGCCGCCGCGCGTGACCGTGATTTCTTCGAAGAACAGGCGCGCTTCGTCTTGCAAGGTCGGCGCAAGCTCCGGCGTGAAGGTAGGAAAGCGCGTGGCGTTCTTGGCGATGCTGCCGTAGTTGGCGACATCGAACAGCTGCGTGTGGAAGCCGACCAGCGCCTGCTTGGCGCGCGCGTCGGTCAGCATGCTCTTCGTCCACTTCGTGACGCCATCGGCGTTGGCCAGCTCTCCAGCCGCTGCTGCGGCGAGCAGCTCGTTCGAAGGTGCCGTGTTCCACAGCGCGTACGAAAGACGCGACGCGACCTCGTGGCCGCTCAGCCAAATCTTGTGATCCGTAACTGCGGTGGAGCTCTCGACGCGGTACAGAAAGTGCGGAGATTGCAGGAGCGCGCGGATGACGAGCTCGGCGCCGCGCGCAAAGGCGTCCCCACCTTCGAACAGCTCGGGCGCTTTCTCGAAGAGCGCCACGTGGCCGTCGACCTCAGCGTCGGTCAGCGGTCGGCGGAAAGCGCGACCGCCCAGCTCGCTCACGAAGGTGCGCGCGTCTGCCAGCGCGGGTGCGGACACGGCTTTCGCCAGCTTGGCCGCGTCACCCGCGACGCTAGCGGCGATCGTCTCGGCCGCGCGCTGGTAGTCTAGCCACAGGTTTGCCGAGACCGTGCGCACCGCGTACGTGTCGAAGCTCGAGTCATCCGGATCGAGCGAAAAGCTTTCAGCCAAGCCGGGCAGCGCGTCGAGCTTCAGCAAATCGCGCACGCTGTTTTCCCACTGCGCGTGGCTGAGACGCGGGTAGCGCGTGCTCCAACCGATGCCCTCCACGCCGTGCGGCGTGCCCTCCGGATTGGTGCTGCCGCCAACTCCGACATTGCCCGTGCCGGAGGCACCGGGCGTGGTGCCCGATCCGCCAACGTTCGCGGCCACATCGCTGCCGCCGCAAGTTGGGCAGGCCTGACCCACGACATCGCCCTGGCACCCGCTGACGAGCGCGAGCCCCAAGACCGCAATGGAGCCGGCGAAATGCGCTGGCTTCAGGGCGACATGCAAAGCTGACATCGAAATGACTCCTGGCTCCGGCACCCTGACGGGGCACCCCTAGGGTAGATGGAGTCGAGTGCACTTGGCCTTCTCGATCGTCCGTACTTCCGACGAGATATCCGACACTGTCACCAAACGACACGCTCGAAATCCGCGCTCTGCGGACTTCTTCGATCGACCTGAATAGCGTATCGCGCCTACCTCTCGGTGCTTGGGCGCGGCAGTGCGAAGCGCTCGCACACGAGCAAGCTCACCCCTGAGGCTTCAAGTTGGCGAGCGCCGGCCCCACTTGGCGCGCCAGCTCCGCCTCGACGCTAGAGCCGAGCGCAGCGCCAGCGCTGAACAGCGCGAACGCGACGTACTCGTGCAGCATCTGCTTGAGCATGTTGTCCGGATCGGCGCCGCCCGCGACGATGGCCGAGTTTTGTGCGACCGCGTCGGCGTCGAGCGCTCCCGTCGCGTCAGGGCCGGCGTTTCTGAACAAGATGTCGTAAACGCCTGCCCCGACTGCGAATGACGACAGCCCGGAGCGCACCTCGTCGGCTCGCCCGCCGCTCTCGGCCGCACGATAAATCGCCGTCAAGGCGCCGTTGGCTGCAGCCACGAGCGCAGTGGGACCACCAGCAGCGCGCGGTGGATGAACCGACACATGGCCCGATTGCACGAGGCCATACACCTGCTTGGTCACCTCGAACTCGCCGAGCCCGCAGCGCCGCCCGATCTCGGCCACGCTGCTGCGCCCGTCGATCGCGTCGAACGCCTGCATGAACTCGGCATCCGGCCCGGTCCGCCCCTCGTTCCGCACCGGCACGTGCTCCGCCGACGGGATCTTCAAGCGGAAGTAGCGCATCTCGTCCATGCGCGTGACGCCGTCCATCAAGAGCGCGTTGGCGCTCACGGTGTGGCGCGAAACGAGGCGGCCCTCGTCGAAATTGTCGAGAAAAAAGAAGGTTCCGTCGCCCACCGTCAAGGTAGCGAACACGATTTCGTCCACCTGCTTGGCGATGTGTGCGTAAATCTGATCTTGCTTGAGCACGCCGAGCTCGATGGCAGCTTCACCGAAGCGCTTGCCGCCCTGCACGAGGACCATCACGCGCTCGAGCCCGTCGGCGTCAATCACTCCGTAGCGATAGAGCACCGAGCCGAGTCGCTCCTCTTCCACATTGGTGAGCGCGCCGACCACGTTGCCTTGGTCGAAGAAAACCGAGCGCACGTCCTCGCCGTCGGCCACCACTAGCTCGCCGCGCCAACCGGTTTGCCCGAGCAGCGCGAGCACGTCGCACAGCGCGCCCGGCGCCGTGACCTCTCCCGCCAGGCGCACCACCGCGCCGTCGTCGGCGTCGCGGCGCCCGTCCTCGCCGGTGTAGCGCATGAACACGACGTGCTCCGGCGCCGGCAAGACCCGGTACGCGCCCGCGCGCGCCCGCAAGCGCTGGCTCGCGATGGCACCAATCGGATGCGCCTCCCCGCGAGCATCGATCCGCACCAACTCGGCCTTCGCGTCGCGCATATCAGCCCCAACTGTAACACGCCGCGCGGCATTTCCGGCTTATCGAAGTTGGCTGCCACCCCGCAGCTGCCCCTCGCAGAAACTTCCGTAGCGGCTACCGGTCTCGCCTCACCGGAGCTCGGCGACGGGGCCGCCGAAGGCGCGTTCGAGGCCGCCGAGGAAGCCGCCGTCGGGGGTGACGCGCGTGCCGGGAAGGTCGAGCACGGCTTGCGCGCCGTCCTTCAGCTCGAGCACGAGCTCCACCGGGCAGGAGCCGGGCGACGCCAAGAGCAGCTCCTTCAGCCGCTCGAGATCGCCGCGCCGCGTCCGTTCGGCGTCCAGGCGGATCGACACGCCGCGCGTAGCGCGCAGCGCTGCGTCCGAAAGCAGCTCCACGCCGTCCACCAAGAGCGTGGGTTCGCGCTCTTCTTCCGGATCTTCGGTCATCGGAAAGCTGACCTTGCCGCTCACAATGACGGGCTCACCGCCGTTCAGCAAATGCGCGTAGGTGTCGATGCGATCGCCGCGCACCTTGGCCTGCACGCGCCCAAATTGGTCCTCGATCTCGAAGAATGCGGCACGTCCACCGGTGCCGCCCTTGAACAAGCGCTCCTGGTAGTCTTCGACCATGCCGGCCACGCTCACCGCCGACCAGGCCTGCTGATTGGCGAGGTCGAGCGTGCCGATGGCGCCGATGCGCGGCAGCTTGCTCTGGTAGCGGAACAGCGGATGGCCCGAGACGTAGCAGCCGAGCGCGGCGCGTTCGCGCCGCAGCAGCTCCATACGGTCCCACTCCACCGCCGCAG
>JBEHXA010000189.1:0-11842 GCA_048498935.1 Myxococcota bacterium
TATTTGTCCCTGGACGGTGGAGATGCTGCTCATCTTTCGATTGGGCAGGCCGGACGTGTTGCCGGTGACCGATTATGGTGTGCGCAAGGCGGTACCGGTCGCTTCGCTGTCGCTGGTGTTCCGGAATGGAGCAGCCGCGTGCCCCCCGGGCAAGAGCGGCTTGGCTGCCCTCACCGCGCGCATGCTGACCGAAGGCACGCGCCTCCATCCCGGCGTCAAGCTCGCCGAGGAGATCGAACAGCTCGGCACCACGCTCGACGAAGACGCCGGTCGCGATACGACCTCGCTCTCACTCGAGGTGCTGACCGCCGACCTGGACAAGGCCGTGACGCTACTGGGAGAAGTCGTGCTGCAGCCGGCCTTCGCGCCCGCCGACTTCGAGCGCGTGCGCGAAGAATGGCTGGATGGTCTGCGCGCCGAGCGCCAATCTCCCGATCGGCTCGCGTCGCTCGCAGGGCTGCGTGTCCTTTTGGGCGCGCCACACGGCAGCCCGGTCAACGGCAGCATCGGTGACGTGCAAAAGCTGACCGTGAAGGACATCGCCGACTTTCACCGCAAGGCCTACGGCGCCGGGGACGCAGCGCTGGTCGTGGTCGGCGACGTGCAGCTCGCCCAAATACAGAAGAGCGCCGAGCGAGCCTTCCAAAAGCTCGGACGCGGCACGGCGGCCGCCGTAGCGCCGTTCGTGGCGCCCACGCCCCCACCGGCCAAGCAAATCCTGCTGGTCGATCGCCCGGGCGCGGTGCAATCCGCGCTGTTTCTAACGCAACCGCTACCCAAGCGAGCCGATGCCGGCTTCGAAGGACGCGAGCTGCTGAGCCGCTTGTTCGGCGGCATCTTCACGTCGCGCCTCAACCTGAACCTGCGCGAAGAGCACGCCTATACCTACGGCGCCCACGCTCAGTACGCCGCCAATCGCAACTGGGGCGCGTTCTACATCTCGACCAGCGTGCGCAGCGACGTCACCGCCGACGCCCTGCGTGAGGCCGTAACAGAGCTCAACCAGCTCAAGGATCCGAAGCTCGGCAAGCCCCTGAACGACGAAGAAATCGGGCGCGCTCGCGCGGACCTGGTCCAGTCACTCGGCGCGCGCCTGGAGTACGGCGCGCGCATCGGCAGCTCGCTCGCCGAGCTGTGGTTGCACGGGCTCCCAGCCGACTATTTCAGCCGCTACCCGAAGCTGCTCGAAGCTGAAACGACGACCTCGCTCACGGCAACGGCTGCCCCGCTCGATGCGGATCGCATGGTCATCGTGGTGGTCGGCGACAAGAGCGTCGTCGAGGCTCCGCTCACCAAGCTGGGCTACCGCGTCGTGCCCGCGCCGGCCGAGCTCACCGACTGAGCCACGCCCACCGTCACTTCTTGCTGCCTTCGATCGGCAGCTCGTCGATGCTCACCTTCGGTGGCTCCGTCGTCGCCGCCGGTGCCGGTAGCGCCGACGGCATGCCGGATGCGATCGGAGCGACCGCCGGCTCCTCGTCGCGCGTCGCAAACAGCGCCACGAGGCCGCCCGCCAAGAAGGCGGCAATACCCACCGCCACCCAAACCCAAATCCCGGGTGCGGCCGCGGGCGGGGAGCTCGAGGTGCTCCGCTTGATCTGGCGCCGCAGCTCGTCCACCTGACGCCGATCGCGGATGACGACCGTCTTCTCCGTCCGCTCGGAGCGACGTTTGGCCGAGCCCTGGCGCGGCACCGCGGCCGCCGGCGGGGGCTTCGACCCTACCGGAGGGTGATCGGAGATCACCACGGAGCGGGCCTCTTCAGTCACCTGAGCGCGTGGCTTGGGCGCGTGCGCCCCTTGCTGGTGCGCGATGATCGCGTCGTCACCCAGCTCCTCCAGCTGCTCGAGCTCGGCTGCCTCCGGCAGATCTTTTCCACCTGAGGGGTGGGGCGGAACCGGGCTCACGCGGCCGTATATAGCTAGAAGCTCCCGAGAAGGCAAAGCTCGGCAAGCAGCAGGGCGGGACAGCGGCCCTCCGGCGCCAGGGCCGTGTTAAGTTCGAAGCTTCGTGGCCTTCGAGGAGACGATCCTGGTCGTCGATGACGACGCTGTCAGTCGGCATGTCCTGTGCCAGACGCTGACCGACTCCGGCCTCAGCAACGTCGCTTGTGAATCGGGAACCGACGCGCTCGCCTACCTGGCCGACCACGTGCCTCAGGTGGTCCTGCTGGACCTGGTGATGCCGGAACCGGACGGCTACTTCATCCTCAACCACATCCGTCAAACGCCGCGCCTCGCCGAGGTGCCGGTGGTGGTGCTGACCGCGCTCGAAGCGGACGACGAAATCGAGCGCGTGTTCGCATCCGGCGCCGACGACTACGTCCACAAGCCATTTCGCCCCGCCGAGCTGATAGCGCGCTTGCGTGGCCAGATGCGGGTGCGCGAGTACGTGGAGCGGATCAGCCAGCGCGAGCGCCACCAGCAAACGGTGCTCGAGCTGACGCAAAAGCTCGCGTCGACCCTCGACATTCGCGACATCCTGTTCACGGTGGTGCAGCGCGTCGCGCAGGTAGCGCACGTGGACCGCTGCAGCATCGTGCTGTTCGCGGAGTCGGGCGACCTCGGCTACGTGCTCGCCACCAGCGACGACGAGCAACTGCGCGACTTGCCCATCGACCTGGGCAAGTACCCGGAAATCCGCGAAGTGTTCCGCACCGGCCGCGCGCTGGTCATTCGCGACGCGGCACGGCACCCCCTGTTCGAGGTCGTTCGGCAACGTGAGGCGGCTCCGGGCTTCAACTCGCTCGCGCTCTTGCCCATCTTGCACGACCACGGCCCGATGGGCGTGCTGTTCCTACGCTCCAAGGGTCGCGCGGCCTTTCACGCCTACGACCTCTCGCTGGTCACGACGGTCGCCAACGCCATGGCGATCGCGCTCCGCAACGCGCGCATTTTGCAGTCTCTGCGCGCCGAAACCGAGAAAATCACCACGGCACGCCAGGAGGCCGAGCGGCGCGTGCAGCTGTTCCGGCGCTACGCCGACTTCTTCGAGAGCGCCGCCGACGGCATGATCGTGATCGATCGGAGCGGGCAGATCCTGTTCGCCAACCCACGCGCTCGCGAAACCATCGGCTACAGCGAGACCGAGCTCACCGCGCTGCGCATCACCGACCTGGTGACGAACCTGGATCGCGAACGTGGCGACCGCATGCTGCGCGGATTTTCCGACGGTATCTACCCGCGCGGAGTCGACCTGGACATCAGCGACAAGCGCGGCGAGGCGATCACCATCAACGTGAGCTTCAGCTCCGTGCTTCACGAAGACGACGCCGTGCTGTGCACGTTTCGCGACGTCACGCTGGAGCGGCAGACCGCCATCGAGCTCAAGCAGACCAAGGAGTTCTTGGAGCGCGTGATCGACAGCTCGGTCGACGGCATCGTCTCCGCCAACCTCAAAGGCACCGTGCTGCTGTTCAACCGCGCCGCCGCGCGTATTTTCGGCTATTCGCCGAGCGACGTCGTCGGCAAAATGCGCGTCGAGCGTCTGTACCCGTCGGGCGTCGCGCGCGACATCATGCGCAAGATCCGCGACCCCGAGCTGAGCGGGTACGGCAAGCTCGAGGACTATCGCGTCGACATGCTGGGTTCGGACGGCGGACAGATCCCGGTCTCGCTGTCGGCGTCGCTGGTACTGGACAACGGTCGCCCCATCGGCAGCGTCGGTATTTTCACCGACATTCGCGAAAAACTACGGATGCAAGAACGCCTCGAGCGCGCCCAAGAAGAGCTGCGCGGGCGCGAGCGCATGGCGATCGTGGCCGAGTTGGCCGGCGCGGCTGCCCACGAGCTGAACCAACCGCTGACCAGCGTGATCGGGTACGCTGAGCTCTTGCGTCGCAAGCTCGAAGAAGATGCGCAGCTCTCGGCAGCAGCCGGCGTCATCATTCGCGAGTCGGAGCGCATGGCCGAGATCGTCCGCAAAGTCGGCAAGATCACCAAGTACGAGACCAAGACTTACGTTGGGGGCGCCAAGATCCTCGACCTGGAGAAGGCTAGTGGCACGGAACCCTGGGCCAAAGACGTCTTACATGAGCGAGCGTCCGGACGCGATGACGCCTGCCCCCGGCAGCGTCGAGCTGCCTGACGCGCGCGACACGAGGCCGGCGCCCTCGGGCACCCGCCGCGCGTCGGAGGCTCCGATCGCCGAGCCGTGGCGCGATGTGCTGCTCCGGCTTTCGAACACCCTGCCGATCGACGTCACGAGCGAAGACCTGGGGCGGGTGTTCTTGGACAACGTCTCCCTGCTCTTTCCGTCCTGCGCGCTCGGCATCTGCATCGTGCAAGCCGGTCGCGCCGAGCCGGTCGTCGTTCATCGCTTTCCGCCCGGCATGCGCCCCAGCCCCGAGCGCGATCCGACGCGGCTATTTCCCAGCTTCGCCGAGGAACGCATCATCGAGCTGGTAGACGGCAGCGGCACCTCGGGCTCGACCTTCCATGTCGCGCGAGAACGCGCCCACGAGCCGCTCAGCCCGCTACGGCGCGAGATGGCGGAGCAAGCAGCCAGCGTGCTCGGCGCAGCGCTGGGCAGGCTGCGCGTGTATGCACGAGCTGAAGCGAGCGTGCGGAATTTCCATCGCCTGCAAGAGCAGGTCATTCAAACCGAGAAGCTCGCGTCGCTCGGGCAGATCGTGGCTGGCGTCGTGCACGAGCTGAACAACCCGCTCACCTCGATCATCGCGTATTCGGACTACCTGACGAAAAAGCTCGCGCGCGACGTGGACGTCGACCTGAGCGAAGACGTCGAGCGCGTGCGGCGCATCGGCGAGGCCGCCGAGCGGATCCTCAAGTTTACGCGCGATCTGGTGGCGTACGCCCGCCCAACCGGCGACGCGCGCGGCGCGGTTGCGCTCGACGAGGTGGTGGAGCGTGCGCTGCTCTTCTGCGAGCACGAGTTCGCGGACGGCCGCGTCGAGGTAGAGCGCGACTACACCGACCCCCTGCCCGCAATCGCCGGCATCCCGGGGCAGCTCACGCAGGTCTTCGTGAATCTGTTCACCAACGCGGCGCACGCCATGGGTGACGCGGGCGGTGTGCTGCGCGTCAGCATCCGCTCCGCCGACTCTGGTTCGAGCCTGCGCGTCGAGGTCAGCGACACCGGCGGCGGCATCCCGACCGAAGCCATGCCGCAAATCTTCGAGCCCTTTTTCACCACCAAGACGGACGGGCGCGGCACCGGCCTCGGCCTGTCGATCGTGCGCGGTATCCTCGACGCGCACGGCGGCACTATTCAAGTCACCAGCGCCGAAGGCCAGGGCACGCGCTTCACGCTCACCCTACCCGTTCACGCCTGAGCGGTTCGCACGCGTTCCAGCGTCGGCTCTACCAGGTCTCCACACCGCGCCTGCGCCTCGCCGGCCCAACAGCGCAGCAGCGCGCCGATGCGCTGCAGAGCGAGCGCTTGCCGGCCCAACGCAGCGTCGGCGGCCAGCCGCGCGCGAAAGCCTTCGGCTTCGGCCGCCGACAGCTCGCCGTCCACGTAGCGTGACAGCAGCTGCGCGTCCTCGTTCAAGCGCTCTTGGCTCCTGCGCATTCTTCGTCGTGACAATCAGCTAGCGCGCGCTGCAGCTTCTTTCGCGCGTGAAATAGCCGGCTCATGATCGTGCCCTTCGAGACCTGCATCACCTCGGCCATCTCCTCGTAGCTCAAGCCTTCTACCTCGCGCATCAGAATGACCCCGCGGTGGTACGGAGGCAGCGCCTCGAGAGCGCGTTGAATGCGCGCCGAAAGCTGCCCGCGGTGCACGGCATCGTAAGGGTCGGCTTCGGGCGCATGAGGCAGCAAGGGCGAGTCGCTGTCCTCCACCTCGATCGCGAAATGAAGCTCGGCCTCGCGGCGCGAGGGCTTGCGCATGAGGTCGATCGAGAGATTGGTGACGATGCGATAGAGCCAGGTGAAGAAGCTCGAGCCACCGTGAAAGGCAGCCATGCCCTTGTGCACGCGCAAGAACGCCTCCTGGGCGATTTCGCGCGCGTCTTGCTCGTCGCGCACCAAGCCGAGCGCGATCGCGAACACGCGCCGCTGGTGGCGCTCGACGAGCAGGCGGAATGCCGCCTCGTCGCCGGTCTGGGCGCGCGTGATGAGTTGGCGGTCGAGCTCGGACTCATTCTCACGTTCCAGGCGGTTGGACGCGGACGGTTTCCCCCTATTCACCTCCCTGACATTGCGATCACGGGGACGCTCCAAGCCCCGGCCCAGACCCTCAGGGTCCCCAAAATCCAGCTGGGGAACGAGAATACTTTGAGACATTCTCCGTCGTGATACGCACGGAGTCCTTCCCACCTCCCCTGACTGCTCAATCCAATGCCGGCGGACGCCGACCGAGCCTGCTACGGGAGGTTATCGTCTTCGGGCTCGAGCGGCTGCTGCGCCGACGGGCGCTCGGGCAACGCTTCGAGCTTTACCTGCAGGTCGAACATGCGGCCGCCGCGCGCGACGCGAAGCGTCACCATCTTACCGACGCCGGCCAGGCTCGCTACCCAGCGCAACCGATCCGGACTCGGCAGAACCTCACCTTCGAAGGAGAGGATCACGTCGTCGACGACGAGGCCGGCCTTGTCCGCGGGTCCGCCGGGCACGACCACGCTGACCAGCACGCCGGCCTCTTCCGGCAGCTTCAGGCGCTCGCGGTCCTCGGGCATGAGCGGAGCCACTACCACGCCGATCGCGCTGCGCTTGACGCTCCCGTCTGCGAGCAGCCGCGGCAAGAGCTCCTTGATCATATTGACCGGGATGGCAAAGCCGATGCTGTTGGCCTTGGCGCGAATCGCGGTGTTCATGCCGACGACGCGCCCTGCCATGTCCAAGAGCGGACCACCCGAGTTACCCGGATTGATGCTCGCGTCGGTCTGTAAGAAGTCGTAGTAGCCGGCCTCGTCGAGGCCCTTCACGTCGGCGATGGTGCGACCCTTGGCCGAAATGATGCCCGCGGACACCGTGTGCGACAGGCCGAACGGATTACCGATCGCAACTACCCAGTCACCGACCCGCACCGCCTCGGAGTCACCGAGGGGCGTGAAGGGCAGGTTCTTCTCTTCGACGCGCAGCACTGCGACGTCGGTACGAGGGTCGCGACCCACGACCGTAGCGCGCACCTGGCGCTTGCGCCCGAACACCACGTAGATCTCACTGGCGCCGTCGATCACGTGGTTGTTGGTGATGATCAGGCCGTTCGGGTCGTAGACGAACCCGCTGCCGACACCCTCACCCACCACCTGTCGGCGGCCGGTGATGCCACGCCGCTCTTGCAGCGTCTTCACGAACACTACCGCTGGGTCGGCCCGCGCCGCCAAGTCCGCGAACGACGCCGGTGCCTGCGCGCCGGGCGGTGCAACGACCTGGACCGGAGCGTTGACGATCGGCGCACCGGTCACCGGCAACGCGCCCGAAGGCAGCGCTCCCGGACCTGAGCCCGCAGGCGGCCCCGAGCGCTTACAGCCCCCGAGACCGAGCGGCAGCAACGCCGCCACGATGAGCGCCAGAAAGGTGCGGTTCACTTGCCCTTGGCGACTTCGACGAAACGCATCCTCAAGTCGTAGATCGCCTGCGAAAGCACGCGCTCTTCGTCACCACTGAGGTTGCCCCGCGTCTTGTCCTGCAACATGGCGAGCAGGTCGATGGTCTGGCGCGCGAGCGGCAGATTCTTTTCGATGGCTCCCGTCGCAGGGTCTGGCGCGTCTCCCAAGTGGAGCAGCGCCGAGTGGCTCATCGAAACCACGAACGTGAGAAAGTCGATCGCGGGGAGCTCTTTCGCGGGAGCCTGGTCAGCGTACGCTCGCTCGGCCGCGTCGTGCTCCCCGTTCTCGCTCACGCCTTCTCTCCCTTGTCCTTGTCCTCGTCTTCGTCGTCGTCTTCATCCTCGTCGTCGTCGTCGTCGTCGTCCTCGTCCTCGTCATCCTCGTCGTCGTCAGCAGCAACGGGGGCAGCCTTGGGCTTGGCCTTGGGATCGAGAATCTCCTCGTCGTCGTCCTCTTCTTCGAAGGGACGGATCGGCGCGGGACGCGCGGCAGGTGCGGGACGCGAAATGCGCGGACCGTCGATGGCGCGCTCCGATTCCTTCTGCAGCGCGGGCTGCTTCAGCTCGAGCACCACGGCCTTGTCCTCGACGTCGAGCAAGGCAGCGTCCTGACGCTCGATCTCGTCCTCGCTCAAGAGGTTCTTGCGGAGGAGGCGATCGCGGACCCGGATATCGTTCTTCAAAGTGTCGGAAATAGGCATCGTGTTACCGTCTGAGGTCCGGCCTAGACGCCGGAAGGGTCCTTCTCGTAGCGCCGGGTCCCCCCCCGAAGCAAGCTCGCCGCCGGAATTAGCGGCTCTTCGGCCTCCGGGCGCTCGGCCACCGCGGCTTCTGCCGCGAAAATCTCGTCGTCCTCGGCCGGTCGGACCTCCAGCACTTCGACGTCGAAGCGCACCTTTTGCCCGGCCAGCGGGTGGTTCCGGTCCAGAATGACGGTCTCGGGGCCCACCTCGAGGACGCGCAGCACCACGCGACCGCCGGGGGCGTCGGGACCGTCGTCCTCATCGGCGTCGAAGACATCGCCCTCGGCAACGTCGTCTGGGAATTCGTCCCGGAGCACCTCGAGCACCGCCTTCGGATCGCGCGCGCCGAAAGCGTCCTCCGGCCTCAACGTGATCGATTTGCGAGCGCCCTCTGGCGCGCCCTCGAGCGCGGCTTCCAGCGCTGGGACGAGCGCGCCAAAGCCGAACACGAAGCTCGCTTCACTCGGTTCGTCCTGCACCGGCGCGCCCTCTGCGTCGTGAATCACGACGCGTAGCCGCACCCACATCTCGGGACCGATTTGAAATTTCGAAGACTGCTCTCGACGACTCAAGCTTCCTCCAACGCCGCGAGCGCTAGCGCGGGCGCCGCCAGGTGGCCAGCGAGCGCGCTCTCCGCCACCACCCAGGGGCTCGCCAGGTACACCTGACCTGGCCCGCTTCGGCCGGGAAAGTTCCGATTGATGGCACTCACGGTGACCTCGTCGGCGTTCGTCGAAATGCCGGGTCCCGAAGCGATACAGGCGCCACACGCAGGCTCGAGCACCCGAGCTCCCGCAGCTTCGAACACCTTGAGGTAGCCGCGCTCTTCGGCGTAACGGCGGATCGACAACGAACCCAGCTGGATGTACAGGCGCACCGAAGGAGCCACGCGCCGGCCGTGGCGCAGCCCTTCCGCGAGGACCGCGGCGTAGGCGTCCAGGTCGGTCGCTTTCGAACCGGTGCACGAGCCGCCGTAGGCGATATCGATGCGGGTCGGCGGCACCTGGCGCAGGGGTTTGCCGTTCCGCGGGTCCCCCGGCAAGGCGAGCATCGGCTCGATCCGCGAAAGGTCCAGGGTGATCAGCGCCGCGTAGCTCGCGTCGGGGTCCGAGACGAGCGTCGGGTCGACAGCGATCTGGACGCCCCGGCGCGTTGCGAGCTCGCGCTGCGCCAAATGATCGAAGGCGACGATGCCCGTCATGGCCGTCGCTTCGACCGACATGTTGGTGAGCGTCGCTCGCTCGTCGAGGTTGAGGGTCGCGACGCCCGGCCCCACGAATTCCAGCAGCCTGCCTCGCAGCAAACCAGCCTGCTGCTCGGGCGAGGCGAGCAGCGTGAGCATCACGTCCTTGGCGCAGACACCGGGACGCAGCTCACCGACGAGCTCGACCTTGACGCACTCGGGCACACGCACCCGCACGTCACGTGTGTAAAACGCGTTGGCCATGTCGGTGCTACCGACGCCGAACGCGAACGCGCCGAGCGCGCCCGCGGTGCAAGTATGCGAATCGGTCCCGACGATCACGCTGCCCGGCAGCCCCAGCTCTTCGACCACGACCGTGTGGCAAATACCGTAGCTTTGCGGGCCGTGCTCACCCTGGACCTCGTCGAACAAGCGCACGCCGTGGCGTTCGGCGAAGCGCTCCTGGGCGCGCTTCAGCTCGAGAGCGTGATCGTACAGCTTGAGCTCGCGATGCCGCGGCGTGAGCGCTTCGCCGAGCAGGGTCAGGTGATCGCGGAAGAGCACCAAGCTCTCGGGATGTGCGACGCGCGCGTCGTCGCCGAAACCCGAGCGGAATAGCGCGTCGGCCATCGCCGTGACGTAGTCGTGCGAGAAGCGCAGGTCGGTGCGAACGAAATACGACTGCCCCGGCGCAACGCTGGGCACTCCCAGCTGTCCCTTGGCTCGCACCACGTGGCGAGCGACGATCTTTTCGACGAGCGTCATCGGACGACGCTGCGTGCTGACGGTGGCGCCCGCCACATTGCCCGCCAAGCGCGCTGCGTTGTACGCGAACAAGCCCCCCGCTTCGACGACATCGCGCGCCAGCCCATCCACTCCTTGCAACAGCTCAGCGAGCGCCAGCCGACCGGCGTTGAGCAGGCGACGCAGCAGCGTGAAGTCGGTCGACACGTAGATGCCGAGGTTTTGGCAATTCTGCTGGAAGATTTTCTCCACGCTCTTGCAGAAGATCAGCCTGATTCCGGCTTCGCGCAGGGCGAACGGCGCGGTCTCGCGCGACGAGCCGCAGCCGAAGCTCTCACCTGCGACCAGCACCTCGAAGCCGCCCGCCTGAACCTCGCCGGCCTGCACTGCGCCGCCCGCCAAACCGACCAGACAATAACGCGCGAGCGTTGCGTCGAAGTAATAGCAGGCCCACGCTGGCGTGATCTCGTCGGTGGAAACGCGATCGCGCAGCGCACCGGCCGCACCGAGCTCCACCGAACGCCCGGTACCCTCGAGCTGTGCGCGCAAGATCTCCTGGCTTTCGCACAGCACGAGCACCCGGCCCCCCAGGACGAAGTCGTCGCTCAACGCTGAGCCTCGTGACCAAGCATGCCCCCAGTGTACGTGAGAACCGGCCGAAACGGGACCCGTGCACCGGACGCGGGATTTGAGTTGAGTTCGGGCGTCATTCGGGAGAAATGCCGAGCACCGTGTCTTTCCTGGTCGGGTGCCGCTTCGCCCCATGCGCCGCGCCGCTGTTCTTGCTGGCTGCGCTCGGCTGCCGCGGGAAGCCCGTCGGCCAGGCTGCGCCCACGTCGGCAGGCGCTGCGCCCGTCAGCTCGGAATCGCACCGACCCAAGCAAGCGCCCAAGCCTCGCGAACGAGCGGAAGTCCCAGCCGGCACGCTGCGTTCGGGCAGCACTCCGGGAGATCCTGGACGCATTCCCGAGCTCGAGGCGAAAGACCAAGAAGTCGAGCTCGGCCCTTACGGGATCGATTTGCTCCCCTACCCGAACGATCCGGCGCAGCCGCCAGTGCTCGGCAAGACGCGCGATGAAGCGCGGCGCCTGTGCGCCGAGCAATCGGCGCGCCTGTGCAGCGAGCTCGAGTGGGAACGAGCCTGCAAGGGGCCCAAGCAAGACCCGTATCCCTCCGGAGTGATCTGGGATCCGAGCTGCACCGCGGGCGCCAAGGCGTGCGCGAGCGGTTTCGATGTGCTCGGCCTCGGCACCGTCGCCGGCGAGTGGGTGAACAACGAGGTCACGGTCGACGACAAGCGCCGCGGCATCGTGCGCGGCGCTGCGAAAGGTGCGCCCAGCACCGAGCACCGCTGCGCCGCGCGACATCCCACCGACGCCAGCACGCAGAGCCAGGACATCGGCTTTCGCTGTTGTCACGGCGCACCCAACGCAGCCGTCGTAAGCGAGCCGAAACAAGGCGCCATCTTCACCAAGACGAAGCTCAGCGCCGAAGAGCTGGAGCGCGCGCTCGCGGCAGACCCCGCCGGCAAGGCGCTGGCCCACGACATCAAATTCTTTCGCGAGCCCGACGGCGCGAACACGGTCGTTTCACGAGGCCCGGGCGAGAAGAAGGGCTTCGACTTCACGGTGGCCCCCCTGCTCTGGAACCCGGCCCC
>JBEHXA010000190.1:0-11827 GCA_048498935.1 Myxococcota bacterium
CGCTCGGCTTGGGCGGGTTGGCGAGCTCCTTGGGCGGCGCGCCCCAGTCGATGTCGAGCCGCTTGAGATCGGCGCTGGCTGCGTCCACCTCGGTCAGCTGCATCTTCTCGAGCTGAGCCTTGGCCGCGCGCAGCTGCTCGGTGCGCTTGCCGGGAGCCATTTTAGCCGCCAAATCGCGCGCGATCTTGATCGGCACGTCGAGTTCGAACTCGTCCTCCAAGTCGCCGCCGCGCTCACGGATCTTGGCGCGCTCGGCCTCGGGCAAGTTGAAGCGCAGATGGAAGAACGACGGCTCCGTCGGGCGGCGCGCCGCCCCGGTCAAGCTCTTGGTCAGGTCGCGCTCGCGGAGCGCATGCTCCGAGCGGTACAGGTCCATCTCCAGCGTGTCGGCCGTCATCGGGTCGAGCTCGACGTCGGGTGCCACGCCCACGCCTTGGATCGAGATGTCGCCGGGAGTCAGATACTGAGCGATGGTGAGCTTGAGCGCGGCGTGCTCGGGCGTCACGTTGGGGAACACCAGCTGCACGGAACCTTTGCCGAACGTCGTCTGCCCGACGATCACGGCGCGATCCAGGTTCTTCAGCGCGCCCGCCACGATTTCGCTCGCGCTCGCGCTCGAGCCGCTGGTCAAAACGACGATCGGGTAGTTGGGCTCGGTGCCGTGACGAGTGGCGCGTTTCTCTTCGCGACCCTCGGAGGTACCGACAGTCGAGACGATCACGCCGTCGTCCAAGAAGCGATCGGCGATCTTGGCGGCTTGCTCGAGCAGACCGCCGGGGTTACCGCGCAGGTCGAGCACCAGGCCCTTGATCTTCTCTTTCTTGCCGAGCTCGCCCAGCGCCTCGTCGAGCTCGTCGTAGCTCGACGCCTGAAACTGCTTGAGTCGGATGTAATCGACGCCTCCGCCGAGCGCGCGGTAGTCGACCGACTTCACCTGAATTTCTTCGCGCGTTAGCTCGAACGGGCGCGAACCGGTCCAGCCCTCGTTGCCGTCGCGATGAATCCACACCGTGACCTTCGAGCCGGGCTTGCCACGCAAGCGACCGACCGCGTCGTCGAGCGGCATGTTGAGCGTCGACTCGTTGTTGATCTTCGTGATGCGATCCAGACGCTTCAGCCCGGCGCGCCCGGCGGGCGTGCCCGGCATCGGGCGCATGACGGTCAGCGCCTGGTCGCGGATCGAGATCACGATGCCGAGGCCGCCGAAGTGGCCGGACGTCGACAGGTTCATCTCGCGATACGCTTCCGGGCTCAAGAAGACGCTGTGCGGATCGAGCGTGCGCAGCATGCCGTTGCAGGCGGCGTACTCGACCTCACGCAGATCCACCTCGGTGTCCTTCAGGTTCGCTTGCAAGAAGCTGAACACCTCGCGCAAGCGCGCTGCCACGTCCCAAGGACCCTGCACGTTGTCGACTCGGAATTCAGCCGATTCGCTGTCGACCTGAACCCGCACGACCTTCGCCTTGTCTTCGTGGCGCACGATCACCTGCGCCACCTCGCGCTGAATCTCGTTCAGCGCCGACAAGAACATCTGCCGCGGTTTGACCCGGCTCGGGTCCACGTACTTGGTGCGGATCGTGTTGAGCGTCTCGTTGACCGCCACCAGCTGAGTGAGGTCGTAGGGCGCCTTGGGCTGGCCGGGCGCCGTGACCGCGTGAGCCGACTCGAGCCCGCGCCACAGGCCACCGGTGCCCGATTGCATCGAAAAGTACGAGGCAATCCCGAACACCGTGAGCACGAGAACCGCGCGGCCGAGCCGCTCCAGAAAGCGCATGCGGCGGAGTATAGCCCTTCACGCTCAGGCGACGCTCGTGTAAGCGCCTAGCTCGACCTTTGGCGTCCCCGCCCCTCGTCCGAGAGCTGCACGACCCGCGCGGTCACCACTACTTTCCGGGCTTTCTGCAGCCGCGTGACCGGCAAAAGCTCGAGTCGTGGCTCGCGACGTTGCGACCGATTTGGGAGCAGCGCTACTCGACCAAGCGCGCGCTACCGGAGGGTCAGCTCCAGCGCGAGCTGCTCCGGCCGGTCTACTGGCTGGGCAACTGGCAGTTTGCGTGCCTGGACTACTACCGGCCGCCGCGCGGCACGGCAGACCGCTGCGTAGCAGCCGAGCCGTTTCCGGAAGTGTTGGCGCGTTTGGTAGCCGAGACAGAGCGCCGCATAGCCAAACTGTTCCCGCGCAAAGATATTCCCAACGGCTACCGGCTCAACACCTGCCTGGTGAATTTTTATGGGGCGCGTCACGACCGCGAGCGGCAGCGCTGGGTCGACACGGCGCGCGTGGGCGAGCACCGCGACTTCGAGCCCGGTCCGGTAGCGAGCCTTTCAATCGGCGAGCGGGCGCTGTTTCAGTTCGTCAGGTCTAGCCGCATCGGTGAGCGTGAGGCTCCGCTCGCCTCGCAGTGGCTCGACGACGGCTCCCTGCAAATCTTCGGCGGCAGCTTCTTCAAGGACAAGGTGTTTCACCGCGTGCAGCGCGTCGACAAGCGCGCTGGCTTCGACTTGCCTCCCAGCATCGAAGGCTTTCGGACGCGCCGCATCAACTTCACGTTCCGCTACGTCCCCGCCGAGCACGTGATTCCGTTCGCCAAGCTCGGCAAGCAAGCGCACGCGGACGTGCACGACTACGTCGCCGAGCTCGCCCAAAGCTCGCCGTTCTTCGCCCGCGCGCTGGCCGCCAAACGCTCCGAGTAGCGGCCGCCACCGCAAAAAGCACCGAGTCTGCCCGGACTTGTGCGAGCGACTGGCGGCCCCACTGCGCTCTGTTACGCTCCTGGTGGCGGTTAGGAGGCGCGTCGGTATGGGACGTCGTTTTTCGGTGCTGGGAATCTTGGCAGTGCTGGGTGGTGTCGGTTGCACGGAGAGCGAGCCGTATGGCATGCCCACTCCTCCTCCGCCTCCGGGAACAGCGGGGACAGGGAGCTTCAGTCCTCCGCCTGGTAGCGCCGGTAGCGCCGGTAGCGGCTCCCGGATCCCGACTGAACCCCCAATCGAGCCAACGGGGCAGCCGCCCCTGCCCGGTGCGGTCATCACTTCCGAACGAAGGCTCCCTCCGGTCAGTGGAGGTGCGCTGTTGGTCCTTTCGGATCAGGCCAGCGCGGTCGTTGCCGATCCGGACCGCGATCAGTTGGTGATCGTGGGGCTCGCTCCCCCGAGTGTGCGCGCGACGCTGCCGCTCGCGACGGGCGCGGAGCCGGGGCGTGCGGCGCAGGACCCGGCCGGTCGCGTGCACGTCGCGCTGCGCGGCTCGGGCCAGTTGCTCACGCTGGATCCGACCACCGGCACGCAGCTCGGCACGCGCAGCGTGTGTCGCTACCCGCGCGGCGTTGCCGTGCAGGGCGACGTCGTGCACGTGGCCTGCGCGGAAGGTCGAGTAGTCACGCTCAGCCTCGATCCTGCGATTAGCGCTCCCTTGCGGGATGTCACGCTCGATCGCGATCTGCGTGACGTGGTCCCGGTCGAAGGGGGACTCTGGGTGAGCCGTTTCCGTTCGGCGGAGATTCTGCGGCTCAATTTCGCGGGCGAAGTCGTCGGGCGTTTCAGGCCGCCCAGCGTCGACACCGGCGCCACGTTCATGGAAGCGGCGGTCGCCTGGCGCATGGTTTCCAGCGGCAATGGCGGCGTACTCATCAGTCACCAACGAGCCTCGGACCGTCCCGTCATTCCGGTGCCCGGCGGTTACGGCGCCAGCGGGCCGACCGGCATCGTGGAATCGGCTATCAGCGAGATCTCCGAGGAAGGCCTGGTCACCACGAGCGACACCATCATTCCCAATCCGCTGCCCGTCGACGTGGCGCGCGACGAGCGAGGCCAGGTGCTGATCGCTTCGGCCACCGAGATCCACCCCGATGCTCCCGTCTTCGCGCGCGCTCAGCTCGTCAAGCGCGAAGATTTACACCTGACGCCAGCGCCGATCGGCCCGACGAGCCTGCTGCCGACCGATGGGACGCTGTACCCGAGCCTGCCGCTCAGCGCGATGGTCGCGGTGGGCTTGGCGAATGGCGTGCCGCTGATGCTGTTCCGCGAGCCGAGCGTGCTGATGGTCGGCACGATGCCGCTCACCCTTCCGGGTGAAAGCGTGGCAGACACCGGCAGCCGCATCTTTCACCTGCAAACCGGTTCGGGACTGGCCTGCGCGTCGTGTCATCCGGAAGGTCAAGACGACGGACGCGTTTGGCACTTCGTCGGCTTCGGAGACCGGCGCACTCAGTCGCTGCGGGGCGGATTGATCGGCACCGAGCCGTTCCACTGGGACGGCCTCGAAGCAGATTTCACTGCGCTCACGGCTGACGTGATGCAAGGGCGCATGGCCGGCCCGTTCTTGTCAGCGGAGCAAATCAACGCGCTCGCTCACTACCTGGATCGGTTCCCGGCCATGCCGGCTCCCGCCGCCGAACCGACCTTCGAGGTGCAGCGAGGCAAGGAGCTGTTCGAGAGCGCGAACATCGGCTGCGCGACATGTCACTCGGGACCCCGCTTCTCCAACAACCTGACGATGGACGTGGGCAGCCCCGACGGCAACCTACAAGTGCCATCGCTGGTCGGCTTGTGGGCGCGTGCGCCCTACCTGCACGATGGCTGCGCGCACACGCTGCTCGATCGCTTCGAGCTGGGCTGCGATACGGGCAAGCACGGCAACATCGCGACCCTGCAGCCCGACGAGAAGCTCGCGCTCACCAAATACCTCGAAACGCTTTAACGGCGCTGCTTCGAGCGAAACGCCGTAACGGCGCGCTTCGTCGAGCGCAAGCGGCTCGCCCAGCTCACTGCTGGGGCGTCGGAGTTTGCGTCGCGCCCACGTCGGCCGAGATGGTCTCGGCGCCGTCGGGCTTCTTGGTTCCGACGGCTGCGGGCGCGGGGTCGCGCACTTCCACGCCGGGCTGGTCGCCGTCGCGGCGAATCGAGTAGCGCACCAGTGCGCGCAGCGCCTTGTTGCGCTCGACGTTGCCGAGCACCAGCTTCAAATCTTCGTACACCGAAGGGTCGACGAGCAACGCGCCGAGCGTGCCCTTGCCGGCCTTCATGTCGGCGACGATCTGCTTCAGGTCGCCGCTCATTTGGTTGAGGTTGCTCATCATCGCTTGCGAGCCCTCATCACCGTAGATGACGCTGCGCGCGATGCCGTTGCCGTCTCGAATCCCCTTGAGCGTGAGCCTGAGCTCTTCGGCGGCGCCGCCGAACTGAGCGACGACTTGCTCGTCGCCGTACAGCACCTGATGCGCAAGGCCGGGGCCGTTTTCGACCCGCGCCAAGATGGCGTTGATGCTGGTCGTCGTTTGATTGAGCCGCGCGGTGGCCTGCTCCAGGTTTGCCATCACCCGCGAGAGCCGCTGCGACTCTTCCGGGCTCTTGATGAGCTTACCGACGTAGCCTTCACCGCTATCCACCGACTCCAGGATGCCGCTCACCGAGGCGACGCTCTTCTTCAGATCCTTCTGAAGCTTTTCGTCCGCCAGCGAATCCGTGGTGCGCTCCAAATTGTTCACCACCTTCTCGACCTGCGTCGAGATGGTGCCGAGCTTGCCCATCAGCTGCGTGAGGTCGTCGCCGCTCTTGGACTTCACCTCGCCACCGGGCGGAACTTCCGGCAGCTTCGGGTCGCCGACTGTGACGACGATCATCTTGTCGCCGAGCAGACCCTTGCCCTCGATGGTGGCGACGCTGTCTTTACGGATGCGCCGCGATTCGCCACGCACCACCGACATCTTGACGTTGATCCGCTTGTCTTCGGCGGCCTCCGGGTAAGCCACGTCGGTCACGGTGCCGATGTCGACGCCGCCCATGCGCACCGGCGAGCCGCGCCGCAGACCCTGCACTTCCTCGAACTTGGTCTGGTACTCGAGCTTGGACTCGAAGAGCTTGCGCTCCTCGCCAATCATGAACACCACCATGCCCACGACGGAAAGGCCGGCGAGCGTGAACGCCCCTACCTTGAACTCACTGGACGTAGCCATGGCGCGAAGATCCCAGAACGACAGCTTGCCACTTCCGCCGGACCCCGCAAAGGGCTCGAGCGTCCACCATTTTGCCCCGGCCGAAAGGCCCGGTCAGGAGCTGAGAAGCGTCTCTACCGACTCTTTCACGGGCGCCCGGCCTTCGATGAAGTCCGAGACCCGCGGATCCGTCGAGGCGCGAAATTCGTCGACGGTGTCGCAGGCGATGATACGCGCGCTGTGCACCATGGCGATGCGGTCGCTGATGGTGAAGGCGCTCTTCATGTCGTGCGTGACGACGATGCTGGTGATGTTCAGCCGCTCTTGCAGGCCGGTGATGAGGTGGTTGACGCGCGCTGTATTGATCGGGTCCAGACCGGTGGTCGGCTCGTCGTAAAGTAACACCTCGGGCTTTACCGCGATGGCGCGCGCTAGGCCCACGCGTTTGCGCATACCGCCCGACAGATCGGCCGGCGCCATCTCCTCGATACCGGGCAAGCCGACCAGACCCAGCGCCCAGGCCACGCGGTCGTCGCGCTCCTGCTGCGACATCTTGTTGCGGAAATGCTCGTCGAGCCCGTAGCCGACGTTGTCTCCGACGCTCAGCGAGTCGAACAGCGCGCCGCTCTGAAACAGCATGGCGATGCGCTGGCGCACGACCGCGAGGTCGTCCTCCTTCATCTGCGTCACCTCTTTGCCGTCGAACATGATGCTGCCGTGGTCGGCGCGCAAAAGGCCGATCAGCATCTTGAGCATGACGCTCTTGCCGACGCCGGAGCCGCCGCAAATGGTGAGCACCTCACCGCGCTTGATGGAAAGGTCGAGCCCCGCGTAAATGATCTTGGGCCCGAACGCCTTGCGTACACCCTTGAAGCGGATCAGCGGCTCGCTGTCGGACGCGACCATCCGGCCCACCTTACCAAATCTTGTCGAGCTTCAGCTCTAGGGCGTTGCCGCCGCGAAAACGGTCCGGTCTCAGCTTGCCGGAAACCGCCACTTCGCCGTTCAGCCCGTCGGCGCGCCCACCCATCGCGATGCCAAAGGCGCTCAGGCGCTCACCCGAGTCGAGCGCCAGCTCGAGCTTCAAGTGGCCGCCCGTCACTTCACGGGCCGAGACCACGCGCCCCACGAGCGCCAGCGCCGGCGCCGGGTTGCTCTCGCCGCACGGCTCGAGCAGCGCCAAGTCGGCCATCACGCGCGCGAGTGTGTCGCCCGGCGCGAGTCGCACGCGCGGTGCGTCCTCGCCCGAGCTCTCGACCTGCGTGCCAGCACAAGCGGCCTCGAATGCCGCCCGCAACGCCGGGAGCTGCTCGAGCTCCAGCTCGACGCCCGCTGCAGCCTGATGCCCGCCGAAGCGGCGCAGGTGCTGGGCGCATTGGCTCAGC
Source organism: Myxococcota bacterium (assembly GCA_048498935.1). Taxonomy (GTDB): domain Bacteria; phylum Myxococcota_A; class Polyangia; order Polyangiales; family Polyangiaceae; genus PMG-095. The sequence continues at coordinate 7,319 of JBEHXA010000190.1, forward strand.
GCGTCGTGCAGGCGAGCTCCCTTTGGCCCGCGCACCGAGCCCCGGCCGATGCCTCGCTCGAATCCCACCACCACCACCGGCTTCTGCAGCTCGGAAGCGAGGCGTCCCGCCACGATGCCGACGATGCCGTGATTCCAGCCCTCGCGCCCGATCACCAATGCCGCGCGGTCGCGATAACCCTCGCGCTCTACCTCGGCGAGCGCTTCGCTCAACATGTGCTGCTGCACGGCCTTGCGCTCGAGCTGGCTCTGCTCGACCTCGGCCGCGAGTGCGTGCGCGCTGTCGAGCGTGGGTGCCAGCAGCAACCGCACCGCCAAATCCGGCGCACCCAAGCGCCCAGGCGCGTTGAGGCGCGGCGCGATTCGAAACGCCACGTCTTCGGCCGACAGCGGAGACCCCGGCTCGAGCTGGGCCAACTCGAGCAGCGCGCGCACGCCGGGCCGCCGCGCCTCGCCCAGCACCTTGAGCCCAGCTCGCACCAGCGCGCGGTTGTCACCGTCGAGCGGCGCCACGTCCGCGATGGTGCCGATGGCCACCAAATCCAAGAGCGGGCGCAAATCGAGCGCGCGCCCCAGCTCGGCCCGCACGGCAGCCAGCACCGACAGCGCCAGACCGCACGAAGCGAGCCCCTTATACGGGAAGCCGCAGCCGGGCCGATGCGGGTTCAAGAAGGCCAGCGCCGGCAGCGGAGCTTCGGGCACCAAGTGATGGTCGACCACCACTGCGTCGACGCCGTGCGCGGCCAGCTTTGCCAACGTGGCGTGATCGGACGAGCCGCAATCGCAGGTAACGAGCAGGCTCGGGCGCTGGGCCAGCACGCGCTCGAGCGCGGCTTGAGAAAAGCCGTAGCCACCGTCGAAGCGGCTCGCCAACACCGGCGCGACATCGCCGCCGAGCGCGCGCAGCGCCTCGGTGAAGATGGCAGTGCTGGTCATGCCGTCGCAGTCGTAATCGCCGAACACCACGATACGCTCGCCGCGCGTGACAGCGCCCGCGATGCGCGCCGCCGCCGATTTGCGATCGAGCATAGCGTCGGGTGACGTGAGCTCGGCGAGGCGCGGATTCAGGAAGGTCCGCGTGGCTTCGGCCTCGGAGTGACCGGCTTGCTCGAGCCAGCTAGCGAGCGTGACGCTGGAGCCGAGTGCCCGCGCCAGCGCTTGTGCTCGCAGCGTGGCAGCGGCCGGGAAACCCTCGAGCGACGGCTCTAGCTCGAACGTTTGCGCGCTTGCCAAGCCAGGCGCTGTCCCACGCCCGAAAAAGCGCGTCCACCACAAAAACCTCAAGTGTCACCTTAGGTTTGGTCCGCTAGGGGCGCGTTCGTTCGAGCCCGCACCCCCATCGGACGGCAGGTGAATCAGTTGAGCGAGTTGGGATCGATGTCGCGCGCTTCGACCGGGCGGGCGATGAAGACCCAGCGCGGTTTGTTGTCGGGGCCCTGGATGCGCACGTGCTCTTCGGGCGTGGCGCGGAGTGAGAACAGCGGGCCGTCTTCCGACGGTTCGACGCTCACGAGCGCCATGTTGTCGAGCAAACGCAGCGCCGAGAGCACCTCGTCGGCGTCGTCGCCGCTCTGCTCGACCAAGTCCTCCAGGCTGTGGGGGGACTCGGGGTCCGGCGTGAACACATCGAGCAAAGTATCGGCCCGCTCGAACAACGCCTGCTGGGTCGGCGTCAGCGCCTCCCACAGCTCCGGGCTCAGCGCGAGCGGCAGCTTGTCGTGGGTAGAAGGGACTTCGGGCGTAGGCATGCTCCAAAACGTAAGCATGGGCCCTGCCGTGTCAACCGCGCGGCCGGAGGCTGTTTCCAGCCGAACCGAGTGCACGACGGCCGGGCGCCAGGTGGCGGGCCGCCGCAGCAGCCCCCCGCTCATCGTTCGCTGCCAGCCTCTCAAACGGCCGGCGCCACGTTGCGGGTAGAAGGCCGCGGCTTCTTCTTCTTGTTGTTCATCTTGGAGAAGAAGCGCACCTCGAACCACTCGGTGAGCGGCAGCGCGACGTAAATCGAGCTGTACATACCGAGCACCACGCCGATGGTCAGCGCCAGCGCGAAGTCTTTCAGCTCGCCAGTGCCCCAGATGAACATACCCTGCAAGCTGAAGAGCACCGTGCAGGCCGTCAAGATGGTGCGGCCGAGCATTTCGGACGTGCTCACGTTGATCAGCCTGTCGAAGCTGGCGCCGCGCAGCTTGCCCATGTTCTCGCGGACACGGTCGTAGACGATCACCGTGTCGTTCACGGAGTAGCCGACGATGGTCAGCGCCGCCGCGATCGTCGTCAGGTTGATCTCCTTGCCCATGAGCACGAAGATGCCGATGGTGCCGACGGCGTCGTGAATCAACGCCACGACGCAGCCCGGCGCGTACCGCAAATCGAAGCGGAACGCGATGTAGGCCATGATGAAGATGATCGAGATGGCGATGCTCTTCACGGCCGCGTCGCGCAGCTGAGCGCCAGCACGCGGACCGATCCACTCGGTGCGCAGCGCCGTGTCGGGCACCGCGTCGACGCCCAGCGACGTGCGCAGGCCGGTCATCAGCTGATCGCCTTTGCTCATCAGCTGAATTTCGACCTTGTTGTCGCGTGCGCTCTGCAAGAGCGGGTTGTTGTCGCCGGGACGGAGCGCGATCTGCTTCACGCCCGAAATGCGCTCCTTCACGAAGGCCAGGTCAGGCGTGTCGCGGTAGCGCAGCGTGATCTTGTCGCCGCCGGGGCTGAACTTCACCTCAGTGGGCTTGCGCGCGTCGGTGCACTCGGCGCTGCCGCCCGTGGCGCACAGGACCTTCTCGATCTCCATCTGCTTGTCTTGCGAGATGGTGGAGACCTCGTGCACGCGCACCATGTAGCGATTCGGGTTCTTGGCGTCGTCGACCTTGATCACGGTCGGCGTCGAGAAGCCGGCGTCTTCGACGGCCTTGCGGATGCTGCCGGCGTCGACCGGCTTCTTGAACGCGATCTCGACCTCGGTGCCGCCCAAGAAGTCGGTGCCCAGCTTGGGCTTACCGAACAGCAAGAGCGCCAGCGAGCCGAGCGTGAGCGTGAGACTCAGGGCGATCCAGTACTTACGGACCGCCATGAAGTCATAGACTTTGTCGCCTTTGAAGAGCCTCATCGCTTACCCCATGTCCAGTTGGCCGGTGCGGCCAATCCAGCGGACCCAAAGGTCGAACATCAACCGCGTCACGAGCACGCCGGTGAACACGTTGCAGATCACGCCGACCATCAGCGTGATGGCGAAGCCCTTGAGCGGCCCCGTACCGTACTGGGCCAGCACCAAGCCCGCGATCACCGTGGTGACGTGGCCGTCGATGATGGCTGCGAGCGCGCGCTTGTAGCCGACCTCGACCGCGGCGCGCATGCTCTTACCGAGCGCTATTTCTTCTCGAATGCGCTCGTTGATCAGGATGTTGTTGTCCACCGACATACCGACGGTGAGCGCCAGGCCTGCAATGCCTGGCAGCGTCATCGACGCCCCGAAGGACGCCAGCACGGCCAGCTGCAGGAACAGGTTCAGACCGACCGCCAAGTCCGCGATCAAACCGGCGCGGTGGTAGTAGAGCAGCATGAACAGCAGCACCAACGTGGTGCCGCCGAGCGTGCCCTGCACCGCTAGCTTGATCGAGTCGCGGCCGAGCGAGGGACCGATGCGCTGCTCGTTCGACGGCGAGATCGGCGCCGGTAGCGCGCCCGAGCGCAGTACCAGCTCGAGCTTCTTGGCGTCGCGCAGCTGAGCTTCGGGGTCGCCGGAGCCCAGGGTGATTTGCGCGTGACCGCCGGAGATTTGGCTCTGGATGACCGGCGCGCTCTCGGTGCGACCGTCCAGGATGATGGCGAAGCGGCGCTTGATGTTCGCGCCCGTGATGCGACCGAAGGCCTTGCCGCCGGCGTCCGTGAACGTGAGCGCCACGTGCCAGCCACCGAGCGAGCCCTGACCCTGCTCGGGCTGAGCAGCAGCGTCGCGGATCTGGTCGCCGGTCACCTCGGCGCGCGCCTTCAGGTAGTAGGTGCGGAAGCCCGCCTCCTCCTGCTTGAGGGTCACTTCGTCGACCGTGCGGCGCTCGAGCTCGAAGCCGATCTCGCGATCCGCCGGGATCTCCAGGGTGGCGACCCAATCGCGGAAGCGCTGCAGCGTCTGCGTCGAGGTCTCTTTTTCGCCCTTCTTGAGGAAGGCGTAGGTGTTCGTGCGGGTGCGGGTGTCGCCTTCGGCGTCCTTACCGACCGAAACCGTCTCCTGATAGAACGACAGCCCTTCCGGCAGTGACTCCGGCGTCACCTTCTTGGCGAGACCGCCGAAGAAGTCGGTGTCGTCGTCGAGCAGCTTGAACTCGAGGCGAGCAGTCTGAGCGATGATCTCGCGGATGGTCGAGAAGCTCTTCTCGTCCTCGCCCGGCACCTCGACGATGATGTCCTCGTCGCGCGTCGAGACCGCAGCCTCGCGCAAACCGAGCTCGTCGACGCGGCGACCGACGATCTCCTTGGCCTGACCGACCGCGCGCTCGCGGATCTACGTATC
>JBEHXA010000191.1:0-11819 GCA_048498935.1 Myxococcota bacterium
GGAGCCGCTCGACCAGCTGGTGCGTCGCTACGCGCAGGCGCGCTTCGCGGCGGCGATCGATAACGAGACCGCTCATGGCAGCTTCTTTCGCAAGCACGGCTACGGCGCGCTCGTAGCGCTCACGCGGCGCCTACTCAGCGAGCAAACGCTGGCCTGGGACGCACCGCGCGCACGCGAGGTGTGGCTCTCGCTCGTACCCGAAGAGCTCCAGCGCGAAGCCGATCTGGAATGGCTGAAGCTCACGCTCGGCAGCGGCCCCGGAGCGCTCCGCCCCGCCGAGCTGGAGCGTGCTGCTCGCAAGCTCCCACCCGGCGCTTTCCGTGTGATTCGCTGCTTCGAGCAAGCCGGATTTCTCGAGCCCACATCCGGGGATCGCCTGGCGCTCGGCCCGCGCTTCGTCGCTCGCACATTGCTCACCGAAGCAGTCGCGGCCATGAGCGAGGGTTCGCCCGTGGAATGGGGCACGGCGCTGCTCGAAGGCTCGGCGCGCCGCGAGATCGAAGCGCACGTGCTCGAGCGCGCCCGAGCGACCGGCGGCGAGAGCCTCGCACCGCTCCTCGAAGCCACCGAGCCGTCGAGCATGGCGTGGGTGGGCGCGCTCGAGCTCGGCTTCGTGGCAGCAGGCCTGGCACTGCTGGAAGGAGCCGACCTTTCGAACGAAGTGCGCCAGGGCCTTTTCGAAGACCAACTCGAGCTGATGCTCGAGCTACCAGGCGAGCTCCCGGCCCCACGCCTGCTGCGCGGCAAAGGCACAGAGCGATCGCAGCGGCACGCGCTGTGGCTGCTGGCCGCGCTGAGCCTGGCTGAAGAGCTCCCAGCGAATGCGCCCCGCCATGCCTTGCTGCGCCCCTGGCAGGCGAAAGAGCTCGACCCGCGCATGCCCGAGCTGCTCGATCGCGTCGCTTCCGCGCTCGGGGCCGAGGAGCTGAGCCAGGCGGCGGTGTTGGGCGTGTTTGCGCTCGTGGGCAGGCTACGCGCCAGCGCTGGCGCGCTCGTCGGCGTCGACACGCCCCACGCGCTCGAGCAACCGACGGTGATCGCAGAAGAAGCTTTGCACGGCGTCCTCACCTGGCCGACCGTGGCCGAGCTGGGTCGCGACGCATCGGGCGTGTTGATCGCCGCCACGCGCGCTTCGGCGATCACGCTCGGCGTGCCGTGGCCCGAAGTAGCGCGCTCGATCTGGCTCGCGTGGGACGCCGCCGAGCGGCCTGCAGAGGGTGCCGAGTTCTTGCTGCCCGAGCGAGACGGTCAAGCGCTGTTCTGGGCCCACATCCCGCGCGAGCTTTTGCGCCCGCTGCTGGTCGACGCGCGTGACAAGCCGATGCCGTTCGAGCATCTGCGCGAGGAGCCGTGGGCCGCGATCGAAGAAGCCGTGTTGGCCGACGCGTTGCCGGTCACGGCCGCGATGGTTCAGCATGCGCCGATCGCGGTGCTCGACAGCTGGCTCGCGCATCGCGGGCTCGAGCCGTTCCAAGGCGCGGCGCTAGGCAGCCTTTTCGAGCGAGTCCCGGAGCGACTGCTCAAAGTCCTGGAGAGCCATTTCGACGCGCCCCAGCCCGATGACACCGAGCAGGTGCTGGCGCTGCTTTCCGAGCTAACCGACGAACGACTGCCCGAGGTCGTGGGGCTCTTGGCGCGCGAAAGCAAATTAGTGCGGCTGCCCGAGCCGAGCTTGAGCGCGGTGCGCAAGCTGCTGCATCGCGCGGTCGGTCAGGGCGGAAAGCTCGCGCGTGAAGCTTATGCGGTGCTCGCGGAGCTCGAAGAGCGACTCTCGGTAGCGCGTCGCTAGGGCGAGCGGCTACCAGCCGCCCTTGTCGTCGTCTTTCGCGTCGTCCGGCTTCTTGTCGTCGGCAGCTGCGGGCGCTGCGGCCGGTGCTGCGGGCGCGGGCTTCTTCGCCTCATGATCGCCCTTCGAGTCGTCGTCCGGCTCGGCGCGCTCGGGCTCCGCGCTCGTCTTCTCCGCGGGTGCGCCCGTTTTCTCCGGGCAACCGCTGAGCAAGAGCGAGAGCGACACCAGGCCGAGCAGCGAAATGAGCTGGGATGAAACGGCTCGCATGGGCGATACTCTGCCGACCTTTCGAGCCTATCGCAATGGTGTACTATCGCCGGCCTCGCCAGCGGGGACGATTCGGGCTGCGGCGCAGCTGAGACGGACTTCTCGACGCACATGGCACGCAAGCGGTACCTGATAGTCGGTGACGGGGCGGCTGGCCTCACCGCCGCCGAAGAGATCCGTCGTCGCGATCCGGACGGCGCGGTCGGCATCTTTTGTGATGAGCCGAACCCGGGCTACTTTCGCGCCGCGCTCACGAATTTTTTGCTCGGTGAGCTGCGCGAAGACCAGCTCTGGTCGGTAGCGCCCGACTTCTACGCCGCGAAGCGCATCGAGCGTGTTTTCACCCGCGTGCTGCGCGTAGACGCCGCGCGCCGTGAGGTTTGGTGCAGCGGCAACCCAGCTCCACTCGGTTACGACGCGCTGCTCGTCGCTTCCGGCGCGCGCGCCCGCCCTCCCAGCTTTCCGGGCAGTCACCTGCCCGGTGTGCTCACGCTGCGCACGATTCAAGACGCACGGCGCATCATCGACTTGCTCCGCGGCCAGGTGCGCTCGGCGGTGGTGCTCGGAGGCGGCGCGCTCGGCTTGGAATGGACGCACGCGCTGCTCGAACGCGGGGTGAAGGTCACGCTGCTCGAGCGCGCCCCGCGCTTCATGCCGAATGCGCTCGACGCGGTGGCTTCCGATTTGCTGGCTGCTCGCCTGAGCAAAGCCGGCGTCGACGTGCTGCTGGGCGAAGAGGTGGCGCACACCGAGGTGGGACCGAACGGTAGCGTGGGCGCGCTGGTCACGAAAACGGGGCGCCGCATCGCCTGCGAGCTGGTGGCTGCAGCGCTCGGCATCGTGCCCAACAGCGAGCTGATCGGCGACGTGGCGCGTACGGCGTCGGGCGCCTTGCAGGTGGACCGAAGCCTAGCGACGTCGGCGCCCGGCGTGTGGGCGGCTGGAGACGTGGCGAGCGTCGATGGCGAGCAGCTCGGGCTGTGGGAGCCGGCGCGTCACCAGGGTCGGGTGGCTGCCGCCAACATGTGCGGCTCGAGCGAACAATACCGACCGGGGGCGCACTACTTCGCGACGCGCCTGTTCGACCTCGATTTCGCGCGCGTCGGTGATATCAGCGAAACGGCGCAGAGCCGTACGCTGCTGGATTTTCCGCGCGGCACCGGGCACATCAGCTACCGCAAGCTCGTGCTCGAAAACGGGCGCGTGAAAGGCGCGCTGCTGCTGGGCGAGCGCCGTGCGCGCGTGCGTGCGATCGGGCGCGGCCTCAAACGGCTGCTCGATGAGCAGGCCGACGTCACCAATGTCGCCGAGCGCTTGCTCGATCCGAGCTTCGACGTTGCCGGCTTCCTCGAGACGCGCAAGCTGCTCGAAAAGCCACCGGTCGAGTCGGCGCCGCGCGCCGTGCCGGCTCCGGCAAAGCTGCGCGGCACGCAAGTGGTGAGCATGGGGCTCGGCACCGTCGCGATCCCGAGCTCGGTCATGGCTCGAGCGCCGAGCACATCCATGTTGCCCGCAGGGACGGCTGTGCTCGCGTCCAGCACCTCGCTACCCGTCTCGGGCACGGCAGTCTTGCCATCGAGCACATCGCTCCTGCCGTCTAGCACATCGATCTTGCCTGGCAGTGCGCCCCCATCGGCCGGCACCTCACTGATTCCCGCATCGACGCCACGCAGCACCCGCATGCTGTCGATCGGCTTGCATGCCGAGGCACCCCCAGCGCCCGAGCCTGCGCCGAGCCAGCTCGACGCCCGGTTCGAGCTCAACAATCAGGCTCTGCCGCTGAGCGCCAAGCTCTCGAGCATCGGCAGCGCGCCTGAATCGAGCATCCGCTTGAGCGATCCGAGCGTCGCTTACTTGCATGCTCAAGTCGCGCAGCACGGCAGCGCCCTCTACCTGCGCGACGCGGGCACCCAAACCGGCACTTGGGTGAACGGTGTGCCGCTCGCTGGTGCACACGCGCTCCGCGACGGCGACCGCGTGCTAATTGGTCGAACCGAGCTGATTTTTCGCTGCAGCGCCCTCGCGCAAGGCGCGACCGCGAGTGACGCGGTCATTGCCTTACCCCGCCTGGAGCTCCGCTCGGGTCCGAGCCTGGGCCTGTCGTTCGTGCTGTCGACGGACAATTGCAGCATCGGCAGCGATCGCGGGGCGGACCTGCTGATCTTCGATCCGAGCGTAGCTCCGCTACCCGCTCGGGTACGGCTCGCGCAGGGCCTCCACTACCTTTCCGATCTGGGCAGCCCGAGCGGCAGCTACGCACGCGGCGTGCGCTTGCCTCCCGGCCAGGAGCTGGGGCTCGGCGAGGGCGAGGTGTTCCAACTCGGAGCGGTCGCGATCGCGTACACCCGCGCGCCCACGACCGACCGTGTGGCAGCGTTCCGCCCGACCGCCAAGCTGGTGGTCACTTCCGGTGCCGGGCTCGGCCAAAGCGCTAGCTTCACCGAACGCATCTTGGTCGGCAGCGCGCCGGCCGCGCAGTTGCGTTTGCCGGGCACCTCGCCGCACGAGCTCGAGGTCGTTTGCCACCAAGCCAGCTATTTTGCCCGTGATTGCTCGGGCGGTCGCACCTTCAAGAGCGGGGCGCCGCTCGGCACCGACTGGTCGCGGCTGAGCGGCGGCGAGCTGCTGCTGCTTTCATCGGGCGCCCTCGTTCGATTCGAGGAAGCATGAGCTCCCAGGCGGACCAACAACTCAAGAGCTCCGTCGAGCGCGACGTGCTGGCCTGCATCGGCTGCAACGACTGCCTGCTGGCCTGCCCGATCGTGGAATCGCGCCAAGTCACGATCGCCGAGCTGAACGGCGCGGTACACCTGCCGACCATCACGGACGCCAATGTGGTGTCCTTCGTGACCGCGTGCACGCAGTGTCGGCAATGCGTCCCGGCATGTCCGGCCGACCTGAATCGGGCCGACATGGTCTTGCTCAACAAGCTCAAGGTGGAGGACAGCGTCCCCGATCACGAGCTGATGCTGCAAACGCGCACCGTCGTGTTCCCCTCGGGCATGACGCTCGACAGCTTGTCGCAAAAGCTGAGCGAGCTGCAGCTGTTTCGCGGTGCGAGCCCGAATGCGCTCCGCCGCTTCGTGCTGAAGTCGACGTTGCGCATGCTCGTGCCGGGCGAAGAGCTGTGCAAGGAGGGCGAGTTTCACGAGCGACTGTGCGTGGTGCTGAGCGGCAGCCTGGAGCAGCAGAGCCAGGACCCGCAGGGCCGCGCCATCCACGTCCTCAAGCTCGCACAGGGCAGCTTTTTTGGGGAAATGGGCGTACTCAGCGATTCGGCGGAGCCGTTCACGGTGGTGGCGGAGGAGCTGTCGATCGTGCTGGAGGCACCCAAGGTCGCGGTGCTCAGGCTGATGGAACAGGCACCCGAAGTTCGCGCAGCGTTGGACGCGCTGTACGAAAAGCGTGCCCTGTGGAGCTACTCGCGCAACCCCGGTGGCTTGGGCGCGCTGCCCGAAGCTGCGGTCGCCGAGCTGCTCTGGTCGTCGCGGCTCGAGCTCTTACCGACCGGCAGCACCCTGTTCGGTGAGCACGACGCGCCACGCGATTTGTATCTGGTGCGCAGCGGCTTCTTGCGCGCCAGTCAGAGTGACGGCTCCGGCGAGCGCGTGCTCACCTACTTCAGGGAAGGTAACGTATTCGGCGTCTTGCCGCTTCTGGCGAGGCAGCGCCAGATGGGCTACGCGGTGCAAGCTGCCAGCCGCTCCGAAGTGATCCGGGTCCCGGGCGCCGCGCTGTCGGCGCTGCTCACGCGCTACCCACAAGCAGAGCAAGCCCTGCAACAAGCCGGTTTCGAGGCTGAAGCGCTGGCCCGAGCCGATAACGTCGGCTTGCGCCCCCAGCAGCAGGGGGCGCCGGGGAGCTCGCTGGCGGCGGGTGTGCTGGTCGAAGAAGGCCTCGCGCATGGCCGTGAAATCCTGGTCATCGACCAGGAAAAGTGCACCGCGTGCAGCAATTGCATCGACGCCTGCGAACGTCGTCACGGCCGTAGCCGCTTGCAGCTCCGCGGCATCCAGGTCGACAACTACTTGTTCCCCACCGCCTGCCGGCACTGTGAAGATCCGGCGTGCCTCATGTGCAGCGTGAGCGGCATCGTGCGGCTGCCCAGCGGTGAGATCCAGATCGTCCCCGAGAACTGCATCGGCTGCGGCTCCTGCGCCCAGCGGTGTCCTTACGGCAACATCAGCATGCACCCGGTCGAGCAACCAGAGCCCGGCTTCTTCGTGAGCTTGTTGGACTTCTTGGCGACTGGCAGCTTGCGTGAGCGGGCGCTGGCAGCCGTGGATCCGAAGGCGCCGCGTGTCGCCGTGAAGTGCGACCTGTGCGCGCAGTATTCGGACTACGCCTGCGTCACCGCGTGTCCGGTGGGCGCCGCCTTCCGCATCAATCCCGGCGAGGCGCTGATGCGGTCGGAGCCGACCCGCTCATGAGGCGATTCCGGTGAGCAGTCGACCTCTCCAAAGGCGTCGCACGCTGCTCGAACGACAATGGCCGTGGCTCGTCTGCTCCAGCCTGGCAGCGCTGGTCACGGTCGCGCTCGCGCTGCTGATCGACGGCGGCTGGCTCGCCGATTACGAGTTTTTCCCGGCCATTTTACGCGGCTACACGCTCGTGGGCGTGCTTTTCGGCGTCGCTTCGCTCGGGCTCGGGCTGCTCACGTTTGCCTATTCGCTGCGCAAGCGCGGCCTGCAAGAGCGTATGCCCGTCGGCAGCATGGCTGGCTGGCTGTGGGGGCATGTTTACCTGGGCTTGCTTTGCGTGCTCCTGGCGTTCCTCCACGCCGGCTATGGCAGCTCGAGCTTGGAGCCGTCGCTCGGCAAGGCGCTGCTGGCAGTACTGGTGGTACTCGTAGTGAGCGGCCTGTTGTGGCGTGTGGTCTATGCGCTGGTGCCGCCCAAAGCGGCCACCGAAGTGGGCAGCTACTCACGCTCTGCGAGCCAGACTCAAGCGGCGACGCTCCTCATCGAAATCGAAAAGCTGGCGGCAGGGCGTTCGCAGGTGCTTCGGCAAGCGGTAGAATGGCTGCTGCGCGCGCCCGCCAGCGACGCCGAGCTCGCGCGCGCCGTGCAGGGCGCTCCGCCCGAGGAGCACGCCGTAGTGCCAGAGCTGGTACGGCTCATCCGCGCGCGCCATCAAATGCTCGAGCGTGCGCGCAAGCAGGACCGGTACCGCCGGCTGCTGCAAGGCGGCCGGCTCCTTCACGTGCCGCTGAGCTTGCTCTTCCTCCTGCTCTTGCCGCTCCATGTGCTCTGGGCCCTAGATTTGCCGGCAAAATTGCTACCGCCCGGGGCCGTGCTGGGCAGCACGCTCGGCGGCTTTCATCCCTCCAGCGCGTGCGGCGATTGCCACGAGCGCGCCGTGAAGGAGTGGCGCACCTCGATGCACGCCCACGCGCTCTCCAGCCCCATCATGGTCGCACAGGGCAACCTCGCGCTGCGTGAAACGCTCGTCAACACCACGAGCCCAGATCCGAAGCAGGTGTGCGTCAACTGTCACGGCCCAATCGCGACCGCTCTGGCGGGCAACCCGACCTTACCCTTCAAGGCTACGGGCGCGTTCGCCGAGCCGGCGCTGCTCGAGGAAGGCGTCACCTGCTCGGTGTGCCACCAGTGGCAAGGTGAGTCGAAGACCGCCGGTGGCGGCCTCACGGCTTTTCAGAAAGGCTTGATCCCGGGGCGCACCTTCTTCGGCCCGTACGAAGACGCGGTCGGCAACGCCTACCACCGCAGCGAAGCCTCGCCGCTGTTCAAGGACGCCTCGCGCCTCTGCCAGAACTGCCATTCGGTGCAGTACGATCGCAACGGCGACGGCAAAATCGAGCGCGGCAGCGACCTCGTGCTCCAGACCTTGTTCGACGAATGGCAGGACTACGCGAAGGCGGGCGGAGCGAGCTGCGTCGACTGTCACATGCCGATCGTGCAAGGCTCGCGGGCCGCCGAAACTGCCCAAATCCCGCTACAGCAGGACAACGACGCCCCGCCGCGCACCCTGCGCAGCCACGCGTTCGTGGCAGTCGACTATCCGCTCGACAGTCCGCAACTTCGCGACGAAAGCCGGCCTGAGCGCGAGGCTCTGCTGAAGCGCGCGGCCAAGCTCGAGCTCGATCGCGCATCGCTCAAAGTCGAAGGCGGGCGTGTCACGTTCGATGTATCGATTCAGAACGTAGGCACCGGCCACAACCTGCCTGGTGGTTTCGCGTTCGTACGCCAGATGTGGCTCGAGGTCACGCTGCTCGACCGCCAGGGCACGGTGCTCGAAGGCTCCGGCAGGCTCGCCCTGCCGACCGACGATCTGTGCGACGCCTCGATCGTCGACGATCAGGACAGCCCGATGCGCGAGCACCTGGTCGGCTGCAAGCAGAGCGACGCGCAGCTCGTCAGCTTTCAGCAAATGCTCGTGGATCAGGTGGAGCTGGTGCGAGACGCGGGCGGCGTCGTTCAGCTCGACCTACGCCAGCAGCCACGGCTGCAACGCACCACCGGCTCCAAGGAGGTGGTCGTGCAATACATCACGAGCGGTCCGGTGCCGCGCGTGCGCCCCGCTACCGGCAAGCCGACCCCGCCGCTCATCGCTGGCGAGCTCCGCACGTTCCCTTACGCGTTCACGCTGCCGAACGGCGCGCAGCCCGCGACCGTGCGCGTGCGCCTGCTGTTGCGCGTGACTCCTCCCTATTTTTTGCGCGCGCTCGCGAAGACTCAGCAAGCTGGCGACGGTCCGAGCTTGCTCGGCTTGGTAGGCAATCTCGAGATCAACGAGATGTCTCGCGTCGAGGCGGCGCTGCCGCAATAGCGACCCGACGCAGCCCCGAGCATCCGAATTGAACACTCCCGGGATAGGAACGCGCCGTCATCAGCGGCAAATTCCAGCCTACCCTGGAGGGATGCAAGAGCTTCACGCCGCGCTCGAGCCCCGCGCGACGCATTCCTCCGAACGGATCATCGTGGGCTCCGGGACGGGTCAGCTCTTGTGGTTCGATTTGACCGACGATGGCACCTTGCGCGAAAAAAGCGCGCTGAGGGTCGGCGGTTGCCCCTCGTTCTTGGCGCTGTCGGGGCCGAACACGTTGGCCGTCGACGAGCACGGCGGCCTGGTGCACGCGATCGAGCATGCACCGCGCGAACCCAGGCTCAATGCCTCGGTGCACTCGGGTGGTACCGGTCCCGCCTATGTGGCGTTCGACCGCAGCGGAGCGTTCGGGCTGGTCGCGAATTACCAAGACGGCAGCATCTCCGTCTTTCCGAGCAGCGGCTCGAGCGCTGCGGTCTCGATCCACAACGCGGGACATCACCCCCACGCCATCGTTTGCTCGCCGGACAATCGCCACGTGCTGGTGCCCTGCCTGGGCTCCGACTACGTCGCCGTTTACGGCTTCGATCAGACGAGCGGCAAGTTGACGCCCATGGCGAGCGCGAAGGCGCCGCTCGGGTCCGGGCCGCGTCACCTGGTGTTCGATGCTGGCGGCAAGCTCGTGTACGTCACGTTCGAGCACACCAGCGAAGTCGGGGTGTTCGCGTGGGATGCAGCCACGGGGCACTTGGAGCTGCTGAGCTTTGCGTCCACCTTGGGCGGCGCCGCGGTGCGGGTCCCCAACACGGCCTCGCACCTCGAGCTGCATCCGTCGGGTCGCGCCCTTTACGTTTCGAATCGCGGCGACGACACCCTCGCGGTGTTCAAGGTCGACGGCAAGGGCGGCCTCACGCTGCAGCAACGCGTCGCGACCGGCAAAAAGCCTCGCCACTTCTCCGTCAATCGCCGCGGCGATCGCGTCGCGGTCGGCAACCTCGATGCGGCGTCGGTAACGACGTACGAGGCTCGCGATCACGGACTCTATCTCGTACCCCTCGGCATCACACCCGGCGTCCCCCAGCCCTTCTTCGTCGGCTTCTGCTGAACGTCCCTGCCCGACCTTCTAGGGCTCCCAGATTTACAGGGAGGCGGGGAGGCGGGGAGCTCCGCGAGCCGAGAATCTTGGGGTTCCAGCCGTGCGTCGACTGCGCAGTCGCCGTTCGTCATCGAACGACTCAAACCATAGAATCGTCGCGGATCTCCCCGTCTCCCCGCCTCCCTGTGATCTCGCGGTTTTCGCTACGAGCTGTTCTGGCGGAAGCAGCCCGAGACATGCGCCCCGATGAGACCGGGTGACGCTACGGGAGATTCTGCAAGGGGGCTGCGGATGGGCAGCCCCCTCGCGAAGTTACGTCACGCGGCCGAGGCTTTGCCGACCTCGGTCTGCGCGTACTTCTCGAGCTTGCGGCCGTCGCTGTAGAAGGCGCGGATGCCTTCGCTCAGCTTCTCGACCGCCATTTGGTCCTGGTTGTGCTCGAAGCGGTAGGTCTTCTCGTCGAGGTGGACCTTGGGGATGTCCTTGGCCTTGGCGGCCTCGACGCTCAGCTTCTTCACGAGCGTGCCTTCACGCTTTTGCAGCTGGGCCAGCAGATCGGGGCTGATGGTGAGCAAGTCGCAGCCGGAGAGCTCGATGATCTGCTCGACCTTGCGGAAGCTCGCGCCCATCACCTGGGTCTTGTAGTCGTACTTCTTGTAGTAGTCGTAGATGCGCTGCACGCTGGCGACGCCCGGATCGTTCTCGGTGGTCGGCTCGGCGCCCGTCGACTTCTTGAACCAGTCGTAAATGCGTCCGACGAACGGCGAGATCAGCGTGACCTTGGCTTCAGCGCACGCGACGGCCTGAGCAAAGCTGAAGAGCAGCGTGAGGTTGCAGTGAATGCCCTCTTTCTCGAGCTGCTCGGCGGCCTTGATGCCTTCCCAGGTGCTGCCCAGCTTGATCAGGATGCGCTCGCGAGCGATGCCGGCGTCCTCGTACATCTTGATCAGGCTGCGCGCCTTGTCGATGCTGCCCTGCTGGTCGAACGAGAAGCTCGCGTCCACCTCGGTGGAGACGCGGCCGGGGATGATCTTCAGGATTTCACAGCCGAAATTGACGGCCAGCTTGTCCATGAAGAGCGCGGTCTGCTCGCTGCCCGCGCTCGCCTTCTTGGCGGCGTAAGCGAGCGCCTCTTCCACGAGCGGGCGGTACTCTTTCTGCTGCGCGGCCTTGAACAGCAGCGACGGATTGGTGGTCGCGTCCTGCGGTTTGTACTGCGCGATGGCGCCGATGTCGCCGGTATCGGCAACGACGGTGGTGAACTGCTTCAACGATTCGAGCTCTGACATCGCATTTCCTCGGTTTTGGTTTGGGGAGGGAATATCCCCCCCGAACGCCCCAAACGCAACGCTAGCCCCCACCTCGCCTGTTTCTAGCTCCCCTTGCTATCAAGATGCCGAAACGCCATCCCCGCAACCGGCGCCGCCGCAGCCCCAGCGACCCAACGCCCTCCCAGAGCAGCGACCCAACGCCCTTGTAGAGCATGAAACGGTCCGCTTGCCGGACCGCTTCTGGAAACACCTCACCCGACCTTGGCACAATCAGATCACGATCGGCGATCGAGAGATGGCCACGAGCTCCGGCGAGGCCGGGCGCCCGCTGTTCATCAATCGCGATCGACGCGGGGCGCCGCCAGACGCCCCATGGCAATGAAAACCAAACCCGGTGAAGACCGCGAAGCGGACTTCACCGGACTGAGTTAGGCGGAACGACGCTGGTGCGGGGGCCGCCGATTGGCGGCACGTAGACGCCCCAGATGTCGCGGGCGTAGCCGAGGATGGTGCGATCGCTCGAGAAGCGGCCCATGTGGGCGACGTTCAGGATGGAGCGGCGCGTCCAACCGGTTTGATCGTGGTAGGCGGCTTCGACGCTGCGCTGGCA
>JBEHXA010000192.1:0-11817 GCA_048498935.1 Myxococcota bacterium
TGCGCAAGGCGATGGCGAACAGCGGGTCGGCGGTGAGCAGGCGCCGGTCAGCGGATCTTCCGAGTCGTCGAAAGCGACGGTGGAGGCCGCGTCGAGGCCGACGTAAACATCCGGGCTCAAACCAGCCTGTTCTGCGATTTCGCGAACGGTTTCAAGAGCTTGTAGGCGTGCGGGCGGGGTGGCCTGCTCGCCGAACAGCTCGTAAGTCTTGAACAGGTTCCGCGCCGCAAAGCGCTGGCACAGGTTCGAGAGCAGCGGATCGGCAGCGTCGCACCAGCTCGCCAGGGCCACCCATAGGGTCGCGTCGTCGAGCTTCAAGTAGTGGTCGAGCGTGGTCTGGCCTGCGAGCGCGATCTCGGCGATGGCGCGGGGCGTGGCTTCCAGACGATTGCCGTCCTGCGTGAGCTGCCCCACGCGCTCCAAGATGCGCGATAGCATCCACTCGCTCGCGCGCTCGGTCTTGTGAAAGTACACCTGCTGAAACATGAACAGGCGCGCGAGCAAGAACGATTCAATGGCCGGAATGCCTTTGGCTCCGTCGATCGCCAGGGGCGGCGCGGCTCCGTCGTGGGGCACGCCGAAGCGCAAGCTGCGTAGCAGCCAATCGAGGTCGAAGCTGCCGTAGCTCACGCCGGTGGCGTGCGCGTCGCGCAGCAGGTAGTCGCAGCGATCGACGTCGAACGTGCCGCTCACGGCCTTGGCCAGGAACGTGAGCTCGTGCTTGCCCTGCACCAGGTCCGCGACACGCTCGGGCAGCGAGGCGTCGAAGCGACGCAGGATGCGATTCACGTCGGTGCTGCGGTCGAGCACGATTTCACGAGTCCACTCCTCGTGCCGCCGCGCTTGCGGCAGCACCTGCTCGAACAGGTGCGAGAAGGGACCGTGACCCACGTCGTGCAAGAGCGCCGCGGCCAGGGCGTCGCGCGCGCGCTCCGTGGTGAGTCGCTGCCAGTAGGGCAGGGCGTCGTGGATGCCGCGGAGACGCCTCACGAGCCGCGTCATCACGCACGCCGAGCCGATGGCATGGGCGAAACGGGTGTGATCCGCTCCGGGATAAGCGAGTGAAGCCAGACCGGTTTGGCGCACGCGCCGTAGGCGCTGCAGCTCGCGCGCCTCGAGCAGCGCGGGCACGATGGCCTCCTCTTCCGATTCGAAGGAAACCAGGCCGTGGACGGGGTCTCTGAGGATCATCAGCGGTCCAGGGGAGCGCTCTCGAAATAGTAGATACCCGGCGCCGCGTCTCGCCCTGGCACAAAAAACCGGGTGTTCCGGCCCGCCGGGTTGGTCGGCTGCCCCGGACGCCCGCAGCCGTGCCGCCGTACAGCCGCGCCGCAGCGCCGCAGTAACAACGGGCGGCCGTCCTGGGCTAGGCCCCCCACTCCGACCCACGGCCCTGGGCCGAGCGGTGGCGGCGTCCGCTGCCAGGGTCGAATCCGGTCTCAAAACGAGCGCTCGAGTCCGAGAAATCACTGGCGGTAACAACATAGAAGGGTTACGCCCCTGACTGGACAGGGCAGGGTTTTCGCGGTTTGCTATCTAGATCTATGAGCACTTCTCGACGCGACAGCGGAGCGACCGAGCGGCCTGGGGTGGCCATCCGGCTCGTGGACGTGCTGCGCGTCCTGCCGGAGCGCGAGCTCGAGTCGTTGATCGCCCGGTTGAAGATCCGGACAGACGAAGCCAAGCGCATCGACGTGCCGTCCCAGGTGGCTCGCATGCTGCTGCAGCTGCCGGAGATCCGGGATACGGCGCTGCTGCCCGGGCCGACTCGGGAGCTGCTCTACCGCATTGCCGAGGCCAAGGGCGTGCTGCTGGCGAGTGGGCTGCCGCCGGCGGTCGAGCCGCTCGTGGCGCGCGGCATCGTGTTCGTGCGCGGCGCCCAGCGCGGCGTCGAGCTGCTGCTGCCCATCGCTTTCATGCTCCAGCTCCGCAGCTGGGAGGGTGAAGATCCGCGCGGCGTCAGGGCCCTCTTGTCCCAGGTCTCGCAAGACGTGGCCGGAAGCATCGCCGGGCACTACCTCGGTCGTCCCGCGACGCCCCCGATGGCGCTCGCGCTCGAGCCCGCCTGGGAGGTGCTGACCGATCCGGCCAAGCTGGCGCGTGAGCTCGAAGAGCTGGCGCCGCTCGAGCGTAAGCTGCTGGCCGCGGTCGACACCGTGGGCGGGGAGGTCGAAACCGACGAGCTGCTCGATCTCGAGCGCGAGCCACTGCGGCTGCGTGGGGCGACCGGCGCTACGCCGTCGCGTCGCGGCGTGGGCTTTGCGCTCGAGCGTCGTGGCTACCTGATTCCGATCCACCCCAATCGGCACATCATCCCGAGCGAGGTGGCTACGATCGTCGGTGCTTCGCGCCGCGCCGAGCGCGAGACGCAGCGTCACCAGATCAAGAACTTCGTGCTGGCCGACGATCATGCGCCGCGCCGCGCGCGCTTCGCCGAAGATCCGGCCGCGCTCGCGCTGGCCATGGCCATCACGGTGCGTGACCCCTCGCTCGAGCTCCGCGCGGACATCGGCACACCGCGCTCGCTGCTCAGCAAGCTTTCGACGCGCTTCGGCAAGGATCCGGAGCGAGTGGCGTTCATTGCAGCACTGAGCCGGGCCGTCGGCCTTTGGGATCCATCGGCTGTCAGCGTGGCTTCTCCGCCCGGATCGCACGAGGTGCACGGCCTCAGCCGCGCGCTGTTCGAAGCCTGGCGCCGCGGCGGCGCTTGGGACGAGGCGCGCCCGGACGGCGAAGTCATGCGCGTCGCGCAGGGCACCCGCGAGGCCAGCGCCGTCGGCAGCGTGCGCGAGCTGGTGCTCGAAGCCCTGCAGGAGCTCGGCGATGGCCGCTGGGTACCGTGGGAAGCGATCGCCGGCTATGTCCGCTCCGATTCTCGCGCGCCGGGCCTCACGCGTTTAATTCAGCGTTGGGCGCAGCGCGCGGGCGTAGAAGCGCTCACGCCCGGCGAGGTCGCACGCCGCATCGCCTTCGAGAGCTTGCACGCGCTCGGCGTGGTCGACATCGGCGACGCGGATTCCGACGAAGCGGACTCGCTCGGGCCCACGCTGCGCATCACGCCGCGCGGACGCGCCTTCTTGTCCGAGCCCGGTGCTGGTAGTGCGCCCAAGTCGAGCAGCGATCAGAGTCGCTTCACCGACAATCAGGCGCTGCGCATCGGTCCGCTCACCAAGACTGGTCACGTGCTCTCACTGTCGCCCTTCGTCGAAGTCGGCGCCGTGAGCGGCACGCTCGACGTGCTCATCACCGCTCAAACGCTGGCGCTCGCGCTCGGCGCCGGTTTCGAAGCGGACGTCATCCAGGCTCGCATCGAACAGGTCGCGAGCCTGCCCGATCCCATCACGCGCACGCTGGCCCAGGCGAGCGCGGTGGTCGGTCGCGCTGAATTCGTGATGACGTCGGGCTTTCTCTGGGTCGAAGATCCGGAGGTGCGCGAGCTCTTGCGCACGCGCCGGCAGACCCAAGATCTATTCATCGACCCTTCACCGCCTTCCGGCCTCTTGCTGGTGCCGGGCATCGATCTCGAGCGGCTCGCGCGGCGTTGCCGGTCGCTCGGCGTCGAGGTGGTGGTCGAGGGCGAAGTATACCGCACGCGCTCGATCCCGCCGGGCCGCGGTAGTGGGGCCCGACGCCTCGATTCGTCGACTTCGATGCCAGCGCTGCGCAGCTCACGCCCGCCGCCTCGGGGCGTCACGCCTGCACCGCCGAGCGTAGGTCGCACCGGTAGCAGCGTGGCGGGCGGAACGCGCGGCAACGGCTCGCGCGGTCCGGCCATGCGCAGCCCGACCCCCAACCCGACGAGCAGCGGTCACTCCGCACCGGCCAACCCGGTCAACCCGTTGAAGCGCGGCACGTAGTCGTTGGCAGCGGCGCTTCGCGCGCTGCTCAGCTCAAGCCGACAAGCGGCGCGTGAGCCAAGCCTGCGCGCCGGGGCTGCGGCTGACCGCGACCACCTTGCCACCGCTGACGAACACCTCGCTCGGAAGCGCGCGCCCGTTGTACTCGCTCGCCATCACGAACCCGTACGCGCCGGCGTCGCGAATCGCCACGAGGCCGGAAGGGTTCGCGCCCAGGGCGTGACCGCCGAAGTCATCGCTGCTTTCGCACACGGGACCCACGACGCGCCACTCGGGAGCTTGCGGCGCCTGCTCCAGCAGCTCGATGCGATGCTTGGCGCCGTACAGCGCCGGTCGAATCAGGTCGTTCATGCCGGCGTCGAGCATCACCCAGCGTCGCTCGCCGCTCTGCTTGGTTTGCACGATGCGCGACACCAACACGCCGAAGGGTGCCACCAAGCTGCGACCGGGCTCGACCACGATCATCAGGTCGGACAAACCGGCGTCGCGCAGCGCCACCACGGCCGCGCGCGCAAAGTCCGCGGGTGGCACGCTGGTCGCGTCGCCGTAGTCGATGCCGAAGCCGCCGCCGAAATCGACGTAGCGCAGGCTCGAGATCTGGCGCCGTCGCTCGAGTGCGAGGACGCACAGCTTGCGCGCCGACTCGGCGTACGGCTCCGCCGTCGTCATCATCGAGCCCAGGTGAACCGAAATGCCGACTTGTGACAGCCGCCCTTCCGAGCCGTCGATCACCGCGTAGGCAGCCGGCAAATCGCGCTGACTGATCCCGAACTTGGCGGCGTCGTGACCCGTCGCGATGTGAGAATGCGTGTCGATCTCGATGCCGGGATTGATCCGCAGCGAGACGTCGGCCCGATGGCCCGTGGCGCGAGCGCGCTCTTGCACCCGCACCAGCTCTTCCACGCTCTCGGCCTGGATGGCGAGCAGTCGTTGCGCGAGGGCGTAGTCGATTTCGGCGTCGCTCTTGGCGACGCCGCTCATCACGATTTTGTTCGCCGGAATGCCGCAAGCCAAGGCCAGCTGCACCTCAGTCGCCGAAACGGCGTCGACGCCGGCGCCTTCGGCCGCAAAGGCGCGAACCACGGTACCCGCGCTGTTGGCCTTCGCGGCGTACGCCACCAAATGGGCGGCGTCTCCGAAGGCGCTCCGAAGTGACCGGAGCGTTTCGGTCATTCCGTCGATGTCGTAGACATAGGCGGGCAGCTCCACCTCGGCGTCGCGAATCAGTTGCGAAAGGCGCGCCGAGCCGAAAAGGGCGCTGTCTTGCGCATCGCGTCGAAATCCGGTCATGCGCGTCCCTGTACCACGGCCCGGCCGCGAGGCGGCGCCCGAAACGGAAAGCGACACCTCGGTTTTTCCTGTGGCATGCTCGAACTCCATCGGGTAGCGGTCGCGTCCGCCCCCCTCAGCATCGAGCTCAATCCAGATGATATCCCGTCGCGCCAAAATCGTTTGCACCATTGGTCCTGCTGTCGAAAGCCGTGAAGGCATTCGTGGGCTCATCGAGGCGGGCATGGACGTCGCGCGGCTCAACTTCTCCCACGGCACGCACGACGAGCACGGCGCGCGCATCGAGATGATTCGCCAGGAGAGCGCGGCGCTCGGCAAGCAGGTCGCGCTGCTCCAAGATCTCTGTGGTCCCAAGATCCGCACGGCCAAGGTTGGGCCCGCAGTGCTCAATAACGGCGATCGCGTGGACATGATCGCCGGTGACCTCGGCGACGATCACACCATCGCGATCACCTACGAGCCGCTCGCGCAAGACGTGCGTCCCGACGATCGCATCCTGCTCTCCGACGGACAGGTCGAGCTGCGCGTCCTCGGCGTGCGCGGTGAGCGCGTCGAGTGCATGGTCGAGCACGGTGGTCCGATGCGACCCAAGATGGGCGTCAACCTGCCGTCGGGCAGCCTGCGCCTGCCGGCCCTGACCGAGAAGGACAAGAAGGACCTCGACTTCGGTCTGTCGATGGATCTCGACTACGTGGCGCTCTCGTTCGTGCGTCGCGCGGAAGAGGTGCAAGAGCTGCGTGAGATCTGCGAGCGCAAGGGCAAGCCGACGCCCATCATCGCCAAGATCGAGACGCCCGGAGCGGTGGAGCGCCTCGACTCGATCGTGCGCGCCTCCGATGGTGCGATGGTCGCGCGTGGTGACTTGGGCGTCGAATTGCCGCCCGAGACCGTCCCGGTGATCCAGAAGCAGATCATCGGTACCTGTCGCATCCATCGGAAGCCCGTCATCGTCGCGACGGAAATGTTGGCGTCGATGGTGGACTCGCCGCGCCCCACGCGCGCCGAAGCCAGCGACGTCGCGCACGCCGTGTTCGGCGGAGCCGACGCGGTCATGCTTTCGGCTGAGTCGGCCAGCGGTAAATTCCCACTGCAATCTTGCCGTATGATGGATCGCATCATCCGGCAGGCCGAGGGCAGCCGGTTCTTCGCGCCGAACCCGTCGGAGCCCGATCACACGACCGCGGACTCGATCGCCCACGCGGCCTGCGCTATCGCGCGTGAGGTCGGGGCCAAGCTGATCGTCACCCTCACAGAGACCGGGCTCACGACCCGCCTGGTCTCGAAAGCCCGGGCCACGGCCCCAATCCTGGCGTTTTCATCCGATGAGCGCACTCTCCGCCGGCTCGCGCTATATTGGGGCGTAACTCCTAGGGCGCTCGTGGGCAAGACGTCGACTCTCGAAGACCAGGTGCGGAACACCAGTCAGTTCTTGATGGACAATGGTCTGGTCAAGTCGGGCGAGCGTTACGTCATGGTCTACGGCGCGCGCGTCGGTGTGCGCGGCGCGACCAACGCGGTGCGGGTGGAGCAGCTGCCGTGAAGGCGGCGCGGCGGAGGTCTGACTGAGCGCCGCGCAAGAGCATAGCTTTCCCAAGCTCGACAAGTACGAGCTCCTGGAGGAGATCGGTCACGGTGGCATGGCCACCGTGTACCGTGCTCGCGACAAGCGCTTGGGGCGCGAAGTCGCGGTCAAGATCATCCACCGTCATTTGCGTGAGAACAAAGAGGTGGGGCAGCGCTTCGCGAGCGAGGCGCGCGCGGTGGCGAAGGTCAAGCACCCCGGCGTCGTCGAGGTGTACGACGTGTCGGACGACGAGTCCGACGAGCGCTACTTGGTGGTCGAGCTCGTGCGCGGCAAGACGCTTCGCCAGCTCCTCACCGACGTAGGTCACTTGCCGGCAGAGATTGCGGCGGCCATCGGCATCGAGCTCGCGATGGCGCTCGATCATGCGCACGGCTTGGGTGTGATTCACCGCGACGTGAAGCCCGAGAACGTGCTGCTCCGCACCGTGCCCGAGGGGCGCATCACCGGTGAGCCAGAAAAACTCGTTAAAATCACGGATTTTGGCATCGCCAAGCTGCTCGACGCGCAGGGCGTGACCTCCACCGGGCAGGTGCTCGGCTCGCCCGCGCACATGGCGCCCGAGCAGATCGAAGGCGGTGAAGTGAGCGCCCGCTCCGACGTCTTCGGGCTCGGCGTTTTGCTGTACGAGTGCCTGGTCGGCAAGCTGCCGTTCGACGGCAAGAACCCGGCGCAGGTGTTGCGGCGGGTGCTCGAGGGCTCGTTCACACCGGCAGAGCGCGCGCGCCCCACGGTAGGGGCGGAGCTCGGCGCTGTCGTCGATCGCGCGCTGGCCAAGGACGCCCCCGATCGCTTCGCCTCGGCGCTCGAGGTGGCGGAAGCGCTGCGCGAAGCGCTGCGCGGCCTCGGCTTCGACGATCCCGGTGGTGAGATCGGCGCGTTCTTGCAAGACCCGGAGCAGTACCGAGCCGGCTATGAGCCGCGCGTGGTCGAGCAATTGGTGGTGCGCGGGCGTGCGGCGCGCGAGGCCGGTGATGTGCCGCTCGCCACCGCGAGCTTCAATCGTGCGCTGGCTTTTCGCCCCGACGATGCCGAGCTGGTCGCTCAGGTGTCGTCGCTGGCACGCAACGAGCGCGCGCGACGCATGGTGCTCAAGGCTGCTGCGGCGGTGCTCGGCAGTTTGATCATCGCGCTGAGTGTGGTCGGCATTTACAAGCTCGGCAGTCGCTTTCGCGCTGCGGCCGTCAAGCCCGCGGTGCGGCTCGCCCCGAGCGTCGCCAACGAGCGGACGGCGGCCCGGAAGCCGGTCAGCGAACAGGCGGTCGAAAGTGCCGAGCCGGCGACGTCGGTACCCCGGCGCACCCGCAAGCCGACCAAGGCACAGCCCGAGGCAAAGGCTCCGTCCGAGGCGAACGTCAGCGTGCGCGTGCTGGTCAAAGGCCCGCAAAACGCGACCGTCCTGGTAGACGGGCGACCCTTCGATAACTGGTTCGGGGTCGCGCACGACTTACCGGAGGGTGATCACGTGTTCGAGTTTCGGCCGCCCAACGCCGAGTGCTGCGTCACTCCGGGGCCGCGAACCATCTCGATTCGACCGCCCGAGAGTGGCCAGGAACAGGTCGTCCAGGGTGTGATCGAGTGGAAGCCGGCGACGCTCGAGTTCCGCGGCGCGCCGTCCAGCACTGCCAGCTGCGGTGAAGTAGCCACCTTTTCAGCTCCTGGGTCGGTCGTGATCCCCATGCAGCGGGCCAGCCAGCTCGCTCACTGTACGGTGATTCCCGGGCCCCAATCGGGGGAAGCTCCAAAAGCATTTGACGTGGAGCTAAACCCCGGACGAACCTCGAGCTTCCCCCGTCCCTGACGCGGTGCCGGGGCAGAGCCCGGCGTCCGAATGCAGAGGTCCTGGTCAGTGGTCTTGCTGGTGAGCTTGGGGGCGCTGCTGTCCTCATCGCCAGCCGGCGCCCAGAGCGCGACGAGCGCCCCGACCAACCCTGCCACCCCGACCGCGCCGAAGCGGCCCGAGTATCGGCTGAGCGACGACGCCGAGCTCGCGCGCGTCGCCGGCCTATACGAGGCCGGGAAGTACTCGGAGTGCAGTACCGAGATCGAGCGCTTGCTCGATCCGATCGGCAAGAGCCCGCTGCGTCAGCCGGCCATCGTCGAAAATGCGCGGGTCTATTGGGCTGCTTGCTTGCTCGGGCAGGGCCAACCCGAAGCTTCCGAGGCGCCGTTGCGGGCTGCCATCCACGAGAACCCGCAGATGAAGCCGCCGGACGGCTTGGTCTTTCCGCAGCCGGTGGTGCAGCGTTTCTTGAAGGTGCGCGACTCGCTCGTGAGCGAGATTCGCGCTGCCGAGCAGGCGCGTATCAAGCTGGCGCAGAAAGCGGCGCGCAAGCGTGAAGAGGTGTTGGAGCTGGAGCGGCTTCGGACGCGCGAGCTCGAGAAGCTCGCTAGCCAAGAGCTGGTGGTCGTGCAGAACCGGCGCGTGCTGGCGTTCGTTCCATTCGGGGTGGGGCAGCTGCAAAATCGCCAAGATGCGCTGGGCTACACTTTGATGGTCGCCGAGGTGTTGCTCGGCACGCTGAGCATCTCGGCCGTGGCGGTGCAGAGCCACATCGCGGTCAGCGCGGACGAGCTGCGGCGCGAGGGCAAAACCGTCGACGAAGAGCAGGTCAACCGCGCGCAAAACGCGTGGGGCACCGTGCGCGACGTGTCGTTTTGGGGCTTCGCCGGCCTAGCAGTGGGCGGCGTCATCCAGGCTCAAATCGAGTTCGTGCCGGAGTTTCGCGAGGTCCGACAGCGTCCCTTGCCCAAGAACCTCGCGCCGAATCCTGCGCCTGCCGCGACCGGCAAGTCGGGCGTCGACGTGTCTTATGCGCCGTATGCGACGCCGGACGGCGGTGGGCTCAGCGTGTTCGGTCGCTTTTAGCGAGCCCGCGCGTCAAAGCGCGGTGACGACGACGTTCTCGCGATCCACTGCGCGTTCGGCGGACTCAACGCTGGTCGGCGAGAGCTCGGCGCCGCGCGTGAGCTCGTCGGGGCGAATACCCAGCAGTCGCAGCAGCAAGCGGGGCGGAGTCAGCGTCAAATCGTGCTCGCGCGCGAAGAGCCGGCCGAGCTCGAGCGCGTAGGCGCGCATCAGATCGCCGGTCGCGATGCCGTCGAAGGCCTTGGCCTTGGGACGGCTGGCGAGCGGCAAGAGCACGAGCGAACAGAACAGCAGCCGGTAGAGCAAGCGCAGTCGTCGCTCGCTGCCGGTCTCACGCTGCAGCACGCGCCGCAAGAAGTGCACGTTGAGCGGGACGTGGAACGCCTCGTCGCGCGTCAGAATCGTGAGCATGCGGCGCGCCGCCGGTTGAGACACGTTCGCAAGCGCCATCCGGTAGGTGGTCGAGCCGATCGTCTCGAACATCAGGTTGGTGAGCACGATGGTGTCCATGCGCTTGGCGCGCGCATACACGCGGTAAAAGGTGCGGGTCACCTTGCCCATCGGCTCTACCTGGCCTCCGAGCTCACTCAAGAATTCGCTGAGTAGCTCGCGGTGCCAGCCCTCTTCGTTGCCGTAGAGGCGCAGCACCTCCGCCAGCTCGGCGTCCCAAGCGGCGACCTCGTCGGCCAGCTCGTGCGCCTGGCGAATCCCCGATTCTTCGGCGCGAAACGCGGCGTTGAAGAACTTGAGCGCGGCGCGCCGTTCGGCGTCGCTCGAAAAACTGAGCGCGCCGCTACCGCCCGGCGCGTCCTCGTACATACGCTGCGCGCGCCGTTGTAGGGCCTGCAGCCACCACGCCGTCGGGCGAGACGTCGGCGGCGCTCGCCTCAAGCGCTACCCCGCTTTTCGAAGGCGGCGACGTAGAAGCCTGCCAGCCGCTTGAGCGGGGAGTCGCACAGCGCGTGCTCGGCTGCGCGGAAGAAACGCCGCCCGAGCAGGCTCTTCATCAGCTTGGCGCTGGGGATCGTGATGCGCACCCCGCGCGCGCCGACCTGCACGCAACCGGGCGGCGTGAGCTCTCGCACGCGCCGCGGTGAATCGAAGCGGGTGTACACGTCGTGCTCGTCGGCGGAGGTGGCGATCTTGCCGGCGGGTCCGACCCGCTTCAGCAGCCCGCGCAAGCTGTACGGGTTGTAGAACTCGGCCAGCACCATGCCGCCCGGGCGCGTGACGCGCGCCATTTCGGACAGCGCCTTCTCGATGTCGGGCACGTGCGCCAGCACCTTGAAGGAGCACGTGACGTCGAATTGATTATCGGGGAAGGGAAGCTCGGTCGCCGACCCGAGCTGCACGTCCAGGCCGCGCGCCTGCGCTCGCTGCAGCATGCCCGGGGACAAATCGACGCCTTTGGCGATGCGCGCGAACTCGCGGACCCGTCGCAGCACGAGGCCGGTACCGCACCCGACCTCCAGCACGTCTCGCCCTAGACCGAAGCGGCGCACGTAGTCCGCCTCGAGCTCGTCGAGCAGCTCGTGGTACCCGCCCGGATCGTTCTCACCACGCTCCCGCTCGTAGTCCGCCGAGAAGGCGTCGTAGTATTCACGGTTGGCGTTGCTGCTTCCAGAAGCGTCCACGGCTGCACCCTTTCCCGCTTTTTGTCGCCGCTGGCAAGCCCGACCTCAGCCGTCGTGCTCGGCCGGCTCCTCCAGCGCTTCTTGCTCGCTGCCGGCCGGCGCTTGTCGGAGGGCGGTGCCGTGCTCGGAACCGACGGGGATGCGGGCGGGATCTTCGAGCTGGCCTGTCAAGGTGCCGCAGTTGGGGCACACCGCCGCGCTCACGGGTGTGAGCCGGCTCAAGCCCGTGAGGTAGCGCTCACTGTCGACGAGCTCGATCAGCGCGGAGTGCCCGCAGCTGGGACAGAAGTCGAGCTCTTCGTCACCCAGCTCTAGCTCCGCGGAAGAAGTGACCGTGCCGGGGGGCTCCGAGCTCGGCTGCGCGCGCCGCGCCGCACGGAAGTAGAAACCCAGCAGCTGCGCCACGATCGCGACGCCAGATGCGATGAGGAACCACGTGCTGGCTCGCTGGACGCGCCAGGCGTACACCACGGCCCCCACCAAGATGGCGAGGCCGATTAGATCGCGCGCGCGAGCGCTCTCGACGCGCTCGCGGCCGCGGAGCACGCCGCTGCCCTCACCGAGCAGCACGAAGGCGCGCAGCAG
>JBEHXA010000193.1:0-11766 GCA_048498935.1 Myxococcota bacterium
GAGCTTGCGCTTGCGCGTGGCATCGCCGCCATAGCACTTCGCCGTGACGCCCCGGCCCAGCGCAAGCGCGGAGTCGTCGGTACCGTGCTTGCCGTCCTGTTGCTCGCGCTGGGCAAGCTCAAGTTCCTGCTCGGCGGCCTCAAGTTCTTGAGCTTCGGCAAGCTGCTCACCACCAGCTCGACGATGCTGCTGTCGCTCGTGCTGTACGCGCAGTTCTATGGTTGGCGCTTCGCTGCCGGCTTCTTGCTGCTGGTGTTGGTGCACGAGCTCGGGCATGGCCTCGCGGCGCAGCTGCAGGGATTGAAGGTGGGCGCGCCGGTCTTTATCCCGTTTTTCGGCGCGTTCATCGCGCTGAAAGAGCGGCCAAAGACGCCGTTTCAGGACTTCGTGATCGGCGCCGGCGGTCCGCTCGCGGGCAGCGCAGGCGGGTTGCTCTGCGTGTTCGCCTCCAACTACCTGAACGCCGACTGGGCTGGGTTGTTCTTCGCCGTGGGTTACTTCGCGCTGTGGCTCAACCTTTTCAATCTGTTTCCGGTGTGGCAGCTCGACGGTGCGCGCATGACTGCTCCGCTCGGGGCGGCCGCGTGGTGGTGGGGCTTCGGCGCGCTGGCGCTGGTCACGCTCTACTCGGTGATGGACCACGGTCACCTGCAACCCATGCCGCTGATCCTGCTCGCCCTCGTCGGCTTTCGCGCCGCGAGCGCCGCCTTTGGTGCGCGAAAGGTGGCAGGCCTGGCCACCGCGCTCGAGCGCCTTCAAGCCACGGACGAGCGCGCGGCAGCCGAACGGCTCGCCCAGGTGACCGACGAGCAACGCTCCATCGCGGCCGGCGTGTATTTCGGCTTGGCGGGGACGCTCGTATACCTGACGCACGTGCTCTCGTCGGGTCTCACTGTCACGCCGACCTAGAGCGCGGGGCCGTCTACTTGGGCAGCGTGTCTTGGAAGTCGCCGATGAGCATGCCGCCGATCATGGGCCAGCCGTGGGTGAGACCGCTGTAGGTGATTTGAGACGAGAGGCAGAAGCGCACGGGGTTCTTGGTGCAGCCTTGCCAGTCCATGCACACGTGCTCGGCTTGCTTGGCGTTGAACGCGGTCATCAAGTCGGTCTTGGCTTGGGCTAGCTCGGCGGGGGGCGTGTCCGAACAGCCGTTGCGCTTGGCGAACATCGCCGCCGTGCCTTCGCCGAAATTTCCGGCTTGATCCGTGACGCCGTGGATGATCAGCGCGGGCGGCGTGCCCTTGCAGTTCTGATTCGCAGCGTTCACGACGGCCGCCGATACGGCGGTGGTTTGCCAGAGCTGGTCGCCGTAGCGGCACGTCAAATGCTCGATGAATTGGCCGCCGGAGCTGACACCGGCGACGAAGATGCGGCTCTCGTCGATGCAGTATTCACTTTTTACGCGTGCTAGCACGTCGCGCCAGTACGTGATGTTTTGCTCCAATACGGCGCCCTGCTCCCAACCGTCGCTGATCGACTTCATGTACACGGTGACGGCGGGCAGCGCCGCAAAGCCGCGACACTCACCCTGCTGAGGGCCGCATTCGTCGTTGCCGAAGCCGTGAAAGCCGAAGCCGAGTGGCACCGGTGTGGCCGGATCGTAGCCGTCGGGTAGCTTGAGGTTGAAGTTCGCGGTCTGCCCGCCGGTCATGATCGTGAGCGCGCCTTGAGCCGGGTTGGCTTTGCCGCAGCCCGCGCTCGCGACGGGCGTGTGCGCGCCAGCACCACCGCCGCCGCCGCCAGCTCCGGACATACCGCCGGCTCCACCGCTGCCGCCGCTCACATTGCTGCCGCCAGAGCCCGACGCTCCTCCGCTGCTGCCGCCGCCGGCACCACCGTTGCTGACGCCACCGTTGCCACCGGTGCTCGAGCTTCCGCCCCCTCCGCTGTTCGTGCCCGCGCTCGTGCTCGCGCTCGCGCCGCCGCCGCCGACGGGCGCGCTGCTGCCACCAGAGCCAGCGCTGCTACCTCCCGTGGAGGGGCTGTCTGGTGCAGGCGAGCTAGAGCAACCAGCTGCTGCGAGCAGCGCGCCACCGATCACGAACGAGCCAAGAAATGTGCGCATTTCATCTAAATGGGTGCTCGCTGGCTATTTCGTCTATCCATTTCTTCTTCGAGGTCGCGCTTCGCTCACACCGAGTGCGCTGACACTCACCCCGGCCGCACCTGGCCGTAAAAGTGCGCAAGGACAGCGAGATTGAATGTTTCGCCAGTGTCGATAGTCCTCAAAACCAGGGACGGATCCGGCTCCCGGTCGCAAAGCGCGCGGACCCGCGCTATTTGCCCCTGCGTGAAGCTTTTTGGTCAGGTTGTGGTGACGGCAGGCGTGGGCTGTGTGCTGGCGCTGGGGTGTGGAGGCTCGGGGTCGGGCAGCCCGGCCGGCACTGGCGGTCAGCCGCCGGGTTCGAGCGGCAGCGGCGGCACGTCGATGACGAGTGGCGGCACGTCGATGACGAGCGGCGGAGCTGCGTCGGGCACTGCCGGTACCAGCACCGCGGGTGGCACCAATGGCGACGCTGGTAGTGGCGGCTCGAGCGCCGGCAGCGCTGGCCAGTCGGGCAGTGGTGGTAGCGGAGGGGCACCGGTCGAGAACACCCCTCGCAGTGACATCCCGCTCAACGACGCCTGGAAATTCAAGCTCGGCGATGCCGCAGGTGCCGAAGCCGTCGCCTTCGACGACGCAGCTTGGCAAGCGGCGACGCTGCCTCACTGCTTCGATCCGACCAAAGGCCAGGACGGCCCCGGGACGCCCTACTACCGGGGCATCGGTTGGTACCGCAGGCACTTCGAGGCGCCGGCGACGCTCGCGGGCAAGCGCCTGTACCTGCAGTTCGATGGCTCCAACATCATCACCGACGTGTGGGTCAACGGCGCCTCCCTTGGCAAACATTCCGGCGGTTTTGCGGCGTTTCGCTTCGACGTCACCGAAGCGCTCCAGCTTGGTCAGGACAACGTGCTCGCGGTCAAGGTCGACAACTCAGAAGGCGCGACCACCCAACACGTGCTGATTCCGAACAGCACCACCGCCAACGTGCCCCCGCTCACCGCCGACTTCACGTTCTATGGCGGTCTGTATCGGCCGGTACACCTGATTGCTGCCGACCCGCTGTCGATCAGCTTGGTCGACTACGGGTCGCCGGGCGTCTACCTGCAGCAGACGAACGTGAGCGCAACGAGCGCGGATCTCAAGGTCACCGTCAAGCTCACGAATCAGACGGCTGCCGCGGGCGCTGTCGACGTGAAGGTCATCATCAACGATGCTGCCGGTGCCGCCGTCAAAACGCTCACCGGCACGGCGAACGTGCCCGCAGGTGGTAAGAGCGACGCCGTCATCGAGGGCAAGCTCGAGAACCCGCACCTGTGGAATGGACTCGCTGATCCTTACCTGTATTCGGCGCGCGTCGAGCTCTCTCAGGGCGGCGCGCTGAAGGACGCGGTCACGCAGCCGCTGGGCGTGCGGAGCATCGCGCTCGATCCCAACACCGGCTTCAAGCTCAACGGGCAGTACCTGGACCTGCACGGGGTGAACAAGCATCAGGATCACAAGGACAAAGGCTGGGCGATCGCGGACAGCGATACCGACGCCGATTTCGAAGTGATCAAGGAGCTGGGCGCCACGGCCGTGCGGCTGGCTCACTACCAGCACGCGCAGCACACCTACGATCTCACCGATCGCCAGGGGTACGTGGTGTGGGCCGAGATGCCGCTCGTCAATCGCATCAACGACACGCCCGAGTTCGCAGCCAACGCCGAGCTGCAGCTGATCGAGCTGATCCGACAGAACTACAACCACCCGAGCATCGCGTTTTGGAGCTACGGCAACGAGACGCTGCTTCGCACGGGCCCCGATCCGAACACGCTGCTCGGCCACCTCGCGGACGTCGTGGCCGCTGAGGATCCGACGCGCCTCGCAGCGTACGCGGCGGCCGGCGGCAGCGACGACACCGCCGCCAACTGGCACGGCACCGCGCACGCCTTCAACAAGTACTTCGGTTGGTACGGTGGCAGGGTCTCCGATTTTGCGGGTTGGGCCGACAGCACGCACCAAAAGCACGCGACCGAGCCGTTCGGAGTCAGCGAGTACGGCGCTGGCGCGGCCATCACGCAACACGGCCTGAACCCCGCCGCCAAAGACACCGGCGGCGACCAGACCAACACCCAACACACCGAGGAGTACCAGGCGTACTACCACGAGGGTACGTGGGCCGCGATGAAGACGCGCCCCTTCTTGTGGGGCAAGTTCATCTGGGCGCTGTTCGACTTTTCGAGCGACACGCGCAGCGAGGGCGATACGCCCGGGCTCAACGACAAGGGCCTCGTCACCTTCGATCGCCAGACCAAGAAAGACGCCTTCTTCTTCTACAAAGCGGCCTGGTCGACCGCGCCGTTCGTGCACATCACGAGCCGCCGCTATGCAGGGCTCGCCGGTGCTGGCACGACCATTCGCGTCTACTCCAACCAGCCCACCGTCTCGCTCACGCTGAACGGCACTGCGCTCGGCGACAAGACCGCCGCCGACCACATCTTCACGTGGACGAACGTGGCCTGGTCGACCGGCGCTAACGTCGTCAAAGCGACCGCCGGTGCAGCAACCGACGAAGTCACCTGGACCAAGTAGACTGTTCGGTTTGGAGCGATTTTAGCGGGCGCCGCGCGCTGATCTCGACGCGCGGCGTCGTGCCGCATGTGTCAAAACATGTCCGAGTAACATCTCACTAGGTGCTCTCACCGGTGACGCTGTGTAATCCTCTGGAGTTGCCTGCGTGAGACTCCCACCGATCTTTGGCGGCGGTCTTGTCGAACGCGGAGCCGGAGTCAATATGGGAGTTTCCGTGTGCACTCGGAATCGGAGTGCTCCGGAGTACCCAAGCACTCCCACCGAGGACTCCCACCACGATGTTGCGATCTTCCTTCGCGAAGCTCGGCACTCTTGCGCTGAGCGCGGCGATCGCCGCTTGTTCGTCGACCCCTAATTCTCCCAACTATTTCGGCTCGACCGCAGGTAATGCGGGGACTGGGGGATCGGTCGACGGCACTGCTGGTTCCGGAGGTAGCGGGGGCGATTCGAGTGGAGCGTCCGGTAGCTCTGCGACGGGAGCTACGTCCGGTACGGGCGGTACGTTCGTCGCTACGGGCGGTAGCGCCGGGACAGGCGGCTCGTTCGTGGTTGGTACGGGTGGTACGTTCGTGGTTGGCACTGGTGGCACGTCGGCGGGCACTGGCGGCGCGGGTGGTTCCGGAGGAGCCGCAGCGGGGGGCGGCGGTTCGGCGGGTAGCGGTGGCGCACCAGGTAGCGCAGGGACCGGGGGAATGCCTCCGGGGCTCGACGTTTGCCTTGGCGGAGGCTGGCTCGGCTCGGCGAGTGCGGTGAGCAACGACACGCCGGACAATGCCTTCGATCGAGACGCCGACCGTTACCAATCTCGCTTCTCGACCGGCACCGCGATGACCGTGGGTCAATGGTACCAGGTCGACTTCGGTCAAACCCTCGAGCTGAAGAAGCTCGACCTCGCGCAGACCTCGGACGATTTTGCGCGGGCATTCGATGTGCGGCTCTCCGACACGCCGCTCAACCACGCCGGCGCTGCGACGCTTGCGGGTGTGGCGGGTGTCAACGGGACGACGACCGTGAATCTGCCGGGCGCCGCTGCCGGACGCTACTTGCTCATCACGCTGACCAGTACCGGCGGCTCTACGAAATGGTGGTCGATTCAGGACATCGCGGTCGAATGCGGTGACAGTGGTTTGCCTCCCGGCGGCGGAGGCGGCACCGGAGGTACCGGAGGCCAAGGCGGCACCGGCGGCACGAGCGCGCAAGGCGGTACCGGAGGCCAGGGCGATACGGGCGGCCAAGGCGGCACGGGCGGCACGCCCATGGGCGACGAATGCGTGATGGCCGTGGATTGCGATGACGCCAACCCCTGCACCGACGAAGCTTGCAACAATGGCTATTGTTCGACCGTCGTCGACGATACCAACGCCTGTAGCGATGACGACGACTGCACGACCGACGTCTGCGACGAGGGCATGTGCACCAGCACCGACAACGGCACGTGTGAGTGCGATCTCGACGAGGACTGCGTCAATACGAATGGCTGCCTCGATGTGGCGTGCGTGAACAACCAGTGCGTCACTGCGCCCAATACCAATCCGTGCACTGACGACGGCAACGGCTGCACGCTCGACGTGTGCGCGGCCGGTAGCTGCACTCATCCGGGCAATACGGGGGCGAGCTGCAGCGACGGCATCGCCTGCACCGTCGACCAATGTAGCGCGCAGGGAGCCTGCGTCAGTGATGCGAGCGCCTGCGAGTGCATCACCAACCAGGATTGCACCAGTGACAACGCCTGCCTCGACGTGGCCTGCGTCGACAACCAGTGCGTGTACACGGCGAACAGCAGCCCTTGCGCTGATGACGGCAACCCTTGCACCAATGACGTCTGCAGCGAAGGCTCGTGCGGGCAAAATACCGGTGTTTGCAGCAGCGGTAACATGGTCACCATCTTCGCCAACCGCACGAGCCAATACGTGTTGGTGAAGCCGGATTCGTCGCTCGGGTTCAACGCGGCGACGAAGGCATCGGCCGCGATCTTCGAACAGGTGTTCGACGGCAGCGGGCTTCGCTTCAAGCTGCGCGTTGCCGGGACACAGAACTATGTCGGGATCAGCGCCGGCAGTGAGCTGCTCAAGGCTGACCTGACCGAGGCCGCGGGCTCGCAGTTCGGCGCCCCCGACTGCACACCGACCACTCCCGCGGACGCTGCGCGCTGGGTGGGTCTCTTTGCCTACGGCGACGACGACCCCCAAGGCGTGATCCAGACCGCTGACGCTGGCCTCACCGCGAACCAAGCGAACTGCCCCAGAGACAACACGGGCGCATGGGAGAAGTTCCGCTTCGAAGCAGTCGCGCCGGGATGCAAAGAGGACATCGATTGCGACGACGGTAATGCTTGCTCGGTCGAAGCGTGCGTTGACGGTTACTGCTCTTACGCCAAACAACCCGACCTCACGGCCTGCGCTGACGACGGCGTTGCTTGCACCTCCGACGTTTGCTCGGCGGGCGTCTGCTCTCACGTCGACGACGGGACTTGTGGCACGGGCGTGATCGTGATCCGCACCAATCGGGACAATAAATACTTCACGCTCAACCCGGTCGACAGCTTCGTCGAGTGGTCCGCGACGGTGATCGGTAGTGCCGCGCGCTTCGAACAGGTCGACATGGCGGGTAACCGCTTCAAGCTGCGCGCCGAGAACGGCAGCTTCATCAAGCTCGGCAACGCGCAGGACGAGCTCGTGGCGGCGGCTACCTATGCCGAAGCCACGCTATTCGAAGTCTCGACGTGCGGCACGCTCTCGGGCATCGCGGCCCTCGACGACATGGACGACGGTAACCGCTTCCTCAAGGCAGATGTCGCGCGCATCCGCGCCAGCAACGCAAACTGCCCGGACAGCCCCACCGCCTGGGAGAAGTTCGAAATTCTGCCGGCTCCGTGAGCGCTTCGCCGCATCGGGCAAGCTCGAGGAAGCTCGTCTTCGACTCCGCGCTTGGCATGGCGCATCAAAATGCGCCATGCCAACGGGACGAGGGCCTTCAGTCATGTCGGTGCCGGTGGTGTAGATCCGAAGCGTGCGGGTGATCGTGTTCTTGCGGTTCGTGGCGATGGGTGTGGGTGTGAGTACCAACGACGGGGGGCTCGTGACGATGGTCGTGGTGCCCGTCGTCGTGGCGATGGGCGTGCTCGTGCTCGACCGGTTCGTGGCGGTGCCAGTGGTGGTGCCCCTCGGTGAGGTGGAGATACGCGGCCACGCCGAAGAGTAGGCTCGCCAGGGCGATGAGCTCCGCCTCGCCGCGGTCGCCGAGGAGAAAGGCGGTGGCGGCCCCCAAGAAGGGCGCCAGCGCGAAGAGCGAGCCCGTTCGAGCGGCGCCCAAAGCGCGTTGCGCGCGCAGGTACAGGCGCAAGCTGAAGCCGTAGCCCGAAGCGCCGCACGCCAAGAGCGCGATGGCTGCGACGACTGCTGGCCAAGCATCGTGAAGCAAGAGCGCGATGGCGGCTGAAAGCGTCGCTCCCAGCGTCGATTTCCAGAACACCACGCCTCGGGGGTCAAAGTCGGAGAGCGGCCGTGTGAGCGTATTGTCGACGCCCCACGAAAGTGTAGCGACGATGAGCGCTGCAATACCGAGCGCGCTGGATGTGCCGCCGTCTTGAGTGCGCAAGGCGAGCAGCGCGCCCGCGGCTACCATGAGCAGGCAAGCGGCGGCTACGCGACGTCCGATCGGCTCGCGATAGACCAGAGCCGCGAGCGCGACGGTAAAGAGCGCTTCCAGGTTCAGGAGGAGCGAGCCTGCCAATGCCCCCGAGCGCTGCAGGCCCCAGGCGAGCGCTGCTGGTGCCAAGACAGAGCCGAACAGCGCCACCACGGCGAGCCGAGACGCTTGCGCTCGCGTCACCATCGCTTCGTCGGCTCGGCGCCGCGGTACACCCGCGCCGAGCGCTGCCCCCGCATACAGCAAGGTGGCGGTCGCGAACGGTCCAGCCTCCACCCCGAAGTGCTTGACGAGCGGGGTCGTGAACCCGAACAGCGCCGCGGCCGCTATTGCGATCCAGCTTCCCTGCGCGATGGGGTTCCGGGTCATGGCGGCTCCGCGAATGAGGTTAGCGCGAACGCAGAAGTTCAGTTCAGTGGGCTTTGCGGCGTCAGGAAAGACCTGGGGACTTACAGCAGTTTCTGCAAAGTGCAGCTGCGGAGTGGCAGCCCCCGGGGAAATGATGCCAGATAGGGCCATGCTTAGGACTCGGAGTTGGTCGAGGTGGTCGATGCCGACTGCGCTGGCGGCGGTGGCGACGCTGGCGGGCAGCGCGCATGCCGAGACGGTGGTGCAGGTGCCGCTGCCCGGGCTCTTGATGGGGCGCTCGGTTTCCACGCTGATGGGCGATCAGATCGTGCCGTGGACGCTGCCGACCGATGGCGGCAACTTGCAGAATGCGTACGTGACCGCTGCGGTGGCGATGAAGCAAGGCAAGCCGACGGCCAACGCCTTGCCGAACGACGGGCGGTTTGCCGCCAACGCGCGCCATCCGGAGGTGGTGCTGCACTTTTCGAACGACGCGGAATCGACGGCGCCGCAGACCATGCTGGTCGCGCTGTCGACGACGTTCAGCTTTGCGGTGCCGGCGGCGACCTATTCGAAGCTGTTCTTGTTCTTCAACGGTGCGGCGGGCGGCGCGGGCATCATGGTGACGCTCAAGTACAGCGACGGGATGGAGACGAAGGGCGCCACCGTTCCCGACTATTACGCCGACATTCCCGCGAATGACCCGGTGCTGTTCAACCTTGCGACCGATCTCGCCAAGTACGACAAGAACAGCCAAGTCACCGAAGCGAACCATCACAACATCACGGGCGTCGAGCTCTCGCCCCAGGCTGGCAAGATGCTGACCGAGGTGCAGGTGGCGCGCGACGACAAGGGTAACCTCGTGTTTTGGGGCGCCACCGGTATCGCCACGAGCGACGTAGCGGTGGGAGGCGCGGGCGGTACCGGGGGTACCGGCGGCACCGGCGGCATGGCAGGTGGAGGAGCGGGCGGTGCTGCTGGCCTTAGCGGTGCCGGCGGTGGTGCTGCTGGCGGCGCTCCAGGCGGCGCACCTGCGACGGGGGGCGGAGGCGCTGGCGGTGCTGGAGGCGCTGCAGCCGGTGGTGTCCCCGGGACAGCCGGCGTCGGCACCGGTGGCAGTTCTGCGGGTGGTCCAGCCGGAGTGGGCGGCACGGGGCAGCTGCCAACGACCTCGCCACCCGACGACGGTTGCGGCTGTCGAGTCGGGGGTGGCGTCGGGTCGACCGACGCTCGCTCGCTCGCCGCGCTGGGCCTGCTGGCTTTGGGGCTCCGTCGCAGAAAAGCTCGCGTTAGGCGCTAGTTTGCGCCCCTGCGCTGAAATCGGCGCGGGGGAGTATCCTGACGGCTCGCACTGGCGTTTATCGGGCATGAGCGACCCCAACAGGGCCAAAAACGACGAGCTCTCCGGCTCATTGCAGAGCTCGTGGCGCCGCTTTTTGGCGGTGTACGAGCCGCTGCGCCCCGAGCTCTATCGCTACTGCCGCTACCTGACCCGAAGCCCGTGGGACGCCGAAGACCTGGTCCAAGACGCGCTGGGGCGCGCGTTCGTCACCTTGGGTCAGCTCGGTGCTGAGCCGCCGAATCCCAAGGCGTGGCTCCTGCGGGTCGCGTCCAACTTGTGGATTGACCGAGCGCGGCGCGAGCGACGTGCAGCGTTGCCGCCGAGCGAGCAGCTCGTGAAAGAAACCGGAGTGGAGCCACGTCAGGCGCGCGAGGCGGCGGGAACGCTGCTCGGTCGGCTCTCGCCGCAAGAGCGTGCTGCGGTGGTGCTCAAGGACGTGTTCGAGCTCAGCCTCGAAGAGATCGGCGAGGTGCTCGAGACCACGCCCGGAGCCGTGAAGGCTGCCTTGCATCGCGGGCGCGGTGCGCTGGCGGAGCCGGCGGGCGCCGAGCCGCGCACGCCGCGGCCCGAAGCGCTGGATGAGTTTTGCAGCGCGTTCAACGCGCGCGATTTGGAGCGATTGACGGCGCTCTTGCTCGATTCGGCGACTGTCGAGGTGGTGGGCGTGACGACTCGCTATGGACGGCAGGCAGCGCGCGAAACGGTGCTGCCCGGCATGCTGTTCGGGAGTCGTCGCATCGCGGCTGCCGAGGTCGAAGGCGGCATCAATCCCCGCTACATTCAAGGTGCCTTGCCGGACTCGCCGCGCTGCGAGGCGCGCGAGTACCGCGGTGAGTGGGTGCTCATCCTGTGGTACCAGCATCGCGACGGCGAGGCAGTGCGGGCCATCAATCGCGTCGAGCTGGCCGACGGTCAGGTGGGCCGCTTGCAGAACTATTTCTTCAATCCCGATTGCGTCGGCGAAATCTGCCGGGAGCTCGAGCTGCCGTTCCGCAGCAACGGCTACCTGTCGGATTGCTGAGTCGCCCGTCGTCATTCAAGAAAAACGAGGAGATGTCGTGATGTCGTTGGTCCTTTATGGTCATCCGCTCGCTTCCTATTGTTGGAAGGTCCTGCTCGCCCTCTACGAGAACGAGACGCCTTTCGAGTCCGTGAGCGTCGATTTGTCCGACGAGCAGCAGCGCGCGGAGCTCACCGCGCTCTGGCCGGTCGCCAAGTTTCCGCTACTCCGTGACTCTCGGCGCGGCCAGGTGGTGCCAGAGTCGACCATCATCATCGAGTACCTGGCGCGGCACTATCCGGGCAGGCTCGCGCTCGTACCGAGCGATCCCGAGCTTGCGCTCGAAGCGCGCCTGTACGATCGGCTGTTCGATACTTACGTCCACGGGCCGATGCAGACCATCGTGCTCGACAAGCTTCGCCCTGCGGAGCAGAGCGACAAGTTCGGCGTCGCGGCGGCACGCGCGCAGCTCGAGGTCGCCTACGGTCTCATCGAGCAACGTTTGGCGTCGCGCGCCAGGCCGGGCTGGATGGCGGGTAGCGACTTCACGCTCGCTGATTGCGCAGCGGCGCCGGCCCTGCACTATGCCAACCGGGTGGCGCCGCTGGGGCCACAGAGGCCGCACACGGCCGCCTACCTGGCGCGGCTCGAGGCGCGCCCCAGCTTTGCTCGCGTGCTGCGCGAGGCCGAGCCGTACTTCAAAATGTTCCCTGGGTGAGGTCGCGGCGCTACGGGTGAACGACCTTCACCGTGTACGCCTCGACGAGCGTGTAGGGCTCGGTGCTGATCGGCCCGGCTTGGGC
Organism: Myxococcota bacterium; assembly: GCA_048498935.1. Lineage (GTDB taxonomy): Bacteria > Myxococcota_A > Polyangia > Polyangiales > Polyangiaceae > PMG-095. Next base: position 11,760 of record JBEHXA010000193.1, read on the forward strand.
GGTTTGG
>JBEHXA010000194.1:0-11755 GCA_048498935.1 Myxococcota bacterium
CCCACCAACGGTTGCTCGGGATCGCGAAAGCCCGCCTCCGGCCCTGCGCCGAAGCGACGCGCGACGTCGTCGCGAAAGGGCGCGCACTTGCCGGCTTCCACGCACTCCAGGTAGCGGCGATTGGTGACCTCGGTGCGATCGAGCCAAAAGCTTTTGACCTCGACCTGGTGCGCGGGCTGCTCGTCGGATTCGCCGACGTTGTCGGCGCCCATCGTGAAGGTGCCGCCGGGTACGCGCAGCTGATCGGGTGGAGAGTCGCTCGTGGCTGCGCGGGTGGAGACGAACGGGGCGGTGATCGCTGCTGCGACGCACAGCGCCGCGAGCGACGGGCGGAGGAAGCGGCTCATGGTTGGCTGGTGCGCTCGAGTAGCACCGAAAAGCCCACGCGCCGATCGGCGGGGTCGGCTTCGCCCGGCTTGGAGCCGACTCCGAACACCTTGGCGGTGGCTGCGATCGTGAGCAGCCGCGAGAGCGCCACGCCGTGCGCGCCCAGCAAATCGCGGACGGCTTTGGCGCGCTGATCGGCGAGGCCCGGCGATTCACCGGCCGCGATTTGCCCGACGATCGCCAGGCACTCGATTTGCGGCTTTTGTCCGAGCACGCGCGCGACCTCACCTGCGACCGCGTCTGCTTCGGGGGGCAAGGTGGCCGAACCTTCGGCGAAGCTCAGCCGCTGACTCACGACAGTTTGCGTTTGGCGGTTCTGACGAACGGCGTCTTGGGCGGCGGTCGCTTCGATTTGAGCGCACCCGGTCGCGGCCGGCGCGGCCATGCGTTGCTCCGCCGCCCGAGGATCGAAGGGCGGCACGGATACGATCACGCGCGTCGCCGCGCAGGTGCCGTTGGGTGGCGGCTGCGTCGAGCAAGGCACGCGCGAGTTTTGTTCGAGGTGATCGGACAGCGCGAGCTCCAGCTCCGACTTCACGAGCGTGCGCTGGCTGAGGACGCCGGGGGTGTAACCGGGATAGCGGTCGTTGGCGATCGGTCGGTATGTCGCTTCCAGCACCACGTGCGGTACCGGAAACTCTTTGTCCTCGACCTTTTCGATCTGGCTCAGCTGACACTCGCCTTGCCAGCTGTCGGTAGGGCACGGCGCGGAAGAGCGTGCGCACGCCGCGAGTGCGCACATCAAGACCGCGTGAGCGGCGTGCCGAAGCATCTTCGCCAGCTTACCAGGCGGCGGGCTCGTCCGCTCTCAGTTGTCGGACACCTCGACGGTCGGAGGCTCTTCGCCGCTGGACCCCGCGTGCTTGCCGGCATGGGACCGGGGCGGTGGAGCATCGACCCCGAGCTCCAGCTCCGAGAAGGGCGCGCTACGGGCCTGACCGGGGTTACCGATCTTGCAGAGGCCGCCGCCTTCGAGCGGGCGCCCGTAAGGCAGCTTTTTCGATGCCGGCGCCACGTACACTTGCCCGGCACCCACCGGTCGCGGGATGACGGCGCCTGTTGTCATCGGGCGTCCGCCGCGCGCCGACTCGACCAAGACGACCACGTCGTTGCCCGAGATGCGATAGCCCCAATAGGACGCGCCCAGGCTGCCTTTCGGCTCGCCTTTGCACTCAGCGCCCTCTGACGACAGCGCGATCGCGAGCTGCGAAGTCGAGTCGAGCTCTGGGGGAGTCGCTGCCCACTGCAAACCGGCGGTGTGCGAGTCACCGAGCACCACGGACAGGCAGGTGCAGCTCGCGGTGCCCTTGCCGGGGCTCAGCTTCAGATCGTGGCGGGCGCCGAGCAGCACGGCCGAGCTGGAGATCGTGGCAGCCGCCCCGGCGCTCCGCTGGTCATGGGCATCGATCACTTGGCGGGTCATTTCACCGGTGCCCTGACCTTCGCCCTCGCCCAGGGCGTCCGCTTGGGCTCGCGCCTTGGCGCTGCCGCCCAGCTCGCCGTCCGAGCTCGCGTTGGCGTCCGCGCTGACGGAGGCCTTGCAGCCCAAAATCAGCCCGAAAAGCAGCGCCGCAGGGGCCAGAGCCCGACAATCGTCCATCACCGCGAAATCGTGGCACCGATTCGCGAACCCGGGCAAGTCCTGCACCGCCCCGCGTCGCTCGCCCTGCGGCCCCCGGATTGTGGTTGTGAAATTTCAGGCGACGGACCTAGCCTTTCGGTCGTGGACCTGGACATCTTGCGGGCTCGCCTGGCGGAGACGACGGCGCTGAGGCCGGTGGGGCGCGTCGTCGGCGTCACCGGGCTGCTGCTGCGGGTGCAGCTCCCGGGCGCGCGGGTGTCGGACGTCTTGGTCATTCGGCGACGCGGAGAGCCGCTGCTGGCCGAGATTGTGGGTTTCGTTCAAGGCGAGGCGCTGGCGGTTCCGCTCGGTGAACCAACCGGCGTTGGACCCGACGACGTGGTAGAGGCCACGGGCGAGGGGCTTCGGATTGGGGCGGGCCCCGGTTTGCTCGGGCGCGTGCTCGATGGGCTGGGGCGACCCATCGACGGTCGTCCGGCACCCACCGGCTTGACTAGCATGCCGGTGGATCGCGCTCCGCCGCCGGCGCTCAGTCGGCGTCCCGTCGATACCCGCTTCGAGACCGGGGTGCGCAGCATCGACGCACTGCTCACGCTCGGTGTCGGGCAGCGCGTCGGGCTCTTCGCCGGGTCCGGTGTCGGCAAAAGCACGCTGCTCGGGGCGATTGCGCGCGGCGCAAGCGCTGACGTGGTGGTCGTGGCGCTCGTCGGCGAACGCGGTCGAGAAGTCGGTGAGTTCCTCGAGCATTCGCTGGGCGAAGCGGGGCGGCGGCGCTCCGTGATGGTGGTGGCGACCAGCGACGCGCCTCCCATCGAGCGGCTGCGCGCCGCCCACACTGCGACGGCGGTGGCCGAGCATTTCCGTGATCTCGGTAAGCGCGTGCTCTTGCTCGTCGATTCGATCACTCGCTTCGCGAGAGCCCAGCGCGAGATCGGGCTCGCGGCGGGAGAGCCTCCTGCGCGTCGTGGTTACCCACCCAGTGTGTTCACGCAGCTACCGCGCCTGCTCGAGCGCAGCGGCCAAGGCGAGCACGGTTCGATCACCGCTCTTTACACGGTACTGGTGGAAGGCTCGGACATGGACGAGCCCATCGCCGACGAGGTGCGGGGTATCCTCGATGGCCACGTGGTGCTCGATCGGCGCCTGGCAGCGCGCGGCCACTACCCGGCGATCGACGTGCTGAGCTCGCTCTCGCGCGTGATGCCCAGCGTCACCGAAGAGCCCCATCGAGGCGCCGCGCGCCGCGCTCGCGCGTTGCTCGCCGCCTACGAAGAGAAGCGCGAGCTGATCGCGCTCGGCGCCTACGGCAAGGGCAGCGATGCGCGTATCGACCAGGCAATTTCGGCCGCTCCCGAGCTCGAGCGGTTCTTGCGCCAAGAGCCGAGCCACGTGGAAGCCTTCGCCGGCTCGCTCAAGGGGCTGCGCTCGATCGCCGAGCGCCACCCGGAATTGCGCTAGCTCGCGTGCTCGGACTCGCCGAGCTCTTCCTCGAGCTCTTGCAGCAAGCGCTTGGCGTTTTTGGAGAGCTTCTTCGGGACGCGCACGCCGACCATGACGTGCAGGTCGCCCCGGCCGCCGCGATCCAAGCGCGGCACGCCTTCACCCCGCACCACGACCACGCTGCCCGGCTGCGCGCCGGCGTCGACCTTGACGGTGACTTCGCGCTGATCCGGCAAGACGAGCTTGGTGACCGTACCCAGCGCCGCCTCCGTGAACGAGAGCGTGAGGCGCGTGCCGAGGTCGTTGCCGTGACGTTCGAAGTGAGCGTCGGTCTCGACCTCGATGTCGACGTACAGATCGCCGGCGGGCGAGCTGCCCGGCCCCGGCATGCCTTGTCCAGGCACGCGCAGCCGCTGCTCGGAGTCGATGCCGGCGGGCACGTTGACCAGCACCTTGCGCTTCGATTCGACCGCGCCCTGGCCGCGGCACGTGTCGCACGGCACTGCGATCATCTGCCCGGTGCCGCGACAGCGCGCGCACGGGCTCGAGAACATGATGAAGCCGCGCTGCGCCGTGACCTGGCCCGAGCCGCGGCACTGCGTGCAGGTCTCCGGCTTGGTGCCGCTCTTGGCGCCGGTGCCCTGACACGTTTCACACGGCGCTGCGCCGTGAATCGCGACTTCGTGCTTACCGCCAGTGAGCGCCTCGGCGAGGCTCAGGCTCAGCTCGACGCGCACGTCCTGGCCGCGCTCCGGACGGCGCTGGCGCCGCCCTCCGCCCCCAAAGCCGCCTCCTCCGCCGCCGCCGAAGAAATCGGCGAACATGTCCTGGAAGTGGCTGAGGATGTCACCGACGCCGGCGTTGTTGAAGTCGAAGCCGCCGCCGCCCAGGCCGGCGTGCCCGAAGCGATCGTACGCTGCGCGCTTTTCGCCGTCGGAGAGCACCGTGTACGCTTCGGTCGCCTCCTTGAACTTACCTTCCGCCTCGGGGTTACCCTGATTGCGATCGGGGTGATGCTTCAGGGCGGATTGCCGGTACGCCTTGCGGATCTCGTCGTCGCTAGCTTCACGCGCGACCCCCAAAACCTCGTAGTAGTCGCGCTTTTCACTCATGCTGTAAGCTCATGACAACGTCGAATCAGGGGGTATCGAGCAGAAAATCCGCTGCAAGGTAAGTCGAGACAGCTCGCTGTCAACTCGATTTTGGCGCGTTCTCCGGAGAGCGGGAATCAGGCTTCGGGCGTGTCGGCTTGCGGTGCGCGGCGGACCGCGGCCTCGAGCGCCCAGCGCGTCGCGATCAGGTCAGCCTGAGCCTTCGCCAGTTTCTGAGCCAAACCTTCGCTGGTTTCCCCGTGCGGAGCTGCCGCGTCGGGGCTGCGCAGCTGTCGGAGCAGCTCCTTGCCCACTCGCTCTGCCTCGCGGAGGTCGCGCTCCAGCTTGCGGATCTGCTCGCCTCGCTCGGCCAGCGCTTGCTCGAGCGCGGTCAGCTCGGCGGCAGCCTCGGCCTCGTCTTCGGCGTTGGCGGATGGAGGAGCGCTGAGCTCCGCGATCTGCTCGTCCTGCGCCTTGAGCAGCTGATTCTTGTTCTCGAGCTCCTGGCGCAGCGCGGCGAGCTCGGCGTCACGCGCGAAGACACGCGTCTCTGCTTCGCGCAGCTTGGCGTCGCGGCTGCCGATCGCCTGCCGCTCCTTGGCGAGGTCGGCCTCGAGCTCGCTGAGCTTGGCCCGCGCGATCTGTTCGGCGCCACGCGCCCGCCTCACGGCGTCACCGTCGGCTTCGGCGCCCGAAAGCACGCTGCGGTACGGCAGCTGAACCACCGCGAACGCGTCGAGCTCGATCGGCTGCTGCGAGGCGAGCGCGATGAACAGCTCCGGCTCCTCGGCTCCACCGGGCAGAAACGCCGTGTCGAGCGACGGCTCCGGCACGCCGTCGGACGCGAACTCGGCCACGACGTAACCGACGAAGGGCGCCTGACCCAGCATGCGAACGTGCTCGAACTCGGCTTTGGCAGCGTCGTACAGCGCGTAGTAGTCGAGCGCGATCTGGCCGCTGGGGCGGTGAGGCACGAGCGGGCTGCGCACCTCCGGGTTTAGCGACGCGATCAGCGCGACGCCGCGCGGTCCGAGCGCGCGGCGCACCTTCTTGAGCAGCGGGATGGGATCGCTGATGCCGGCGTCCTCGATCAAACAGACGTCGAACGCGCCGTCGCGCAAAGCGAAATGGCCATCGGCCAGCGACGAGAACGACACGTCGCGTGAGCGATTCTTGGCGGTCGCTTCGGCGAGCCGCACCGGATCGGGATCGCAGATGTGGACCAGCCGCGCGCCGCGCTCGCGCAAACGCTCCGGCAGCGCCGAGATGGCGGGGCCGATGAACAGCACGCGACGGCCGTTGATCACGGGCTCGGCGTAAGCGGCGAGGACGATGGCAGGCTCGATGGCGCTCGACATGGCGGCGCGAGCCTAACCCGAAAAAACCTCGCGCGGCTATGCGGTTCGGGGCGCGAGCGCGCCCGCTTTGCTCAGGGTTTTTGGCAAGGAGCCGGTACGCGGCAGGGTGAGCCGCAGTTCAGCGCCAGCGCATAGCGCTCGACCTGCAGCGGGGTTTCGCGACCGAGGCCGGTGCCGGCCAGGCACAGCAGGATAGAGTCTTTGACCGAGACGGCCCCGGCCGGATCGCTGCAGCGGCCGTTGAGGCACTGCCCGTCTTTCATGCCGTGATCGGGCGGACAGTCGGCGTCGGTCTGGCAGACGAGCGGACGGCAATCGTGCGTCTCCGGCGTAGCTTGGGCGGAGGCGGCGTCGCAAAGGCCGACGAGGCGTCCGGCCCCGAGCAGCACCTGTGCAGGCATGCCGTCGCGGCGCGGACCGCTTTTTTGCTCGATGTTGCACTGCCCGTCAGCGCTGCAAACCGCCGTGAAAGTGCGCCCTTCGGAGTCCCGCAGCGTTCGTCCGGCGCCTTTGCTACAGGCGCTCACCAGCGCGAGCAACATCGCCACGTTGAACAATCGACTGGAGGAACCCATGCTTCGGGGAGCAGCAATAGCATGATCGACGCCCTCGAAAGCTTGCTCTCCCACCCGGCAGTGGCCGTGGGGCTTGCCGTATTTTCGGTGGTCGCGGTGCTGGCGAGCCTGCTCTTGGTTCCGCGCTATCTGGCGACGCTACCTCGCGATTTTCTGACCAACGACGGACAGGTAGCGCAGCACTCCATGCTGCTCCGCGTGCTCCGCAACCTGTTCGGAGTCGTGCTCGTGCTGCTGGGCGTGCTCATGCTCATCCTGCCGGGGCAGGGGCTGCTCACGCTGCTGGTCGGCGTGCTCCTGGTCGACATTCCGGGCAAGCATGCGCTCTTGCAGCGCGTGCTCGCTCGGCCCAAGGTCTTGGGCGCCGTGAACAAGCTGCGCGCGCGCCACCACGCCGAGCCCTTGGCGGCGCCGTAGGCGAGCTACAGGTCTTTTTCGTAGACGCGGTAGGTCTTGTAGATTTTGCCGCCCATCATCTTGATGGCGGTGTTGACCGGCGCGTTGTCTTCGAGCGTCCACGACAGCTCGCCCCAGGACAGACCCAGTCGCTTACCCGAAGCGTTCAGCTTGGCGTACAGGTGGATGCTGAGGCCGGCGTACTTGCGCTGGTTACGCAGCTTGCGGCGAATGCCGAGGATCAGCAGGCGCGCGGTGTGCGGGCCCATCACCTTCAAGCGCCAAAGCAGCTTGGGTAGCCCGAGTGGCCCGAGCTTGCCGTTCATGTCTCGAATCAGCTCGTTCAGGTTCGGCAGGGCCAGCGCGACTGCTGCGGGCTCCCCGTCGACCTCGGCGATGTAGGCCAGCTCCGGGATGGCGAACAGCTTCATGTCGGCTGCCATCTTCGACAGCTCGCGCTCGGTGAACGGGACGAACGCCCAGTTGTCGCTCCACGCGTCGTTGAACACGTCCATGATGACGCGCAGATCGGCGTCCAGGTTCTTCATGTCGACGTGCCGCAGCGTGACCTCCGGCATCTTGTCGACTTCGTCCGAAACGCGGCGTGCGCGCTCGGGAATGTCGCCGACCATGTAGCGCCAGGCGTAGGCATCCTTGAGCTTGGCGAAGCCGGCCTTCTCGATCAGCCCGCCCTGGTACGGGCGGTGATGCGGCATGAGCAGCATGGGCGGCATGTCGAAGCCGTCGACCAGACAACCCATCTCTTCGTTGATCGACAGCGAGAGCGGGCCGCGGATCTTCTTCATGCCCTTCTGTCGCAGCCAATTTTCGGCGGCGCTGAGCAGGGCCTTGGCGACTTCCTCGTCTTCGATCGTGTCCAAAAAGCCGAAGAAGCCGGTCGCGTCCTGGTAGCGAGCCAGGTGCTCGCGATCGATTTGTGCAGTGACCCGCCCGACGCACCAGCCGTTGCGGTGAGCCGTGAACATCACGCCCTCGGCGTGCTCGAAGAACGGATTCTTCAAGCTCAGCCGGTCTTTCATCTCCATGTCGAGCGGCCGCACGTAATTGGGGTCGCCGCGGTAGACGTAGTCCACCACGTTCAGGAAATCGTTGACCTTCCCGCCAATCGGCGTCTCTCGAATCTCCACGGGCATTTCAGGGCGCAGCGAACTACGCGCGACCCCCAGAGTCAATGTGACGCGCTTCGGCCGAGTGAGATTTTCCGAGGCCTACCGAGCCCCGCGCGCGGGCTAGATGACGCCGTACTTCTTGCCGACCTTGGCGAAGCCTTCGAGGGCGCGATCGAGGTGATGGCGCTCGTGGGTGGCCATGTAGCTCGTTCGCAGCATCGCGCTCTTGGGCGGGACGCCGGGGGAGATGAACGGATTCGTATAGATCCCGTACTCCTCGAGCAGGTCGCGCCACATCATGATCGTGCGCAAGTCTTGGCGGATGTAGATGGGGATCACGGCGGTTTGCGTGTGACCCAGCTCGAAGCCGAGCTTGCGGAGCTCATCGCGCATGTAGGTGAAGTTTTCGCGCAGCTTGTCGATGCGCCAGCTCTCCTCCTGCATGACTTCGAGCGCGGCCATGGCGGCCGCCACCTGGGGCGGTGCGGCGCTGGCGGCGAACATGAAGCTCGGCGCAAAGTGGCGGACGTAGTCGAGCACCTTGCGCTGGCCGACCAAGAAGCCGCCGATGCTGGCCAGGGACTTGGAGAAGGTGCCGCCGATCAAATCTACCTGATCGGACAGGCCGAAGCTGTGCGCGGTGCCGCGACCCTGAGGGCCGATCACGCCGATGGCGTGGGCATCGTCGACCAACAGGCGAGCGCCGTGCTTCTTCACGACCGGCACGATTTCGTCGAGCTTGGCGATCTCGCCTTCGGCGCTGAAGACGCCGTCGGTGATCACGAACGCGCCTTCACCGGCGTCCATCTTCTCGAGCGCCTTGTCGAGCGACTCGGCGTCGTTGTGCTTGTAGCGCACCAGCCGCGCGCCCGCCGACTGCCCGAGGCGCACGCCGTCGTACAGCGAAGCGTGCACGTTGCGATCGATGAACGCGACGCACTGCTTGTTGCTGAGCAGCGCGGCACAGGTCGCGATGTTGACCTGGTAGCCGGTGGTGAACACCAGCGCCGACTCGGTGCCCATGAAGGCCGCGAACTTTTCCTCGAGCTCCTCGTGGAGCTTCATCGAGCCGTTGACCAGGCGCGAGCCGGTCATGCTGGTGCCGAAGCGATCGATCGCGGCGCGCGCGGCCTCACGCACCTTGGGGTGCGTGGTGAGGCCCAGGTAGTTGTTCGAGCCGAACATGACCACGCGCTTGCCGTTGATCTCGGCTTCCGGACCGTCGTTGAAGTCGAGCGGGCGAAAGAACGGGTAGATACCCATCTTGCGCGCGTTGTCCGCGGCCATGAACTTGTAGGCCTTTTCGAACACGTCGCGCCCGCCGATGCTGGCGAGCGTGGTGCGCTCCTTCAGCGATTCGTCCATGTCGGACGAGCCGTGCGAAGCGCCGTTGCTGGCTCCGTTGGTCGAGGTCGCCGCGCCGTTGCTGGCTCCGTTGGTCGCGCCGTTGCTCTTGGTGGACGGCGCGCTCTGGCCGATGCGCTCGTCCAACGCCGGATCCACGTTGGGCAGCTCGTGCCCGTTGAGCAGCACCGTCCAGGCTGCCTTCAGGCGCCCGCGCGCGTCGAGCAACCCTTCGGTCGCCTTCATGACGCGATCGTCGGAAACCCAACGCAGCACCGAAGGGCGCAAGAGTGCTTGTTTGCCTTTGTCGACCAGGGCTTGGCGGAGACCCATTGCGAGGGGTTCGTACGCGAGCAGTCGGGGCTCGTCAACCGAGCTACCGCAGAAATCAGCGCGAATTTTCGGCTTCGGGCGGCGCGGGCCAGCTGCCCCAACCGGCTTCATGAAGCTCGATGCGCTCGAGCACGAGGCCTTCGGGAGGAGCCGTGATGCCGAGATCTTTACGCAGCCCGGATGTGAAGGCGCGCTCGAAGGTGTTAGGCGGCAGATGGCCGCGACCGATGTCGACCAATGTTCCCGCGATGATGCGCAGCATGTTGTAGAGGAATTTGTTGCCGGTCACCGTGAGCTCGAGCACGCGCGGATCGTTCGCAGCTGGGGCTAGCTCGATGCGAAAGATGTGTCGCACCGTCTCTTCGCGTGTATCGGCCGCGCCGCGGAATGCTCGAAAGTCGTGTTCCCCTTGCAGTAACGCCGCGGCTTGGCTCATCGCCAGCTGGTTCAACCTGTAGGGCACGCGCCACGCTTGGCGATCCACCAGCGGATCGCGCGTCGGGCTCGAGAAGATTCGATACACGTAGGTCTTGTTGACCACGAGTCGGCGCGGCTCGAAGCGCGGCGTCGTGCGGGCGGCTCGCACGACGGCGATCTCGCGCGGCAGCTCGCGGTTCAGCGCGAGCACCCAACCGCGCGCGTCGATGTCACGCGTCGAGTCGAACGCGACGAGTTGTCCGTGCGCGTGGACTCCAGCGTCGGTCCGGCTCACGCCGCGTGTGGTGCTGGCACGAGGATCGATGGTCGCGATGGCACCCTCGAGCTCGCCAGCGACGGTGCGGCCGTTCTTCTGTTTGACGTAGCCACAGAAGGGGCTGCCGTCGTACGCCAGAGTGAGGAGCACACCGTGCAGCTCGGGCCCCGGCGCCTCGGGAGGCGCTGACATTGCTTTAGATGCCGCCCGTGCCGGCGTCGCCCGCGCTGCCGCCGGTGCCGCCACCGCTCGGGGGCGTGCTGGCAGCGCCGCCGCTCACGTCACTGCCGATGGCGTGCCCGACCGGCGTGACGCACGGATACATCTCGTTGTCGTCGGCGGGAGGATCGGCGTGGCGGTAGTCGAAGACGGGCAGCTTCGGATCCGTACAGCGCGCAGGTACGGGCTCGCCCTCGTCGCTGCACGCGCCCAGCACCGTGGTGCCGAGCACCACGGCGAGAGGGAGCGCTGGAAGGGAGCCGAGCAGCCTCATTTCTTCGGCATGAATCTCAACGGAACATTCACCTCGGCGCAACCCCCTTGTGGGGCTGGGAACGTGGCGCTCTGAAAGCGCGCGACGACGCAGTTGCTCACGCCGGGGTCGTGCAGGCCGTCGGCGACGACGCGCGCGCTACAGACCTGGCCGCCGGGGCCCACCTTGACGCCCACGGTGAGCGTGCCGGTGAGCGTCGCGTTGCTGCTCAGCGCCTTTTCGTAGCAGCTGCGTGACTGCGCAGCGCGCCCGGAGAGCGCGGAGGTGAGGGCGCCGGTGGCGGTGCCGGTGCACTCCTTGGAGCAGGGGTTCGGCCCGGCGGACTTCACCACCTTCTTGTCGTCTGGCTTGCCGGCGTCTTCCTCCGGGGGTGGAGGAGGGGGCGGGGGCGGAACGTTGTCCAGCACGGGCTCGGGCGCCGTATTGGCCACGGGCGGAGGCTCGTTCTTCGGCGGTGGCTCGGCGGATCCGGTCACCTTCCAAACGATGAGGCCGCCGATGAGTAGCAGCATCAGAACGGCAGCGATGATGATGGGACCGCTGCCGCCCGACTTGGGCGGCGGCGGGGTAGTCTCAGCCATGTGGCTCTCTCCGAGAAGTGCGGGGCAGCCGCGGACTATAGCGACCCCCCAGGCGGCACGCGAGCCTTTCGGCTTAAGGGTCTAAGCCAAGACTGGCGCGTCGGCCGGTTCGGCCAACAGCTGTGGGCTTTGAAGGCTTAGGCAGAGTTGAGGAAGGAGATCGTGAGGAAGGTGATGGCCGTATCGCTCGGTCTCGTTGGCTGTTGGGGCCCCAGCCCCAACCGCGGTGAGTTTAGAGCTTCGAGCCTTCGGTCGTGAGGAAGGTGATGGCCGTATCGCTCGGTCTCGTTGGCTGTTGGGGCCCCAGCCCCAACCGCGGTGAGTTTAGAGCTTCGAGCCTTCGGTCGTGAG
>JBEHXA010000195.1:0-11719 GCA_048498935.1 Myxococcota bacterium
GCGACAGAAACGCCACTGTTGCGTGGGTCAACCAGCACCGTGACGCCGCCCTTGCTGGTGAACTTGATGGCATTGCCGACCACGTTGCCGATGATCTGGCGTACGCGGCGAGGGTCGGCGTAAGCGACCGCAGGTTTGCCCACCAGCTCCAGCGTGAGGCCCTTGTCGCGCGCGGCGATGCCGGCTTCGCGCACCACCTCTTGCGCGATCGGCAGCACGTCGACGGCGCGTGAGCTGAGGCGCAGCTCGCCCGACTCGAGCGCCGAAAGATCCAGAATGTCGTCGATCAGGGCGCGCAGGTGCTCGCCGCTGCCGCGGATCACGCTCAAGCTCTCGCGCGCGTCCGCGCTGAGCGGGCCGTCCACTTCCGCGAGTAGCACGTCCGCGAAGCCCAGGATGGCGTTCAGGGGCGTGCGTAGCTCGTGGCTCAGGGCGGCCAAGAAGGCGCTGCGTTCGCGGTCGTAGTTCTGCGCGCCGGTCAGATCTTGCCGGTAAGCCTCCTCGGCAGCGGCAAAGCGATCGACGAGCACGTTGAACGACGCGGCCAGCAGCCCCACTTGATCGACCGAGCGCACCGGGACGGGTTTTCCCGCAGGATCTGCGCCCTCATCGGCCATTTCGGCGATGCGGCGCTCGACGAACGTGACGTCGGAGTACACGTCGCGCGCCAGCGCCAGCGCGACCAAGGCGGCGGCCCCGATCAGCAGCGTCGCCAGGAGCGCCACCGACATGATGAGCGAGCCGCCTGCGAACGGCGCCTCTGGCGCAACCACGAACGCGAGCACACTGAGCGGCTGCCCCGCCTCTACGGGCGCTGCGAAGTAGCGCGAGCGCCCGAGCGTGGTCACGGTCTCGCCTTCACCGCGGACCAGCAGCTGTAGGATTTGTTCGTGGCTCTGCGCGCCTTGCGAGCCGTCGACCAGCACGGTACCGGTTTGCTCGACCAGCAGCAGCTCGGCGCCCGAGCGCCGCGCCGCGCGTTCCACCAGCGGCGCGCGATCTTCTTCGGGCGAAGCGCGCAGTCGCTCGCAAATGGTGGACGCCAGCAGCTTTGCTCGCAGCGCTGCGGCTTGATCGCTTTGCCGGCCGAGCTCACGCGTGCCGAGCGCGGCCATCAACACGGCTGACAGCACCCCGACGACCACCACCAGGCTCGGCGCCAGTACCAGGAACGGTACCTGCCTGCGCCGGCCCGAAAGCTCCGTCATTCGTCCTGCGAAAGCTTGGCAAAAACAGCGTGATCCAGCCAGCGCGACTGCACGAGCTCCGCCTGCCGGGCGATGCCCTCGAAGCGGAAACCCAGCCGCTGAATCACGCGCAAACTGGGAAAGTTGTCCGTCGCCGCGGCGCAGCGAATGCGATGCACCGCCATGCGCCCGAACGCGAACTCGACCGAGGCGTGCGCCGCCTCTGTCATCAGGCCCTTGCCGGTAGCGTCACGCCGTAGCCAATACCCGAGCTCGCAAGAGCGATGCAGGTGCACGCACGAGTCGAGCCCCACCACGCCGAGCAGCTCGCGCGTCTGGCGATCGCGAATCGCGAAGCGCACGGCGCGTCCGCCGTCCCAGTCGGAAACACAAGCCTCGGCGTAGCGCACGCTCGCGTCGCGTGTGTTGTTGAACGGCACCCAGGGCAGCCAGCGCTCCAGGTGCCAACGCGACGACTCGACCGCGTCCCACAGCTCGTCGCCGTCGGTGATCTCGATCGGCACCAGCGATAGGCGCGGCGTCTCCAAGGGCGAGCGGCGCACCTGCGCGCGCGCAGGGATGGAGAGGAGGTGCGGCACGGTGTGCGTCTCGTCGTGCTCGGCGCGGCTCATCGGCACTCCACACGCAGGCCAAATGCCTCGAAATGCGCGGATTCGTAGTCGCGGAAAGCCAGCAGCCACTGTCCCGGCTTCTCGCCCCGCGCGATGTCCGGCTCGGGCTGAAAGCCGTTGACCTTGCCCAGCACGCTCGGCTTACCGAGGCCGTCACGACCGACGTCGCTCAGCTTGAGCCGACCGTCCTCGTACCAGCCGATCAGTACCTTGTCGCCGCTGCTCGCGAGCGTCGGTCGAATGCCCTTGGGCGAAAACTCGCGGTGCCAGAGCGGCTCGGGCTTGTCGCGCTCGATGTACGCGGCGTAGGCGCCCGCGTTGTCGTCGTCCCAAACCACCACGCATGCTTCCTTCACGCACGCGATGCGGGGCGTCGTGTTCTTGGTGCTGGCGCGTGAGATCGGACCGAGCGTGCCGAGGTGTTGGTCGCCCGGGTTCTTCTTTTTCTTGTCGAGCACGACGCCGTTTACGAGCCCTGGATCGTTCAGCGGCACGCGCAGCAGCATGACTTGGTGCTTCTCGAGCCCGCGATCCACCGAGAAGACGACTTGCAGCGAGCCTTGCGCGACGACCGCGTCGGGGCTCGAGGCCGTGTTGGCGCTACGGGGCGCACTCGCCACCTGCGCCAGGCGCACCGGCGCCCCCTGCGGCTCGAGCTTTTCGTCCAGTTTTCGCCCCATCAGGTCCACGCGGCCGCGCACTGAGTCTTCTTCCCAGATCACCCAATAGCCGCCGTCGATGGGCGTGAGCGTCGGGTGCAGCTCGCCGCGTTTGGTCGTCGAGACCTTGCGCGCCGGACCGGCGATCTTGCCGTCCGACTCGAGGCGTCGCACGTACACGCCGGCGTCGGTGCCGTCGTCCCAGTAGAGTAGCGCCGCGCCGCTCGTCGCAGGCGCGAGCTGCAGCGTACGCGCCGAGGTCGCTTCGGGAGTGATCGGCACCGCATCCGAAACGCGGCGCATCGCCGCATCGAGCAGCACCGCGTGCGCCTGGCGCTTCTTCGGATCCACGTGCGTGTCGATCCAACCGTACAACACACCGCGATCGGTCTTCACCAGCGTGGGGCGAGAGCTCGGCTCGGCGATCTCGAACGGCCGAGGCCGCGACAGCGCGTTCACGCGGCAACCACCACCGCCCTCTTCGACCACGACCGTCGCTTGCGCGAGCATCGAGCGCGCCGGCGGCTGGCTACCCGCGGCAAAGGCGGCCTTGAATCGGTCGAGCGCTTCGCTTGCGGACCCGTTCGTCAGCAAGTCCTGCGCTTCGAACAGCAGCTTGGAGTACGCGTCGCTCTCGGCCGAATCGCCCGACTTTGCAGCCGATTTCGCGGCTTTGGCCGCAGCCACGGTGCCGGGCTTCGCGCTCGAGGCAGTCTTTTCGGTCGCTTTGCCGGGAGGGTGCAGCACGTACAGCCACGCTGCGTAGCCACCCAGGCACACGAGCGCTACGAACATGAGAATCGAAATGGCCTTACCGGACGACGCTTCCGGCGACGGCGGCGCCGTTTCGGGGGCTGCGACGTCGCTGCTCGGTCGTGCTGTCTCGGGGAGAGCGCGCACGGTCGGCGGTTGCGTGTCGGCGGTCTGCTCGTCGAGCGGCTTGGGCAAGCCGCGCTCGCTCTTCGCCATCAGCTCGTCGACGACCATGCCCTCGTGATCGCTCGACAGCGAGATTTGCCGACCCGTGGGGGCCGACGTCGAGAGCGCCTTGGTGAGCGCATCGGAGAGCTCGCGCGCGGTTTGAAACCGCTTGTCCGGATCGCGCTCGAGCGCGCGTTGGAACCAGGTCTCGAAAGCGGGCGGCAGATCGGGGCGCAGCTTGTTCGGTCGGGGCAGGGGCGCGCTGGCGATCTGCGCCAAGATCATCGCCACCCCCTGGTCCACGCTCCACACGGTTTGACCCGTCAGGCACTCGTACACGATGCAGCCGAGAGCCCACAAATCGGCTCGATTATCGACTTCGCCCTTACCTTTGGCCTGCTCCGGGCTCATGTACGCGGGCGTGCCGAAGAGCGCGCCTTCGCGCGTCAAACGCGCGCTGGTCTGGTCGGGGCCGCTGGTCTGCTCGTAAAACTTGGCGAGGCCGAAGTCGACGAGCTTCGCGAGCAGCTTGCCCTCTTCGTCCTTCGTCAAAAAAATGTTCTCGGGCTTGAGGTCGCGGTGCACGATGTTGGACTCGTGCGCCTTGCCCAGGCCGCGCGCGGAGTGCGTCGCGATGCGCAGCGTGCTGTCGAAATCGAGCTGACGAACCCGCGTGAGCATGTCGTAGAGGCTCTCGCCCTCGAGCAGCTCCATCACCAGGAACGGCCGCTCCTCGTACATGCCCGAGTCGTACACATCACAGATGTACGGGCTCCGCACCGCAGCGGCCGCGCGTGCCTCACGCAAGAAGCGCTCACGCACGATGCGCGACGTGATCAGCTCGGCCGCCAGGATCTTCACCGCGACGCGTTTGCCGATGTCGACGTTCTCGGCCTCGTACACCGCGGCCATTCCGCCCCGGCCGATTTCCCTCGTGACCCGGAACTTGCCCTCGAGCAGGGTGCCGTCCGGGACCTTGGACTGGTTCTGTGTGACCATGAGAGGGAGCGGCTCGGGACCTTAGCGTAACCTGGGCAGGTCAACGGGCCGATACGCCCGACTTCGAGCGTTTGAGCCCCTGCCTGAGTGCCGCGAGGGCGCCGTCTTTGGGCCGGCGCCCCCAAACATCACCCGATTGACCGTCGGTGAATTTCGCCAAAGTAGCGCATCGAGCAGTGAGACTTCTATGCGAAACATTCGAGAAACAAGGACCCCGTTACTCCCTCCATTGGCTGCTCGTGTGAGCCCACGACATCTATGCGGCGCGCAGCGCTGAAGGTGCCCGGTCAAACAGGCCGCCTGGGGTAACAGCCCCCCAACTGATGGAGAGAGCGAGATGAAGAAGGTCGAGGCAATCATCAAGCCTTTCAAGCTCGATGAAGTGAAGGACGCCCTGTCCGAGGTCGGTATCCAGGGCATGACCGTGACCGAGGTCAAGGGCTTCGGGCGCACGGGCGGTAAGAAGGAAGTCTACCGTGGCTCTGCCTACGTCGTGGACTTCGTGCCGAAGGTGAAGCTTGAAATCGTGGTGCCCGATCAGATGGTGCACCAAGTGATCGACGCCATCGAGAAGAGCGCCAAGACCGGTCGCATCGGCGACGGTAAGATCTTCGTGATGCCGGTGGACGAAGCCGTGCGCATCCGCACCGGCGAGCGCGCCGAAGAAGCGATCTAGTTTGGGGAGGCCTGGTTACGGCCGCCCAGCTGGGCGGCCCAACCGGGCCACATTGTTGGTCCCAGGTCCGTAACGGGTCCTCAGACAGCCGTGCCAACGCCCACCAACGCGTTGTAGGCTCGCCGGCGAGGGAAAACGCATGGATCCGAAGCACGCTATCGATCTGGGCAAAAAGCACGCTGCGGTGATGGTCGACTTGAAGTTCGTCGACCTGATCGGCAAGTGGCAGCACACGTCGGTGCCGTTCCACCGCCTCAACGTGGAGGCGTTCGAAGACGGCTTCGGCTTCGACGGCTCGTCGATCCGCGGCTTTCAGCCGATCAACCAGAGCGACATGCTCTTGATCCCGGATCCGGCGACCGCGGTCATGGACCCCTTCACCAAGCACCCGACGCTGTCGCTCATCTGCACGGTGCAAGACACGATCACGCGCCAAACCTACTCGCGCGATCCGCGCCAAATCGCGCTCAAGGCCGAGGCGTACCTGAAAAGCACCGGCTACGCCGACACCGCCTACTTCGGCCCCGAAGCGGAATTCTTCATCTTCGACGACGTGCGCTTCGACGTGAAGGGGCACGAAGCCTTCTACGCCATCGATTCGGTGGAGGCGGTCTGGAACAACGGCCGCGCTGAAGGGCCCAACCTGGCCCACAAGATCCGCAACAAGGAAGGCTACTTCCCGGTCCCGCCGCAGGACACGCAGATGGACCTGCGCACCGAGATCTGCCTGGAGATGGAGAAGGTCGGCATCGAGGTGGAGGTCTCGCACCACGAGGTCGCCACGGCCGGCCAGGGCGAGATCGACATGCGCTTCGACAGCTTGCTCAAGTGCGCGGACAAGCTGATGTGGTTCAAGTCGATCGTGAAGAACGTCGCGTACCGCAACGGCAAGACGGCCACGTTCATGCCGAAGCCGATGTTCGGCGACAACGGCAACGGCATGCACTGCCACCAGTCGCTGTGGAAGGACGGCAAGCCGCTGTTCGCAGGCGACGGCTATGCCGGGCTGAGCGAGATGGCCCTCTACTACGTGGGCGGTATCCTCAAGCACGCTCACGCGCTGGCCGCGCTCACGAACCCCACCACCAACAGCTACCGCCGCCTGGTACCGGGCTACGAAGCTCCGGTGAATCTGGCCTATTCCAGCCGAAATCGCTCCGCTGCCATTCGCATTTCCACCTACTCGCCGTCGCCCAAGTCGCGGCGGCTCGAGCTGCGCTTTCCCGACCCCTCCACCAATCCGTACCTTGCGTTCAGCGCGATGATGATGGCTGGGTTGGACGGCATTCAGAACAAGATCGATCCCGGGCAGCCGCTCGACAAGGACATCTACGCGCTCTCGGCCGAAGAGCTGAAGGACGTGCCGCGCATGCCCGCGTCGCTCGAGCAGTCACTCGACGCGCTCGAAGCCGATCACGAGTTCCTGCTCAAGGGCGATGTTTTCACCAAGGACGTGATCGAGATGTGGCTCGACTTCAAGCGCGAGCAAGAAGTGCAAGCCTCACGCCTTCGCCCCACGCCGTTCGAGTACTTCCTGTACTACGACGTTTGACAGTCCCACTTCCCTACATGTGCGGCAAGGTAAGGGTATCCCCGGACACCTTCTGACACGAGGTAGGGTGAAGCCCTACCGACCCCCGAGACGGGGGCACCGACCCCACGAGACCGAGCTATCGTTCTGACGCAGCGCGCCTGGGTTTGTGGTCATTGTGTTGGCGCTTGTTGGAAGGTTTCTAGCGTTTGGTATGCTGAAGAAGCTATCGCGACACAGGGTCGCGAGCTTGGACCTTGCCAGAACCCGACGACAACTACGAGTCAACGCTCGAGGTGACGATCTCGCGCGATATGGGCACGCTCATCCGCGTCGCCTCGGAGCAGCGCGCCCTGATTTTGGTGCTGTCCGGCACTCGCTTGGGTCACCGCTTGGTGCTCAGCGACCAGCCGATCGACATCGGGCGCGGCTCTGGCGCCGGGCTCATCTTGGATGCCGATTCGGTGAGCCGTAAGCACGCGCGCATCGAGCGCTTCGGGGGCGGGCACAAGCTGGTCGATCAAGGTTCGACCAACGGCACGTACGTGAACGGCGTGCGCGTCAAGGAGCAGCTGCTCAAGGACGGCGACCGCATCGGCATCGGCAAGGCGCTGCTCAAGTACGTCGCCGGCGGCAACATCGAGGGCGCCTACCACGAAGAAGTGCAGCGCCTGATGCGCTTCGACCCGCTCACCAACATCTTCAACAAGCGTCACTTCGACGAGAGCCTGCGCTTGTCGGTGCTGCGGGCAGGCGGCGCTGGGCACGCGCTTTCGCTGATCGTTTTCGATCTCGACCACTTCAAGAAGGTCAACGATACCTACGGCCACATGGCGGGCGACGCCGTGCTGTGCGGCGCCACGGCCTCCGTGCAGGGCATTCTCTCGCCCACGGAGGTGTTCGGTCGCGTGGGCGGTGAAGAGTTCGCGGTGCTGTGCGACGACACCGATCTGGCCGCGGCGCTCGAGCGCGCCGACGCGATTCGGCGTGCCGTCTCGCGCGAGCCGTACGTGTTCGAAGAAAAGGTGCTGCCCGTGACGGTCAGCCTCGGCGTCGCGCAGCTCGCCGGCGCTGAAGAGCCGGAAGCCCTGTACGACCGCGCCGACGCGCAGCTCTACGCCGCCAAAGCCGCCGGCCGCAACTGCACCCGCCCCGCCTCCCTGTAAAACTCGAGCGCACAAAGACGACGAGCGCCGTGTGCAGTGATGCACACAGCGCTCGTATTGCGCTGACGTGATGGATCAGGCGGAGGCGGAGGCGCCGCGCTTGCTCTTCTTCGCGTCCTTCTTGGCGGGCTTGGCAGGTGCCTTCTCGGCCTTGCCGTTGCCATTGCTGCCATTGAGGGCGCTCTTGAGCACAGTGCCACCGAGGTCGGCGGCGAGCTGCTTGGCGCGCGTCGTCTTTTCCCAGGTGAACTCGGAGCGACCGAAGTGGCCGTACGCAGCCGTGGGGCTGTAGACCGGGCGCAACAGGTCCAACTCTTGGATCAGGGCGCGCGGGCGGAAGTCGAACTTGTCTGCGACGTAGGCGGCGAGCTTCTCGTCGTCGAGCTTGCCGGTGCCGAACGTGTGCACGTACACGCCCATCGGCTTGGCCACGCCGATCGCGTACGCCACCTGGACCTCGCACTTCTTGGCCAGGCCGGCGGCCACGATGTTCTTGGCCACGAAGCGCGCGTAGTAGCAGGCCGAGCGATCCACCTTCGACGGATCCTTGCCGCTGAAGGCGCCGCCGCCGTGGCGACCCATGCCGCCGTACGTGTCGACGATGATCTTGCGACCGGTCAGGCCGGCGTCGCCGCAGGGCCCACCGACCACGAAGCGACCGGTCGGATTGATGAAGTACTTGGTGTTCTTGTCGAGCAGCTCCTTCGGGAGCGTCTTCTTGACCACCAGCTCCATCATCGCTTCCTTGAGCGTCTTGTGCTTCACGCTCTCGGAGTGCTGGGTCGAGATCACGACGGTCTCGATGCGCTTCGGCACGTCGTTCTCGTACTCGACGGTGACCTGGCTCTTGCCGTCGGGGCGGAGGAAGTCCACCTGCTTCTTCTTGCGGACGGCAGCCAGCTGCTTGGCTAGCTGGTGCGCGTACATGATCGGCGCGGGCATTAGCTCCGGCGTCTCGTCGCAGGCATAGCCGAACATCAGGCCCTGATCGCCGGCGCCCTGCTCCTTGTGCAGACCCTCGCCCTCGGTCACGCCCTGCGAAATGTCGGGAGACTGCGGCTCGACGGCAATCAGGATGCCGCAGGTGTCGGCATCGAAGCCCATCTCGGAGCTGGTGTAGCCGATTTCGCGGATGGCGCCTCTGGCCACCTTGCCGAAGTCGATGTTGGTCTTGGTGGTGATCTCACCGGCCAGCACGACGAAGCCGGTCTTGCACAGCGTCTCGCACGCGACGCGGCTCATCTTGTCGCCCGCGAGCGCGGCGTCGAGCACGGCGTCGGAGACGGCGTCGCTCACCTTGTCTGGATGGCCTTCGGTGACGGACTCGGAAGTGAACAGGTAACGACTCATGACTAGCTCCGGCGCTCTGCGCGATAGCCCCAAGACCACTCCGGCCCTGGGTAAAACCGGGCGGACCCTAGCACGGATCGTCCGCGGTGGAAGGGCCGCAAAGTCGCGGCAGAAATGCGGCTTTTCGAGGCTACGGCTTGCGACGAAGCAGGGAGTCCAAGGTGCGGACTAGCTCGTCGGCTTCGGCGGGCTTGGCGAGGTAGGCGTCGGCCCCGGCGTCGTAGCCCTTCATGGCGTCGATTCGGGCGTCTTTACTAGTCACCATGACAATCGGCACCTGCTGGTAGCGCGGCTGCTGGCGGAGCGCGCGCACGAGCTCGTACCCGTCCATCTTGGGCATCATCACGTCGCTTGAGACGGCGTCGAAGCGACCTTCGAGCGCGAGCCGCAGCGCCTGCTCGCCGTCCTCCGCAACCGTGACATCGAAACCGGCACGCGAGAGCTCGCGGCGGATGGCATCGCGAATCAGCGGGCTGTCTTCGGCGACCAGCACCCTGGCGCGCGTGGCCGAAACTGCGCGCGGGCGCGAGCGAGGGGCGCTGTGCTTGCCCGCCAGAGCGCGAGCCGCGACGTCTGCCAAGTCGATCACCAGCACCATGCGCTCGCCGATCAGGGCCGCACCAGCCGTGCACGGGGCGGCAGCCAGCAGCGGCCCGAGCGCTTTAATCACCACCTCGTGGCGGCCCAGCACTTGTTGCACCGAGAGAGCCAGCTCGAGCTGCCCCTGGCGCACGATCACGACGCTGCTCGGTTGCTCGTCGCCCAGCGTGGTGCCACCCGAGAGCCCGAGCACGTCGGCCAGATCGACCACTTGCAAGAGCGCGCTGCCGACGCGAATGCAGGTGCCGGTCGCAACCCGCTCCAAATCGGCTGCCTCCACCGTTTGAGCGCTCACCACGGCATCGAGCGGAATGGCCACGAGCTCGCCGCCCGCGCGCGCCGTCAGCACTTGGGTAATGGCCAACGTGAGCGGCAAGCTCAGCTCGAGCGTGGTGCCACGGCCGACCTCGCTTTCGATGCGCACGTCGCCCTTGAGCCGCGAAATCGCCTCGCGCACCACATCCATGCCGACCCCGCGCCCCGACACATCGGAGACGTGCTCGGCGGTCGAGAAGCCAGCGCGAAAGATCAGCTGGTAGGCCTGTTCGTCATCGAGCGCCTCGGCCTCCTCGCTCGTGAGCAGGCCCTTCTCGACGGCCTTACGCTTCAGCTTCTCGGGATCGAGCCCGCGGCCATCGTCGCGGATCGACACCACGATCTGTCCGCCGCTTTGGCTCGCCGAGAGCACGACGCGACCTTGGCGCGGCTTACCGACGCGTTCGCGTTCGTCGGGCGGCTCGATGCCGTGGTCGGCAGCGTTGCGTACCAGGTGGAGCAGCGGATCTTCCAGGCGCTCGACCAGCACCTTGTCGAGCTCGGTCTCGGCGCCCAGCAACTCGACGCTGATCTGCTTGCCGAGCGCGTTCGCTAGCTCGCGCACCGTGCGCTGGTACTTCGAAAAAAGCCGTGCAATCGGCACCATCCGGAGCTTCATCACGGTGTCGCGTAGCTGCCCGACCGCGAGCCCCAAGCCGCCCAAGCCCATCTCCACTTCGCCGAAGGTTTCGCGCAAGACGCGCTCCAGGCGCTCGAGCGCATCGCCCAGCGAAGCGGCGCTGCCGTTGAGGGCATGGCCTTCCGTTGCGAGGCGCTTTCGCACCGTCACTACCTCGCGTAAGATCGTTGTCTGCACCTCAGAGGCGCTGCTGAGCCTTCCGCGCGCCAGCACGACTTCGCCGACCAGATTCAAGAGGTGGTCGACTTTTTCGAATTCGATGCGGAGCGTGCCCTGCGCGCTCGGAGTGGTGGCCGTGGTAGTGGCGCTGGTCGTGGTAGCGGCAGCGACCGTGGTGGTGGCAGTGACCGCGGCGGTCGGGTTGGCGAGGCGGGCGATGAGGGGGCGGACGTCGAGCGCGATGGGCTGGCCGGTGCGGGCGAGCTGCACGATGGCGCGCAGGGTGTCGAGCGCTCCGAGCAGCACGTCGATCACCGGGCGATCCACCTGACGGCGGCCGTCGCGCAGGGCGCCGAGCAGGTCTTCGGCTTGGTGAGCGACGCGGTTCATCTTGATCAGCCCCGCGAACGCGCTCGAGCCCTTGAGTGTGTGCAAATCGCGGAAAATCTCGCCGATTAGCTCGCGATCGCCGGTGGCTTGCTCGAGTCGGAGCAGTCGCTCCGAGAGCGAATCGGTGCGCTCCACGCATTCGTCCAAGAACGCGGCCAGCATGTCTTCGGCCAGCGTGGGCCGCCAAACGCTCTCGGCGTCTTCGTCGGGGGAAGGAGAAGAAGCAACAGGGAGGCGGGGAGCCGGGGAGGCGAGGGAAGAACTAGGGGTGGGGGGAGTGGCGTCGGAGCGCGTTCTGCTCTCCGGGGTGACAGCAGGGGCTGACGCGAGCAGGGTGCGAGCGAGCTCGCGGAGCTTGGTTTCGTTGACGCGCGCACCCGAGGCGTCGCCGTGGCCCAGCTCTTGGGAGGCGTGCTCGAGCTCGGCCAGAGCATGCTCGAGCGCAGAGACGGGGGCTTGTGCTTGGGCGATCGCGAGGGCTAGCTCGCGATCGC
>JBEHXA010000196.1:0-11712 GCA_048498935.1 Myxococcota bacterium
CCACCTCACCCGGGTAGCAGTTGAGGTGGCCGCTCAAGAGCCCACCGCCGCGGAAGCTCTCGTTGCTGGCTTGCCAGCGCGCGTACTCGTCTGCCAAACGCTGGTTGACCGTCGCCAGCGTTTGGCGCGACAGCACGTTGCGGAGGACCACGTAGCCCTCGTCTTCGAATGTGCGCCGGAGGGCTGCGACGTCGAAGCTGTTGCCTTGAGCTGCGGATGGGGAGGCGGGGGCTGTGTCGACCATGTGAGAAAACGCTGGTTCCTTGCGGCCACGTATTATGCACGACGACTCCGAGTCGCGTCCGTTTCACGGACGATCGCGCAAATTTTTCGGTGAGTCCGATCCCATCTCGGTCTCGTGGGCGATTGGGGCCCCAGCCCCAAACGCGCGATAAAGTGACGTTAGGATAGAGTTCTTGTCGAGCGAGCGACCCCAAATGTCACGAGCCGCGGCTCTTTCGGCGCTTCGCGTTATCGGGTAAGGTTCGCGGCGGTCTGTGCTGGCGATGCCGCGCGGACGAAGAGGCTCGTGTCACATGGCTGAAGCAAAAGTTCCCGGAGAAGCGCCGCTCGCCCCCGCTACCCAAATCAAGGGTCGCGCCACCCTGCGCGGGCATATCTCGATCGCCCGAATCGACCACTGGTTCAAGAACGTGTTCGTTCTGCCCGGCATCGTCGCGGCCATCGGCGTCGATCCGCAGAGCTTCGGCCCTGGCCTCTTTCAACGCATCCTGATCGGCATGGCCTCGATCTGCCTGGTCGCGTCCAGCAACTACGTCGTCAACGAGGTGCTCGACGCGCCCTCGGACCTCTCGCACCCGGTCAAGCATGCGCGGCCCGTGCCTTCCGGCAAGGTGAACATCCCGCTCGCCTACGTGCAGTGGATCGTCCTGATGCTGATCGGCGTCGGCCTGGGCAGCCTGATCTCGACGCCGTTCATGCTGACGGCGCTCGTGCTGTGGATCATGGGCTGCATCTACAATATTCGCCCGATCCGCAGCAAAGACCTGCCTTACCTGGATGTGCTGTCCGAGTCGGTGAACAACCCGATCCGCATGCTGGCGGGCTGGTACATCGTGGGCACCACCTTCTTGCCTCCGGCTTCGCTGCTCCTCAGCTACTGGATGGTGGGCTGCTACTTCATGGCGATGAAGCGCTACGCCGAGTTCCGCGACATCGCGGACCACGCTCGCGCCGCGGCGTACCGCAAGTCGTTCGCGTTCTACACGGAAGAGCGGCTGCTCGTTTCGATCATGTTCTACGGCTCGGCCGCGATGCTCTTTTTGGGAGCGTTCACGTTCCGCTATCGCTTGGAGCTGATCGTAGCGTTCCCGCTCGTGTCGCTCGTGATGGCCATCTACTTGATGCTCGCGTTTCGACCGAACAGCGCCGTGCAGCGCCCTGAAGGCCTCTACAAAGAGCCGACCTTGATGGCCGCGGTCGTGGTGTGCGCTGTGGTCATTTGTTACGGGCTCCTGGTCGACATGCCGAGCGTGCACAAGGTGTTCAACCCGACCGCGCCCACCATCGACCAGCGCAAGTAGCGTCAGATCCGGCCCGCACCCCGGGGCTTGTGGTACACGGCTGAGCGAGGTTCACCGCGTGAAAGGTGCGAAGCGTGTTTGGCTGGCCGTTGGTCTAGTAGGGCTGCTCCTATTTGGGGCGCTGGCAGTGCGGGCCGTAGTGCGGCGGCACAAGGCTCCTAACGTCACGGAAACGCCTGAAAGTGGCGTCGCCAAGGCCGGCCGCAAGGCGGGGCCGCTGACCGTCGCCGAGGTCATCTACGACGGAAAGCTCAACACCGGTTGGGACGACTGGGGCTGGGGACCGCACAAGCTCGGTAGCGGCCCTGCTGAGATCGTGTTCGCAGGCTTCGGCGGCATCCTGCTTCATCACGCCGAGCTCCCGGGTGGCGAGTTCGGTGCCGTTGCGTTTCGATACAAGGCCCCGGCCGACTGGGGGCACTTCATGACGGTGGCGCTGCGCCGCAACGGCACGCCGGACGACTCCTTCCCGACCGTGCTGATCGACTCGCGCCACCTGGCCGAGCTCGAGGACGGCTGGCGCGAGGTGCTCGTCGAGTGGAAAGAGCTGAACCCCAAGGCGGAGGCGTTCGATCGCGTCATGATCGGCAGTCGCGTGCAGCTCGAGAGTGACTGGGTCTCGCTCGACCGCATCGTGCTCACTGCCGCGGCCGGTGTCGTGGGCGAGCCGCCCAAGCGAGACGCGGAGCTGCGCGTCATGTGCAAGGCGCCGGCGCAGCCCATCAACGAGCTCATCTACGGTGCTGCTTCGAACGCTTGGGAAGCGGGTCAGAGTGCTCAGCGCTTCGGCGGCAACCCGCTGTCCCGCTACAACTGGGAGCTGGGAGCCTGGAACACGGGCAGCGACTGGTACTTCGAGAACATCAAGCAAAAGAACACGCTGTTCGACAGCATCGGCGAGCAGCTGAAGGAAAAGCACAGGACCGCGCTGGTGGTGCCGATCCTGGGTTGGGTGGCGAAGGACGGCGTCTCCTTCGGTTTTCCGCGCGCCAAGTTCGGCGAGCAGCGCAAGTACGATCCCTACAAGCCCGAGGCCGGTGATGGCGCGCGCCCCGACGGCACTCCGATTGTGCCCGGCAGCCCCGAACAGACCAGCATGGCGGCCCCGCCCGAGCTGATCGAGGGCTGGATCAAGAAGCTGGTCGCTCAAGCCGGCGCCGCGGGACACGCCGGCAGCCCCGTCGATATCTACATTTTGGACAACGAGCCCGCGCTCTGGGACGTCACGCATCGCGACGTACACCCGGAGCCTACGTCGTACGACGAGCTGCTCGATCGCACCATCAAGTACGCGAGCGCGATTCGGCGCGCCGACCCGGGCGCGGTCATCGCCGGCCCGGCCGAATGGGGCTGGCTCGGCTACATGAATTCGGCGGTCGACCGCGTTGCCGGTTACGACAAGCAGCCCGATCGCAAGGCTCACGGCGGGCAAGCCCTGATCGCCTGGTACCTGAAGCAACTCGCGGAGCACGAGAAGCGAACCGGCACGCGCTTGCTCGACATGCTCGACCTGCATTTTTATCCGCAGGCGACCGGCATGTACGGGGGTGAGGAGGCGACCGACGCGCGAGGCTCGGCGCTCAGGCTCCGCTCCACTCGTGCGCTGTGGGACATCACCTACCAAGACGAATCTTGGATCAAGGATGCGATCCGCCTGATCCCGCGCATGAAGGACTGGGTCCGCGAAAATTACCCTGGCCTCAAGCTGTCGATCGGCGAATGGAACTTCGGTGCCGAGGGCCACATCAGCGGCGGGCTAGCGACCGCTGAGGCGTTGGGCCGTTTCGGCCAGCAGGGATTGGACGCGGCATTTCACTGGGGCGGGCTCGAAAAGGACAAGCCGAGCTACTGGGCCTTTCGGGCGTTCAGGAACTTCGACGGTAGCGGCGGTCGGTTCTTGGACATGTCGCTACCGGTGCGCGAAGGCGAAAACTTGTCGCTATTCGCGTCCCGGGACGCGCAGGGCACACGCCTGGTGCTGGTGGCAATCAATCGCTCTGCCACGAGCGAAGCGAACACCAGCATCAACCTGGACGGCTGCGGGAACGTGTCGAACTTGCGGGTGTTCAAGTACGCCGGTGGCAAGGGGCTCGAGCAGGACAAGGGCGAGATCACCAGCGGTGGGATTTCGACGCACCTCGGCCCGTACTCGCTGGCTGTGTTCGACATCAAGCTCGGCGACGACGCTAAGCCCCCCGCGCCACGTTGAGGTCAGCGCGCGGCGAGCTCGGGCTCGCCGCTAGGCTCGACGGCTGTCTCGCGCGCGACGCTGCGCAGCACCGCGAGCGAGCCGGCCAGCGCGACGATGCACACGACGCACGCCAGCGGCCTCGAAATGAGGACTTCGCTGTCGCCCATGAAGGTGTGGAGCCAGCTGGCGAACTTGGCATACGGGTAAAAGCCCGTGTACAGCACGACCGGCACCACGTACGCCCACACTCCCGGGATCTTCCGGAGCTCGGGGCGCCCCAGGTAGAAGAGCACGGGTAGCAGCAAAATCCCCATGTCGTAGTGGTGGTGGTAGACCGCCAACATGGAGAGCGGCGCGACTGCTGCGGCCAGGGCCAGGAGCACGTTCGCCTCGCTCAGCCGGTGACGGAGCCGCCAGGCCTCGGCGGCGAGCCAGGCCGTTACCGCGAGCGTGAGCACGTGGCCGATCAAGTTGGAGCGCGCGAAGTTGCTCGGGTCGATGGCGTTCAGTAGGTACGGCCAGTCGGTGCGGGCGAGCGAGTTGGAGCCGCGCGGATCCGGGTAGTTGAGCTCGTCGGGTCGCTCGAACTGCGCCAGGTTGGCGCGGTAGTCGGGGATGATCGCCGGCCCACCCATCCCGAACAAACCAATCACGTTGAGCACGATACACACGCCCAGCATCACGCCGACCATGCCGATGCGGCGCAACGCCAGGGCGATCAAGAAGAATGGAATGCCGAACGTTACCTTGGCGCACACGATCAAGGCGCCGCACGCCGTAGCTAGCGCGCTCCGGCGCTGCTTGAGCTCCGCCAAAAAGACCGCGAACAGACCCAGCACCACCGGCCCGGGCTGAGCAACCTTGAATGCCCAGCGCGTCGTGGCGGCGCTGCAGATCAGGCCGAGCACCAGGACGCGCAGCGATGTGTCCCACTTCGGCATGAATACGGCCATGAAGCGCCATAGGCCGACGAGCATGATCGCGAAGGTGGCCACGAACCAGAGCTCGCGCGCGACCGGGTAGGGCAAGAGCGTCGCCGGCAAGGCGGCGACGGCGGCGGACGGCGGGTAGAAGTTGGCCCAGGTCGTCACGCTGCCGACGTGGCGTATGTAGCCGTCGTTCTGCACCGCGAAGTCGTAAGGATTCTTGCCTTCGCGCAGCATCCACGCGGACACGTACTGCGGAGCGAAGTCGTGACCCCACTCTTGGAACGCGGCGCGGCTGACGAGCGCGCCCGCCACGATCATGATCAAGCCGGCGCTGAGCCGCGCCCAGAACCAGGCAGGCTTACGCTGCGTGTCGTTCATCGTGATATCTCCTGTTTGCTTCCGCGCGCCGGCAGCTTGCCGAGGCACTACCGGGCCGAAGGCGCCTGCGCGACGGCGCCGTCTTCTTCCGTGGCGCTGGTGGGCGAGGCTTCTTCGGCGAGCACCTTCATCGGCGTCCAGTTCAGCTTGCGATTGAGTAGGTAGTTCCAGCCGGTCACCGCGACGATCGCGATGGCGTTGGCCAGGTAGCGGTTCATGCCCGCGTAGTTGAACAAGACGTTCAGGATGATCACGTTCAGCAGCACGCCGAACGAGCAGATCACGTTGAACGCCAAGAAGCGCCGCAGGCGCGCGCTGAATGCCGGATTTTGTCGCGACGCCTTACCGAAGGTCCACAGCTCGTTGAGCAAGAAGTTCGAAAAAATGGCTGCTTCTGCGGCCATGATTTTGCTGCGGGTCAGACCCAGGCCGAGCATGTGCGGGTCGCTCAGCGCGTACAGCAGCGACATGTCGACGAGCACACCGCTCGCGCCCACCAGGCAGAACTTGATGAACGGGGAGTCGCGCAGCGTGGCGATGCGCAGCTTGAGCAAGTGCCGGAGGTACTGGATGTAGAGCGCCGAGGTGACCTTCGATTCGCCGTCGACGCGCTCACGGAAGACGTAGCCAACTTCGCCGATCCATTTGATGCGGCCGCGCGCCACTACCTCGATCAGGATCTTGTACCCGAGCGGGTCCAGCGGAGCCCCCGCCAGCGCCGAGCGCCGCAGCATGAAGTAGCCGCTCATCGGATCCGAAAGCCGGCCGAGCACGTTGGGCAAGATCAGGAGCCCCAAGACCTGGGCGCCGCGCGACAGCAGCCGGCGAGCCAGGCTCCAGTCGCTGACGCCGCCGCCCTCGACGTGGCGGCTCGCGGTCGCTAAATCTGCGCCGCGATCGATCTCCTTGAGCAGCCCCAGGTTGACCTCGGCCGGATGTTGGAGATCCGCGTCCATGACGCCCAGCACCTCGCCGCGCGCCGCTTGCCAGCCCCGGATTACCGCTGTGGACAGGCCGCGCTCTCCCTGGCGACGAACGACGCGCACTTCAGGCCGGGTTTCGGCCAAGTCGAGCGCGACTTGCCAGGTTCTATCGGGGCTGTCGTCGTCGACGATGATGAGCTCGTATGCTCCCGCCAGCGTCGGGTCGAGGAGGCGCCGCAGCTGGTCGACTAGGATTGGGACGTTCTTCGACTCGTTGTAGGTGGGAATTATCAGCGACAGCTTGATGGGAGTGCCGCGGCCGCG
The DNA here is from genome assembly GCA_048498935.1 of Myxococcota bacterium. Taxonomy (GTDB): domain Bacteria; phylum Myxococcota_A; class Polyangia; order Polyangiales; family Polyangiaceae; genus PMG-095. The sequence goes on from JBEHXA010000196.1 coordinate 6,290, forward strand.
ATCGGGCGCGACGGCCGGAATCACCAGCTTGCCGACTGGGGTGGGGACGAGAAAGGCGGTCATGACGTGGCCGCTTCGCACCCATGCGCGCAGCGGGCTCCTCCCGATTAGGGAAGGGCAGCTTCCCATGGCGACGTGCGCTTGCACATAGCCATTGAGTCAGTGCGTGTGCACCAAATCGGGAATCACCTAGGCAAATCAGCACCTTCTGACTGCGACATGACGCTCGCCAGAGTCGATGTGTCGATGCCGTTTCGACGGCGCGAGGATCGAATGGCGTCTTGGTGGTGAAGCGAAATGCGCTTCAGAGTGCGCTACTCGACGAACTTGGAGACCAATTTCACGTAGGCCGATTGGTAGTAGATACCGGGCTCCGTGATTTCCCACGAACGGTCGTGCTCCTGCGTGGGCGCCCAAGCCGTGTTGAAATCCAGATACGCCTTTTGCGGCGGCTGCCGACGCAGCTGCGAATTCGCGCAGCGATTCTGATTCGGATCTTGGCCGTCGCAGTATTGAGCGTTGGGCCCGCCGGTGACGTAACCCGGCGCCGGGCCGAGGCGTGACTCCTTTGCGTCGTCGTACGTGGGGTCGCCATCGCGGAACCAGATGTGAAACATCTGATTGGCGGAGCGCTCCGCGCCGTACGCGTACATGTTGGTCAGGTAGACGATGCCGAGCGGGTTCACGCCGTGGAACGACTGCAGCAGCCCTTCCGCGCGCTCTACGTAGCTGGCGCTCTCGCTCGGGCTGAGCAGCGCCACGAGATCGTAGTTGGTGTTGCCGGTGTTCGCTTTGGCCATGTTGTGGCCCCAGTGAAAGGTGCTGTCGCGCATGTACGCGCGATACAGATCCTTGTCCGGAGACATCCGGTATACGTCCTGGCTGCGCGCTTGCGAGAGCTTGCGCTCCAAGATCGCGGCCTTGACGGCTGGGTCGGCCTTGGGCAGCGCTGCGTAGTAGAGCAGCGCGTCGCCCTGTGCCGGGTCGTACGTGGACCAGACGTCTTCCTGCATCGGGCGGGTGAGCTTGTAGCTCTTGGCGATCACGTCGGCGTACGTCGCTTCGCCGGTCAGCGCGAACAAGTAGATCGCCGCCACCACGCGTTCACGCTCTTGAGTTTCTAGGTTGTCGTCGGAGTCGCCGGCCTTGATCGTGAGGTCGTCGCAGTTCGGGCTTCTCGGATGGCGCTCGAAATGTGTCCAGGCTTTTTGCGCCCGCGCGCGCAGGTCGTCGGAGTAGGCGGCGAGCTGCGTGACACCCTTCATCACCAATGCGGCGTGCGCGAACTCGCTGGCGACTACGATCGTCGCCGAAGAGCACGGCTCGGGGTAGTAGTAGCGGGGATAGGTGGACCTCTCCGGGATCGTCTCGACGAAGTCGACGTTGCCCAGCTTGGGCAGAACGCCACCGTTCAGATCCGCCGGCTGCATTTTGATCAGCCAGTCGAGCTCGACTTTCAGCTCGTCGAGCACGTCCGGGACGCCGTTGCCCGACTCCGGGATGCCGAAATCGTCGCCGAACACGCTCGGCCGCTCGCTGTAAGCGCTGAGCAGCTGGTGCACGGGGCCCTTGGTGAAGGTGACGTACTTGTTCACGTCGCCTGCATCCCACCAGCCGCCCGACAGGTCGCGCGCGGTGGCCGGGTTGTCCCGATCGCGAACATTTCGCGCTTCGCGATCTTGCCGTTTGCCGACGTTGTCGGCCGCGGCCAGCCAGCATTTGTCGCCGACGCACGCGTACGGCTTCGACTTCGCGATGTTGGCGCGTTGAAAATAGAATACCTTTTGCGCCGCCTTCAGCACGTCGCGGTACACGGAGCGGCGAATCTCGAAGCGGTCGGAGCGAACGCCGCGCTCGCGGTCCAGCACGCAGTAAGAGCCGTCGGCCTTGAGCGGCGAAAAGTCGAACCAAGAGCCGCGATCGCCTGAGCTCTTCTGTACCGCTCCGCCGTTCCAAGGCACGGGCGCTCCGGTGAAAACCACGGCCCCCGTGTCCCACGACCGCACTTCGTAAACTTTGCCCGGCTTCAGCTCCGCGCCGGCGTTCCAGCCTTGCACCGGCTCGCTGAGCACCGCGACCTTCTTCGCGCTCGGTCGGTAGCCGAACTGGTCGACACGGATGAGCTCGTTGAGCGGTGTTTTGGCGCAGCTCTCGAACGGACCAGTGAGCCCTTGGACCTTGGCGCTGTGGGTCGGCGCCGCGGCGCTGGCGGGGGCGCGCTCGAACCAGGAAGGCGGAGGCTGTTCACGCGGGCAACCCGTGAGCAGGAGCGCGCAGGAGAGCGGCGCGACCAGCGACTTGCATACCCGAGAGGTGAGCGAGCTCATGTGCGACGCGCCTAGCGTAGTACACACGTGAGGTCGGCGAGCCAAACCGGGCAGCATTGCAGTATTGTTTCATTCTATGTGACGAGCGCAGGCGTGGCGGCGCCCGTGGCTAGACGCTACGGCGCAGCCGGGTTACCTGACGAAGTGGTGATCCCGGGCAGCCGCCGAGTCGAAAAGTCGAGCACGAGCATCCCCTTCGGGGTGAGCGAGTGGGTGATGAATCGTCTTCCGCCCTTCGTCGCCTCGCGCGCCGTGGCGGCGAGCTTACGGCTGGCCGGCGCTCGCGTTGCCCCCGGCACCTTGTTCTGGGGGATGCCCCTTCTGACCGGGGAAGGGGACTTCGCTTCACGGCTCGAAGTGGGCGAGCTCTGCGGCCTGAACTACGGCTGCATGTTCCAACTCGACGCACCCATCACGCTGGCCGACCACGTCGCCGTGGGCCACGAGGTCATGTTTTTAACCCGCACCTATGACTCCTCGGACCCTCGAGACCGGGGACGCGTTTCGGGGGCGAAGCCCATCCGCGTCGAGGCCGGCTGCTGGCTCGGCTCGCGCTGCACCATCATGCCCGGCGTCACGATTGGGGCGGGGTCGGTGGTGGGGGCTTCGGTGGTCGTTACCGAGGATTTGCCGCCCAACACGCTGCTGGCCGGACGGCGTAGAGTATCGCTCGCCAAGTGGCGGTAGGCTCGAGACGAAAGGTCAGACGGAAACGATGATTGCACGCAAGGACGCATACGAGATCGTGGTGGCGAGCCTGCAAGAGGTCTTCGCGCAAGAGGGCAATCCACCCCCCGCGAGCATCAGCGACGAGACCGTGTTGGTTGGTCCCGACGCGGTGCTCGATTCGCTCGGCGTCGTTCAGCTGATCGTCGAGGTAGAGCAGCGGGTCGAGCAGCAGCATGGCATTTCTGTCACGCTGGCCAACGACAAGGCCATGTCGCAGAAGAACAGTCCGTTTCGCACTGTGGGTGCCTTGAGCGATCACGTCATCACCACCGCGGAAGAGGGGGCGGCGTGACCGTCAGCGAACGCCCGGTGATGCTCATCACCGGCTCACGCAAGGGCATCGGGCGCTACCTGGCGGAGTACTACCTCAAGAAAGGTTACGCGGTCGAAGGCTGTAGCCGCGGTGAGCTGGAGCTGGGCGAGGGCTACCACCACCATCAGGTGGATGTGGCGGACGAAAAGGGTGTGCGCAAAATGGTTGCGGACATCACCAAGCGCCATGGCCGCATCGACGTGGTGCTGAACAACGCTGCCATCGCCAGCATGAACCACGTGCTGCTCACGCCGGCCAAGTCCGCCAATCGCATGCTGGAGGTGAACGTCACCGGCACCATGCTGGTGTGCCGCGACGCAGCCAAGGTGATGATGCGCCGTCGCTACGGCAGAATCGTGAATTTTACGACGATCGTCGCGCCCATCGCGCTGGCTGGAGAAGCCGTTTACGCCGCGTCGAAGAGCGCGGTCGTGACGTTCACGCGCATCTTGGCGTTCGAGCTCGGTCAATGGGGCGTGACGTGCAACTCGTTCGGCGCCACGCCGATCATGACCGACATGATCAAGGGCGTGCCACAGGACAAGATCGACGCGGTGGTCAACAACCTGGCCATCAAGCGCCTGGGCTCACCGGAAGACTGCGCGAACGTGTGCGACTTCTTCATCAGCCCGACGAGTGACAACATCACCGGCCAAGTCATCTACCTGGGCGGCATCACCTGAACGCGTCCCACCGATGAGCCCGGACTGGTTCTTCGCGCGCCTGGCCGAGTGGGACGGCGCGCCCGCGCTCGCAGCGGGCGACCACTCGTGCAGTTACGAGGCGCTGCTGAGAGCCGCCGACGAGTGGTACCAGCGGCTCTCTGGGCACGGCGTGGGCCCGGGCAAGGCGGTCGCGATCGAAGGCTCGTTCTCGGAGCAAGCTTGCGCTGCGTTCTTGGCGGCCATGCGGCTCGGCGCCGTGGTCGTGCCGCTCACTCCGCAGATGCGGGCGCACCGCGAGAAGTTTCTGACCATCGCGGAGGTGTCGCTGCTCATCGAGCTCGACGAGGCCGACGCTTGGAAGCTGAGCGAGCTGGGAGCGCGAGTCGAAAATCCGCTCATGCTCCGGCTGGCGGCGCTGGGGCGACCTGGGCTGGTCATTTTTTCTTCCGGCTCGACCGGCGCACCGAAAGCGATCCTTCACGACCTTTCCAAGATTTTGGAGAAATTTCGCAAGGTTCGGCAGAAGAAGACGACGCTCACTTTCCTGCTGTTCGATCACATCGGCGGCGTCGACACGATGCTGAACGCGTTCGCCAGCGGAGGCAGCATCGTGACGGTGCCGCAGCGCACACCCGAGGCAGTAGCGGCCGCCATCGAGCGGCACGCGGTGCACACGCTGCCGACGTCGCCCACCTTCCTCAACTTGTTCCTGATCTCGGGCGTGTGGGAACAGCGCGATTTGTCGTCGTTGAAGGTGATCGCATACGGCACGGAGCCGATGCCGGCCAGCACCTTGCAGCGCCTGCACGAGGTCTTTCCGGAGGTCGCGCTGGTGCAAACGTACGGCATGTCCGAGCTCGGAGTGCTGCGCTCGCGTTCACGCGATTCGACCTCGCTCTGGATCAAATTCACGGGCGAAGAGTTCCAAACCAAGGTCGAGGGCGGCGTGCTGTGGGTGAAGGCCGAAACGGCGATGCTAGGCTACTTGAACGCGCCCGACCTGTTCGACGACGAAGGCTGGTTGAACACGCAGGACGCAGTCGAGGTCGACGGCGAATATTTGAGGATCCTGGGGCGAGCCTCGGATCTCATCAACGTGGGTGGGCAGAAGGTGTATCCGGCCGAAGTCGAGAATTTGCTACTACAGCTCGACAACGTCCAAGAGGTTACGGTGTTCGGGAAGCCGCACGCGATGATGGGTCAAATCGTAGCCGCCCGCTTCAACCTGAAGGAGCCAGAAGCGCTCGACGTCTTCAAACGTCGCATGTTCGCGTTTTGTCGCGAGCGCCTGCCCAAGTACCAGACCCCGGTTTTCGTCGAGCTTGCCAGCTCCGAGCAGTTCGGCGCACGCTTCAAGAAGCTTCGAACATGACTGAGATGCGGGTCGAG
>JBEHXA010000197.1:0-11682 GCA_048498935.1 Myxococcota bacterium
CCTTGCCGTTCGTCAGCTACGGCGGCTCGTCGCTGTTGGTGTGCGCGGCTGCCATGGGCATCTTGCTCAGCATTTCGCGGCGTAGCGAGGTCACGAGTAACCAGCGCCTGCCCGGCGAGCGCCGCGAGCCGGAAGCGAGCGCGATGCTGGTGAGCGAAGCGGGGTTTGCGCCGGAGCTCGGCGCCAAAGCGCGGGCCAAGCGCACCGCGGAGGCGTTGTCCTGACCACGCTGCTCTTCGCCGGAGGCGGCACGGGCGGCCACGTCTTCCCGATGCTGGCGGTGGCGGACGCGGTGCGCGCGCTCTTGCCGAGCGCACGGCTGGTGTTCGTCGGCACCGATAAGGGCATGGAGACCAGGCTGGTGCCGGAGCGCGGCTACGAGCTCGAGTTGGTCAAGGTCGTGCCGATCCGTGGCGGCGGCGTGAAGGGCGCGCTGCAAGGGATCGGAAGTGCTGCAGCCTCGATCCCGCTCGCGCGGCGCATCGTGCAGCGCGTGGCGCCGTCCGCCGTGTTCTCGATCGGTGGCTACGCGGCGGGGCCGGTGGCACTGGCGGCGCGCACGCTCGGCATTCCGGTCGCGTTGGCCGAGCCGAACGCCGAGGTCGGCCTCGCCAATCGGCTGGTCGCGCCGTTCGTCCAGCGGGCGTACGTCGCTTTCGAGTACAGCCAGCGTTATTTCCGCCCGGGCGTCACCGTGCACACGGGCGCGCCGCTGCGCAGCGGCTTCGAGCCGGCGCCGTACCGAATGCCCGAGCGCGGACGCCTGGCGGTGCTGGTGCTGGGCGGCAGCCAAGGTGCCAAATCGCTGAACGAAGCGGTGCCGCGCGCGCTAGCTCGCCTCGGTGAGGGCGTGAGCGTGGTGCACCAATGCGGTCGCGCTCACGAAGCTGCGGCCGTCGCGCTCTACGACGAGCTCGGTCTGTCGGCGCGCGCTCGGGTGACGCCGTTCATCGACGACATGCCGGCGGCGCTAGCCGCGGCCGATCTCGTGATCGGGCGCGCGGGCGCTGGCGCGGTGGGTGAAGTCTGTGCGGTCGGTCGCCCGAGCTTGCTGGTGCCGTATCCGTTCGCTGGCGATCACCAAAAGGTGAACGCCGACTGCATCGCGCGCGAGGGCGCGTCGGTGTGGGTACCGAGCGCGGAAGCGACGCCGGAGCGCCTCGCCAGTGAACTCAGCGCGCTGCTGAACGACCCTGCGCGGCTCGTCGCGATGGCCGATAGCGCTCGCCGTATCGGTCGCCCGCGCGCGGCTCACGCCATCGCGCTCGACCTCTTGAGCCTGGCCGGCGTGGCTGAGATGCAGCAGGGCGCCGCGAGCCAGCGCTCGCCCGGCGCCGGACCGGATTTCGTGAAGTTGACGGAGGCCATCTAACTCATGTTTCGCGGACGCGTTCGTCACGTTCACTTCATCGGAGTCGGCGGCATCGGCATGAGCGGCCTCGCCGAAATCCTGCGCACTTTGGAGTTCGACGTCTCCGGCTCGGATCTGCGCGAAGGCGAAAATACCCGCAATTTGCAGCGATTGGGGGTGCGCATCGACGTCGGCCATCGCGCTCAAAACGTGATCGGCGCGGACGTGGTCGTCTACACCAGCGCGGTCAGCCCCGATAACCCCGAGCTCATCGAAGCCCGCCGGCTCGGCATCCCCGCCATCGCGCGCGCCGAGATGCTGGCGGAGCTGATGCGCGTCAAATACGGCATCGCGATCGCCGGCTCGCACGGTAAGACTACGACCACGTCGCTCGTCGCGACCATCCTGCGCGCGTCCGGCTTCGACCCCACGGTGGTGGTCGGCGGGCGCATGGCCGCGCTGGGCTCGAACGCCAGGCTCGGCGCTGGCGACCTCCTAGTCGCCGAGGCGGACGAGAGCGACGGCTCTTTCCTGCGCCTCACGCCCACGATCGCGGTCGTCACCAACATCGATCCGGAGCACCTCGACTTTTACAAGACGCACGAGGCCGTGAAGGAAGCCTTCATGGCGTTCCTAGAGAAGGTGCCGTTTTACGGCCTTTCGGTGTTGTGCCTCGACCACCCGCACGTTCAGGATTTGCTGCCGCGGGTGCACCGCCGGCACGTGACCTACGGCCTTTCGCCTCAGGCGCAGTACTCGGCGCGCAACATCAACTTCCGCGGCCTGAGCACCAGCTTCGTCGCTTACCGGCGCGGCGAGCCGCTCGGCGAGTTCAGCGTGCGCATGCCCGGCCAGCACAACGTGCTCAACACGCTGGCCGCCATCGCGGTGGCGGACGAGCTGGAAGTGCCGCTAGATGTGATGAAAGACGCGCTCGCCACGTTCCACGGCGTCGCTCGTCGCTTCTCGATCGTCGACGAGGCCGAGGGCGTGGCGCTGGTGGACGACTACGGCCACCACCCGGCCGAAATCGAGGCCACGCTGTCGGCGGCCCGCAATGCCTACGACAAGCGGGTGCTCGTGGCCTTCCAGCCGCACCGCTACACCCGCACCGAGAGCCTGTGGGACGACTTCACCCGCGCCTTCAACAAGGCCGATGTGGTGCTGGTTTGCGACATTTACGCAGCCGGCGAAAAGCCCATCCCGGGCATCACCTCGGAGCGGCTCGCTCAGGCCATCGCCGAGCACGGACACGGAGCGGTCCGCTACGTGCGCGACCGTGCCGAAGTAGCCGCCGAGTTGGCCCGCCTGGCTGGTCCGGGTGATGTGGTGATCGCTTTGGGCGCTGGTGACGTGAACAAGGTGCTCGGTCCCGTGGCCGCCGATATTCGGGCCCGCGCCGGAAAGGCTGCTCCGTGAGCGGTCGTCCGAGCCCCGCTCGTCATGCGGCGCTGCGCGCGCCCAGCGAGGACTTCGGCTTCGAGCCCGAGGACGTGTCCGACGCCCCCGCTCAAGAGCCCGAGCTCGTCGCCGACGGAAGCTCGGTGTTTCTGCGGCGGTTCGTCGCGGCGCTACGCCTCGGGCTGGGTCTACTGCTCGTGATCGGGACCTCGGTCTCGGTCGCGTACGGCATCCGGCACTACGCGCTCACCAGTCCCCGTTTTGCCCTGCAAGAGGTGACTCTCTTGGGTGGCAAGCGGGTCTCGCCCGAGCAGGCCCGTGAGCAGGCCGGCGTGAGTCTGGGCGGCAACATCTTCGCCCTCGACACGGCCGCCGCAGAGCAAAAGCTCCTGCAAAACCCCTGGATTGTGGAGGCTCGCGTCACGCGCGACCTGCCGCGTGCGCTGCGCATCGAGGTCAAGGAGCGTGAGCCGGCAGCCCTGGCCGTGTTCTCAGGGCGTCTGTACCTGGTGACCGCCGAGGGCGACCCGTTCAAGGAGCTAGCCCCCGGCGACCCGGCCGACTTTCCGCTCATCACGGGCGTTTCAATCGAGGGGCTGTCGCGGGATCGCCCGCGGGAGATCGATCGGGTTCGGCAGGCCCTGGAGGTGCTCGAGCAGTACGGTCGCGTCCCGCTCAGCAAGAGCCAGGTAGCCCAAGAGGTACACCTCGCCGACTCCGGCGATGTGGTGCTGACGGCGGGTAAGGAAGGCATCACTTTCGAGCTCGGCAAGGATGGTTACCGCCGCAAGTTGCTGATGGGCGAGCAGGTGGTGAGCGAGATGCGCCGCAAGGGTCGCGCACCGGGCATCGTGTTTCTTGACAACCAGGCGCACCCCGAGCGGGTCGTGGTCAGGATGAAGTAGGTCCATGACCCACCAAATCGCTTCCAACCCCTTGAATTCTTGCGCTGAAACTTGGCCAGCCAAAACCGTGCATGGCAGCGTCGGCCTCAGCCTTCAGCCGGTAGGGAAAGCCGGCTCCTCGAGCAAGCAGCCATGAGAACCCCGCTCCCGCAAAGCGAAATCGTCGTCGGCCTGGACCTCGGAACCACCAAGGTTTCGGCGGTAGTCGGCGAGGTAGACGCTGACGGCATCACCATCCTCGGGGTGGGGAACGTGCCGTGCCGCGGGCTCCGCAAGGGCGTGGTCTCCAACATCGAGTGGACCATGCGCAGCGTGCGCGAGGCGATCGAAGCCGCGCAGACCATGGCGGGGGTCGAGATCAAGACCGTGTATGCCGGCATCGCGGGCAGCCACATCCGTAGCCAGGTCTCCGACGGCGTGTGCGCTATCTCGGGCCGCGAGGTGACGCGCGCCGACCTCGACCGCGTGCTGGAAGGCGCGCGCGCGATTCCAGTCGACGCCGACCGCATGATTCTGCACGCGCTGCCGCGTGAGTACGTCGTCGACGCGCAAGACGGCATCCGCGATCCGGTGGGCATGAGCGGCGTGCGCCTGCAGGCGCGCGTCAACCTGGTCACGGCCGCTACCTCGTGCGTGCAGAACGTGATCCGCTGCGTGGAGCGCTGCGGCTTGACGGTCGCCGACGTGGTGCTCGAGCCGCTCGCCAGCGCCGACGCGGTGCTCAGCGAGGACGAGAAAGAGATCGGCGTCGCGGTCATCGACATCGGTGGCGGCACGACCGACCTGCTGCTCTACGCCGACGGCGGCATCGCCCACACCTCGGTCATCCCGGCCGGCGGCAACAACATCACCAGCGACGTGGCCGCCGGGCTGCGCACGCCGATGGCCGAAGCCGAGCGCCTCAAGCGCAACTACGGCTGCGCGCTCGGTCGCATGATCTCCGACGAAGAGGAGATCGAAGTGCCGGGCGTCGGCGGGCACTCGCCGCGCCGCGTGGCGCGCCGCCTGCTCAGCGACATCATCGAGCCGCGCGTCGAAGAGATCTTCAGCGAAGCTCGCCGCCGCATCGAAGAAACCGGCTTGCTCGAGCAGGTCAGCAGCGGCTGCGTCTTGACCGGCGGTGCCGCGCTCATGGAAGGCATGGTCGAGTGCGCCGAAGAGATCCTCGGAATGCCGGTACGACTCGGCTTTCCGGTGGGCGTGAAGGGCATCGTGCAGCTGGTGCAGGGCCCGCAGTACGCGACCGGCGTCGGCCTGCTGCGCTACGGCGCCCAGCAGCTCGCTGATCGCGCGCAGCACCAGGCGCCCGCAGCCGGACGTGAGCTCCGCCAACAGGACGACGCCGACCTCGGCGCGCCCGCCGGCGGTAAAAGTGGATTCTGGAGCTGGTTTCGCGCTGCTTTCTGAGCGCGACGCGAGCTCTTGCTAGCGACTTGACTTAACGACACTACCCAAACGCGACAGTAACGAGACGAACCCAAAACGGACGAAGCGGGAGCAACGGCAACGGCCAGTGATGGCCTAGGGAAGGCAGCCCGAAACGCCAGCGCAAACGAGTCGGACGGGCCCGGGAGGCAAGGGATCATGAGTTTCTCAATCGAATTTGCAGACGAAGCACGCGCCTACAACGCGCGCATCAAGGTCATCGGCGTGGGCGGTTCCGGTGGAAACGCCATCAACACGATGATTCATTTCGGCCTGGAGGGCGTCGAGTTCATCACGGTGAACACGGACGCACAGGCTCTCGGCTCCAACTCGGCGGCCGAAAAGATTTCAATCGGCGGCAACGTGACGCGCGGCCTCGGCGCCGGCGCGGACCCGGAGCGCGGCCGTAAAGCGGCGCTCGAAGACGTTCAGCGTCTGAAGGACGTCGTTCAAGGCGCCGACATGGTATTCGTCACCGCCGGTATGGGCGGCGGCACCGGCACGGGCGCAGCCCCGGTGATCGCGCAGCTGGCGCGTGAGGCTGGAGCGCTCACGGTGGGCGTGGTCACCAAGCCCTTCGCGTTCGAAGGCCGGCAGCGCGCTCGCCGCGCCGAGCAGGGCCTGCTCGCCCTGACCGAGCACGTCGACACGCTGATCACGATCCCGAACGAAAAACTGATGACGATCGCGGACGCCGACATGACGTTCGTCGAGGCCTTCCGCAAGGCGGACGAGGTCTTGTTCCAAGCGGTCAAGGGCATCAGCGACTTGATCATGCTCGACGGCATCGTCAACGTGGACTTCGCCGACGTGCGTACCGTGATGGCCGGCATGGGCCGCGCCCTGATGGGTACCGGCTGCGCCAAGGGCGAAGGCCGCGCGCGGCTGGCAGCCGAGCAGGCGATTTGTTCGCCGCTGCTCGACAACATCTCGGTCGAAGGCGCCACCGGCGTACTGATCAACGTGGTCGGCGGCCCGGACATGAAGATGCGCGAAATCCAGGAGGCAGCGTCGCTGGTCCAGGAGCAAGCGCACGAAGACGCCAACATCATCTTCGGCGCCAGCATCGACGAGTCGATGTCCGACACGCTGAAGGTGACCGTGATCGCGACCGGCTTCCAACACGTCTCGGACGAAATCCCGGTCGAGATCGCGCGCGAGACTCGCCGTCCGGCCGATCGCGCGTCGCAGGTCAGCGTCTCGCCGGCCGCACGCTCGCAGCAACCGTCACGCCCCGAGCTGCAGAACGCGCTGCCCGCCTTGAGCACGCGCCGTCCGGTCGCTCCGTCGATTCAGGTGCACGCAGCGGGTGGCCGCGACAGCCAGATGTCGCTGCCGGTCCGCGACCGCATCACGTTCCCCTCCAACCTGGACACCGACTGGGACACCCCAGCGTTCCAGCGCCGCCAAAGCGGCTGATCAAGCTCAAGCAGTCTCGTTTCTAGTTTGGGTATGTTCGTGAGAACGCCCTGGCCCCTCCCAGCCAGGGCGTTCGTTTATTTGGGGTGGGTTTGGCCACCCACCGGTGGACTACCTCGTGCTTAGTGGGGAGGGCAGTCCGTACCGATGGTTCCGCCCAAGGCGACCGTGCGATAGCCCTCGCTCCCGACCTTCGCGGAGCCGGCCAAACGGATCTCGTTGGTCGCAGTCTTGGTGATCGTCGGGGGCGCGGGGTAACCGGCGTTCAGCTCGAACTGGCAGAATGAAAAGGTTTCGTCGCCGACCACGACGCCGTGATAGCGATGGATAGTACTGGTCCAGGCGACGGAGCTCGACGCTCGGCGGTGCACGGTTAGGTCCAATTTCTCGCTGGTGCAATTGGCAGGCCCGTCAGCCCATTGGATGAACGGCCTGATGACGGCCCCGACCGGAGCAGTGAGAGACACCGTCGATGCCTGGGGACAACCGAACGTGCCATACGGCACCGAGTCGGTAGCCGAGGCGTAGGCGTAACCACAACGGTTAGGCTGGAGTGTGAGCGCGGTGCAGCTGTTGGAGGCGATGCAAGCCTGCTCGGCGCAGCGTATTTCCCCAAGCTCGGAAGAAATGGCACCGAGCTCCTCGTTAGCTTCGCTGCCTTCGCCCGTTTCCATGGAGCAGCCACCAACGAATGCTGCTCCCGTCAGGATTAGCGCGGTCATCGCGCCAACGCGCCCCGTAACTCTCGCAACCACGGATCCATTTCGATTCATCATGTTCATCCCTTTCACGTGCACTCTCGATGCCGACCGCTACCAACACGGAGGTGGGGGCACCCGGCATCGGTGCAGCGCCCGCGAGTGCACGCGGCGTACCAGGGCCTGCTCGCTCACTGGCGCGTGTCTTTCCCCGCGTCGGCGCGCTTTTCGCGCTCGGCGTGGACGTCCAGCAAGTGTCCACTGGACGTCCAGCGGCCGGTCTGGCCCGAACGCCCGGGTAAGTCGCCAGACCGTCGTTCGATAGGATCGTGCTACAACCCGCTTGCGCCATGCGGATTGCTGGTCGACTGGTGGGGTTGATTGCTTGTTTGGGGTCGTGCCACTCGCTCGTCGAACGAGAGCACCGTCGGCCGCCCCCGGTGGAGGTTCAAGAGTCGGTCGGCGGTGAGGCAGGCCAGACATCGCGGTCGGTCGGCGGCGAGGCAAGGCAGCCATCGCGGTCGGCCGGCGGTGAGGCAGGCCAGGCATCGCTGTCGAGTGGAGCCGGCGAGGTTGGTGGCGTCACGTCATCGGGAGGGCAGAACGACGAACCACCGCCTTGTGAGATAGGTGCGCCTTGTCGACCCGCTCTACGGTGCTGGGCTGGAAGGACGGAATGCGAGGAGGGCGGGAGTTCGTGCGCCCCGACGGAGCTGCTGCCAGCGCGCGCGCCGTGCGGCGAAGGCTACGGGTGTACTGGTGACGGAGCCTGCATCAAGGTCGTGCCAAGCTGCGAGGTCGACGATACGCCAGGTTGCGCCGTGGTGACGATCCCAGGCGGATCCTTCAAGATGGGCTGGCGCGCCGCGGCCCCCGAGGCGTTCGCCGGCGAACCGGTCGATGTCGACACATTCGCGATCGATGCTTACGAGGTTACGGTCGCGCGCTTCCGCGTGTTTTGGGATGCTGGCCACCCCACACCGCAGGAGCTTGGCTATCCAAGTGGCCAGCGCCTGAGCGGCGCGGCACCCATCGAGCCCGCGACGAGCACAGACAATTTAGCTTACAACTGGAGTCGCGTGCCGGGAGACCGAGAAGCACAGCCGATCAACCGGCTTTATTGGGATACGGCGTTTGCGTTTTGCGCATGGGATGGCGGGCGACTTCCGACGGAGGCCGAGTGGGAGTACGTTGCGACGGGTCGCGGCATTGACGAGCTCGAGCCTGGGCGCACGTACCCGTGGGGTGAAGCAATGCCGACCTGTGGTCTGGCTCAGACCTGGGACTGCGCTGAGTTTCGTACTGTCGCCGTCGACGCCTTGGCCGGGTACGGCGGTATTTTTCAGATGGCGGGCAACGTTGCCGAGTGGACGGCGGACGACTACGAGCCCTTCGGTGGAGCGTGTTGGCCAGGCACGCGGCAGAAAAATCCATTGTGCTACCGAGGCGATCATGGCGCTTGGACGCTCAAAGGGGGGAGCTTCACGAGCTCGGGTGATTCCCTTCCAGGGACTTGGCGCTTCGGGTCAAGCTCGCTTTCGGGCGCGCGGGGCATGCGCTGCGCGCGTGACATCGCCTCCGACTAGGCTCGCTTACCAAGTGACGCGGAGGTGAGCCCCGCGGGGACGCGGCGTGAACGCCGCGCGCGGCTCGCCGTGCATGCCGTTGCCAAACCAGACGGCGGCCGCGACGATCAAGCATGCTCCGCTCGCCACGGCGAGGCCGACGCTCACCTCGTCTTGGATCTTGATACTCCTGGCGAGATCGTCGTTCGCGGCCTGTTGCTCGCTCAGATCGGAGGGGAGAGGAGGGCTTCCCCATTGCTCGTCGAGCGTTGCTTGTTGTTCCTTCCAACTGGCATAGCGGGCGTTATTGGCAATCACGAGCGCGGTGGTGACCCCAGCCAGGGTTACCCCCGCCAGCGCCGTCGACGCGGCCAACCAGGTTCGCCTCGAGCGCGCGGCGCGCTCCTGGTCGTAATCCGCCCGGCCCTTAGCAACGCTCGCTTCGCGAACAGGCGCGCAGCTGGGAACCGCAGGGGTGGCCACGATCGCGGGCGACGGCGGAGCCTGGATGGGCGCGGCTAGTGTGAGCTCGACGATCACGAGCTCACCGCTCCGCACCACGACACTTTGCGATGCCTCGAGGCGGCCCGGCGCGGAAGCTAGTACGACGTGTGTTCCGGGATCGACCAAAACGGCATCTGACCCCTCCACCGCGACGCCGTCGATGCGAACTTCGCTCGGGCGAGGCTGGGCTCTGAGTTCGATGGTCCCGACTTGCTTCCGTAGTGACTCCAATTGCGTGCGAACGTGCGCGGCTCGCTGCCGATCGATCGATTCGCCGCCTTGCTCCAAATAGGTTTGGAATGCGCGGAGCGCGGCTGCGGGCCGGCGAGCCGCCGCGTATGCCATGCCGACGTTGTAGAGCACCGCTGCGCGGGGGCTCAAAGCGTAGGCCGCTTCGAATTCGATGCTCGCGTCTTCGAAACGTTTCTCGTCCACGAGCTCGATGCCGCGCTGGAAGTGCAGCTTGGCTTCGTCGCGCGGTACCTGCGCCTGCGCTGGCCGAAGGCAACTGAGGGTCGTGCATAGCAGCGCCAGCGCTAGCCCTGCCGGCCGGCGCTGCCTCGCGCGCCCGACGACCGCGTCAGCGATTAAAGGCGCTCGACTCTGCATAGGGGTTCTGACGATCGAAGCCCATTGGGTCTCCCATCGGAGATGAGCGCGTTGGCACGGCCCGAGCCGAAGGTTTGGGTGGTGGTGTCGGAGGCCGAGATCGCTGATCATGCGAGCTCACGCTGATCGCTCCTGGTGGGGCGCTTTCGGCACTTCGGGCCAGCACGGATTCGGTGTCCGTGCCGCTGGCTGCCCCCGCAGCCGACGGCAGGACCGACGTCCACGCGGCCTTGGTCCCCTGCGTGGCCGCCTGCACTCGTGGGGCGCTGCTCGAGTGACCATGGAGCCAGAGCAGACCAGCTCCGAGCACGCCGGCACTGACGAGCAACGTGCGAGCTGGGCGCCGCAGCCTAGCCGTCGAGTCGCTCGACGCACGACCGTCGGCCAAGCGCTCCGGCAAGGTTTCGAGCTCTGCCGCTGCGGCGTCGAGGATCGGAGGCGATGGTCTGGCCTCCATTGGCCTCATGAAACGCTCGAGGGAGCGCGCAAATGTTTCCATGCTGGGCGTTCGCAGTTGCAGATTTGCAGTCAAGCCCTGATGCACGATGTCGGCCAGACCGGGCGGCAGGTGAGCGCACCTTTGCTCGAGTCGGATGGGCTGCTCGTGAGTGATCTTGTAGAGGAGGGCGTGGGCGGAGTCGGCCGTGTGGGGGCGCTCTCCCGAGAGCGCTTCGTAGAGTACGGCCGCGGCGCTGTAGACGTCGGTGCGTTCATCGACGTCGGCCTCCCCACGTGCTTGCTCGGGCGACATGTAGTGCAGGGTCCCGAACGGCACACCAAGGCGCGTTTGGAGATCGCACTCATCGCCTCCACGTAGCTTGGCGAGACCAAAATCGAGCACCTTGCACAGCTCGGCATGCTTGCCGCGACTCACGATAAATACGTTCTCTGGCTTGAGATCGCGGTGTATGACGCCTCGCGCATGCGCGGCTGCCAATCCCAGGCAACTCTCGTGCATCAGCCGTACCGCTCGCGGCGCGGTCAGCGTTCCCTGTTCTTGCAGCAGCGAACGCAGGTCGCGCCCCTCCAGATACTCCAAAACCAGATACGGTTCGCCGCTCGGCAAAGCACCAGCGTCGAACACCGCTACCACGTGCTCGTGCTGGATCTGAGCTACCGCGCGCGCTTCCCGAGCAAACCGTTTGCGCAGCTCCGGCGACGCTCCATACGGCGCCCTGAGCACTTTGACTGCGACACGCCGATCCAGGCGCAGGTCCGTCGCTTCGTACACGTGGCCCATGCCTCCACGTCCCAACGAACCGACGATGCGAAATCGGCCCTGGAGCTCGACACCAAGCGCTAACGGTTCCGCATGGGTCTCGTTCGATACCGGGTGCCGAGGTGAAAGCGATGCCCCGTCTATCCCTCCGACGATCATTGGAGAGCTCGTTTGCGTAGATCGATCAGCTTGACATCGGAGCACCCTTGCAACAGACGATAGGCTCGTTGGCGCGAAATGCCGATTCGCGTCGCGGCGCGTGTCACGTTGCCGCCGCCGTCCCGCAACGCGGCGAGCAGCGCCGCTAGCTCCCGTTGCTCCCGAGGTAGCTCTGATGTGGCGGCGCCAGGCAGAGCGGGGGAGGCGGCGAACTGGCTATCCAGCGCCGTGCCCTCGAGGTGCGCGCCTCTCAACTTCGGCTCGTGGCCGTATAGTCCGAGCAACCTGCGCACGAGCAGGTCGAGCTCACGAACATTCCCGGGCCAGGTGTGGAGTAGCAAGCGCTCCAGCAGCTGCGGTTCGAGGACTGGCGGGCTCGAGACGGCTTGGTAAGTCAAGAGCTGCCCACAGAGAGCCACGACTTCTT
>JBEHXA010000198.1:0-11663 GCA_048498935.1 Myxococcota bacterium
TGACCTCGGCGCGTGCGCCCCCAAGGGCGTGCTCTTGAGCGGCGCGCCCGGCACGGGCAAGACCTTGCTGGCTCGGGCGACCGCGGGCGAGGCCGGCGTTCCGTTCTTTTCAGCCAGCGCCTCGGAGTTCATCGAGATGATCGTGGGTGTGGGTGCGAGCCGCGTACGCGAGCTGTTTCAGGCTGCGCGCGAGGTGGCACCAGCCATCATCTTCATCGACGAGATCGACACGATCGGGCGCGCCCGCGGCGGCGCGCGATCCATCGGCGGACACGACGAGCGCGAGCAGACCCTGAACCAAATCTTGACCGAGATGGATGGCTTCTCGGGCTCGGAGGGCGTGATCGTGCTCGCCGCGACCAACCGCCCCGACGTGCTCGATCCTGCACTGCTGCGGCCCGGTCGCTTCGATCGCAGTATCACCGTGCACGCGCCCGATCAGGCCGGCAGGCTCGCGATCCTGAAGGTGCACGCCAAGAAGGTGACGCTCGGTCCAGACGCCGACCTGGAGCACATGTCGCGCATCACACCCGGTATGACCGGTGCGGAGCTCGCCAACTTGATCAACGAGGCGGCCCTGCTCGCCGTACGGAGGCGCAAGGACGCAGTCGGCTTCCAAGAGCTCACCGATGCGCTCGAAAAGGTACAGCTCGGAACGGCTCGCAAGGTCGTGATCCCGCCGGAAGAGCGACGTCGCACGGCGTACCACGAGGCCGGGCACGCCTTGCTCGGTATGCTCCAGCCTGGCGCCGACCCGGTGCGCAAAGTTTCGATCATCCCGCGCGGCCGCGCGCTCGGCGTCACGCTGTCGACGCCCGAGCAAGATCGCTACGGGTACGACGCCACGTATTTGAAAGGCCGTATGGTAGGCGCACTGGGCGGTATGGCCGCCGAGCAGGTCGTGTTCGGCGTGGTGACGAGCGGCGCCGAGAGCGATCTGCAGATGTGCACCGGCATCGCCCGCTCGATGGTGGGTCGCTGGGGCATGTCCGAGAAGATCGGACCGGTCGCCGTGTTTCCGAGCGAAGGGGACCCGCGCATGAACGGCGTGGCCGAGCAGACGCTCGACGCCGTCGACGCCGAAGTGCGGCGGCTGATCGAGGATTCGTACCGCCGCGCGCTGCAGTTGCTCACCGAAAACCGCGCCAAGCTCGACAACATCGTGACCGAGCTCCTCCGCCACGAAACGCTCGACGAGACGGCCGTCTACGCCGCCGCCGGGATCCCGCACAACGCCAGCGAAGCCGCGTCCTGATCCCGTGACGCGGCCGCGTCGCAACGGGCGCTGCCCGGGCTCAGCCGATGGCCGCGCGGATCACGCCGCCGTCCACGCGAAGCGCCGCGCCGGTCGTGGCTGAAGCGCGCTCGCTGCACACATAGGCGACGAGCGCAGCCACCTCTTCGACACGCGCGAAGCGCTTGATCAGGGAGCTCGGGCGCATGTCGCGAAAGAACTCCTGCTCCACCAGTTCTGCCGACTTGCCCTGCGAGCGCGCCAATTCCTCGACGAAGCCGCCGACCCCCTCGGAGGCCGTGGGGCCGGGCAGCACGCAATTCACGGTAACGCCCGTACCGGCAACCGACTCCGCGATGCCGCGAGCCAGCGACAGCTGGGCGGTTTTGGTGACGCCGTAGTGCACCATTTCAGCCGGGATCTGCAGCCCAGACTCGCTCGAGATGAACACGATGCGCCCCCAATTCTTGCTCAGCATGGGCGGCAAGTACGCCCGGCTCAACCGGACGCCGCTCACCACGTTGACCTCGAAGAAACGCATCCAATCCCGATCGGGGATCTCGAGGAACGGCTTGGGCTCGAAGATGCCCAGGTTGTTCACCAGGATGTCGACCTCCGGAAGCGCCTGAAGCAAAGCGCGAGTGCCTGCCTCCGTACCGAGATCGGCCGCGACTCCCTCGAGCTTGCCCGGCAAGCGCTTGGCGCGGAGTTGTTCGAGCGCCGTGTCCACCCGCTGCTGCGTGCGGCCATTGATGACGACGGTGGCGCCCTCGGCAGCGAGCGCTTCCGCGATCGCAAAACCGATACCAGCAGTCGAGCCACTTACGAACGCGCGCTTTCCCGACAATCCGAGGTCCATGCCCGAACGCTAGCATGTGCGGCTAGCCGACCACGTGATACCTGTCGCCGCCTGGCAGCTTCTGCGAGTGGCAGCTGCGGCTTGGCAGCCCTAGTCGTCGAAGTCCCCGCAGGTCGACGTCGTGGCGAGGTGGACGGAGTCGTAGCCGTAGCGGTCGCGGATGCCGTCCATGGTGCGGTGGAGCGGCGCGTGCTCGGGGAACAAGTTGAGCTGGCGGTCGCGCGGGCGGAGGTTGGAGAGGCGGATGCCGAGCAAGCGAATCGCGGTGCGGCGCGTGCGCGCTCGGCGGTAGAGCTCGAAGACGACGGGGTAGAGGTCGAGCTCGGAGTCGGTGGCGGTGATGCTGCGGGAGCGCTGCAGGGTCTGAAAGTCGGCGTAGCGCAGCTTGAGCGTCACGGTGCGAGCCTTTACCTGGCGCGAGCGCGCGCGCCACGCGACCCGTTCGCACAGCCCACACAGCATCGATTCGACGCTGGTCTCGTCCCGCACGTCTTCACGAAAGGTGCGCTCGTTAGAGATGGTCCCGACGTCGCCGCCGACCGGATCATGCTCCTGAAATGCCGGCCTCTCACGGCCCAACTCATGCTCACCGGCTCCGCGGCAGCCTTGCCGAATCTGTTCGGTCCAGCCGCCGAAGATCGGTCGCAACGTGGCGACTGGCGCTTCGGCCACACTACCGAGCGTGGTGAGGCCCGCAGTCAGCAGCGCCTGCTCGGCGACTGGGCCGATGCCGGGGAACTTGCGCACCGGTAGGGGCGCTAGGAAGGCGGCTTCAGCGCCGGCCGGCACGAGCCGGACACCGCGCGGCTTGGCGACCCCGCTCGCCACCTTGGCCACGCTTCTGCTGGTCGCGATGCCGGCGCTCGAAGGCAAACCGACGCGCGTTTGGATCTCGTCGGTCAGCCGCCGTACCGTTCGTTCGATCGTGAAGTCGGCGTCGCCATCGCTGTCGATTCGGTACAGGTTTTCGCAACCCGAAAAGTCGAGAAACATCTCGTCGATGCTCGCTACCTGGGTGCACGGCGTGTAGCTCTCGGCGATGCGGCGCACTTGCGCGGCGTAGTCGCCGTAGATGCCGTGACGCGTCGGAAGGTAGATGGCGCGCGGCGCAAGCTTGAAGGCTTCGGTGAGCGACATGCCCGACCGCACGCCGAGTGCGCGCACCTCGTAGCTGGCCGAGGTGACGACGCCGCGCTGCCCCGCCCGCCCGCCGACGACCACAGGCTTGCCGTTCAGGCGCGGGTCGAGCAGCCGCTCGACCGATACGAAGAACGTGTCGAGATCGAGGCAGCACAAGCGAGGCGCAGCGAGCGTCATGGTCGCCAACCATGATACTGATCATCCGTTCAGCCTAGTAGGCCGGGCGTAACTTCGGCCGCAGCGCGCTATTTTTCTGATTCGAGATGGATGGTCTGAGTCGGGAACGCGAAGCCCGAGCCCGCGTCTTCGACGACCTTCATGAACGAGAGCATCACGTCTTGTCGCATGGCGGTGAACTCGAGCCACACGCTGGTCGAGAACCAGCACTGCACTTCGACGTTCAAGGACGAGGGAGCAAACTCGATGAAGCGCACCGAGATCTCGGCGGGCCACACCTTCGGGTGCTTGACCAAGATTTCTTCCAGGCCGCTCAGCACCTGCCTCATCTGCGCTTCGGTCGTGCCGTAAACGAGATTCAAGACGCAGTAGAGCCGCATCCTGTCGCGCTCCGCGAGCGTCTCGAGCCGCATGTCCGCCAGCTTGCCGTTGGGATACGAGACGACGGTGCGATCGGGAGTGCGAATGCGGGTGGAGCGCAGGCCGAGCCGCTCGACGGTGCCGACCAGATTTTCGACGCGCACGGTGTCCCCTTCACGAAACGGCTGGTCGATGCCGAGCGAGAATGCGCCGAACAGGTTTTCTACCGTTTTTTGCGATGCGAGCGCCAGCGCGAGGCCGCCGATGCCGAGGCCGGCGATCAGGCTCGTCACCGGGTAATCGAGCGCGTTCAGAATCAGCAGTGAGGCCACCACCGCGACCGCCGCCTTGCCGACCCGACGAGCCAGCGGGATCAGCGCACGAGAGCTGGCGTGGGTGTGGCCCCAGGCCGAATCCCAAGCAATCTCACCGATCACGTCGATCATGCGCCAAAACGCCCACAGCAAATTGGCGAGAAACAGCCCGCGCAATCCCTGGCGCACGAACTGTTCCGCTGGTGCGTAGAGCAGCAGCCAGGGCAGCGTCAGGCGCAGGTAAGCGAGCGAGAGCAGCAGCGCGACGGGGCCGCGGCTGCGCGCGATCAGCCTATCGTCCCACGTTTGGCTGGTGTGCTTGGCGGCGCGCGCGAGCAAGCGACGCACGAGCGTGCCCGTCAAGATGCCGAGCAACGAGCCGCCGACGATCAGCAGCGTGAGCCCTAGCCACTGCCACCACATCAGATCGCGCGGGCCTACGCGCAAGAGCGGTGCTGGCATGCGCTCGAGCACCCAGCGGTCGGGCAATTCCTCGTACCACTCGTCGATGTGCGACACGGTCGAAGGCGAGAAGGCCCAACCGGAGTTGTTTGCCCGGCGAATCAGGCGCACGGGCTCGTTTGGCCGACGCTCGACCGTGACCATGCCCAGCTGCTCGTAGCGAGCGGGCAAGCCGTCGTTGGTCGCGCCGTCGTCGAGCTCCGACACCTTGTCGAAGTCGATCCAGAGGTAGCGGTTGAGCACCGCAAACAGTCGTTTGGCGAGCTGGGCGCGCTCCTTCTCGCGCGTCGCCGGCACTTCGAGCAGGGTGCCCGCTTCGACGAAGAGCCCCTTGCGGCACAGCTCGATGTAACGTTGCACCGCTGCGCGAGGCGAGCCGGGCGGCGGCGGCACTTCTGGAGGCTCTTCGACCGAGGGCTGGCTCGACGAGCTCGGGGGCGCCTGCTTGGCGGCGACGACTGCCTTGCCGGCTAGCTGAGCTTGGGCCGGAAGGGCCCAAACGAAAACGAGCGCGCACGTCACGAGCGCCAGGGCAAAGCGCCACGGCCGAAGTCCTAGGGAATCGCCGCGCATAGGCCGCTGTTACCTTTTTTCTCGCACGCGGGAAACTGTTACCTTCTGCGCGACCCGGGAAGCGATCGGCATGCCTCACAACATCGAGCTCATCACCACGCTCGCAGGCGGGTTGGGGGGCGCGCTCGTTCTGGGGCTCCTGACCCAGCGCCTGCGACTCTCGCCGCTGGTGGGCTACCTATTTGCAGGCGTGCTGGTCGGCCCGTTCACGCCGGGTTTCGTCGCCAACGCTGGGCTTGCCGAGCAGCTATCCGAGTTCGGGGTCGTGCTGCTCATGTTTGGGGTGGGTCTGCACTTTCACGTGCAGGACCTGCTCAAGGTTTGGCGCGTCGCGCTCCCGGGCGCGCTCGCCCAGATTGCCGCGGCGACCGGCTTGGGTGTGCTGGCGACGCAAGCGTTCGGCTGGAGCGTCGGGGCGGGCGTCGTATTCGGGCTCGGCGTGTCGGTGGCGAGCACGGTGGTCTTGATTCGCGTGCTTTCAGACAGCGACGCGCTGCAAACGTCGGCCGGTCACGTCGCCGTCGGCTGGCTGGTAATCGAGGACATCTTCACGGTGCTGGCGCTGGTCATCCTGCCGGCCGCCGCAGCCGCGCTGGGCGGCGGGGGCGATCGCGCGCAGCTGGCGGTGGCGTTGGGCGAAGCCGTGCTGCGCATCGGGCTCTTGGTAGCGCTGCTGTTCGGCGTGGGCGGTAAGCTCATCCCGCGTTTGCTCGGCTACGTCGCGGCGACGCGCTCGCGCGAGCTGTTCACGCTGGCTGTCTTGGTCGTCGCCCTCGGTATCGCGGTGGCGTCAGCGCTCGTGTTCGGCGTGTCGCTCGCGCTCGGCGCCTTCCTGGCCGGCATGATCGTGGGCCGCTCGGAGCTCAGCGCGCGTGCCGCGTCTGAGGCCTTGCCGCTGCGCGACGCCTTCGCGGTGCTGTTCTTCGTTTCGGTCGGCATGCTGCTCGACCCGAGCCAGCTGGCGGTGAACGCCAAGCTGATCGCGGCGACGGTGGCGGTGGTGCTCATCGGTAAATCTGTGGTGGCGTTCGCGGTCGTACGGCTGATGCGCCATCCGGTGCGCACCGCCGTTACGGTCGCGCTGGCTCTCGCTCAAATCGGCGAATTTTCGTTCATTCTGGCCAGCATGGGGCGAGAGCTCGGCATTTTGCCGCCGGTTGCGATGCAGGTGCTGGTGGTCACGGCCATCATCACGATCACGCTCAGCCCGCCGCTGTTTCGCCTCGTCGATCCGCTCACGCGCATGCTGGGCGGCAGCGGCTCGGCGAGCGCTCCAGCGCACGAAGCTCGAGCGAGCGGCGAGCACGGCGCCATCGTGATCGGCTACGGCCCGGTGGGGCAAACGCTCGTGCGGCTGCTGCGCGAGCATCACATCGACGTGACCGTGGTGGAGCTCAACCTCGATACCGTGCGGCGCGTGCAAGCGCTCGGGCTTCGTGCCGTTCACGGCGACGCCGCTCAGCGTGGCATCCTCGAGTCGGCGGGAGCGGAGCACGCTCGGAGTTTGATTTTTGCGGCTTCGGGCAGCCCGCCCGAAGCCGTGATCAGCGCCGCCCGCGAGCTCAACCCCGCGCTCCGCATCTTGGCTCGAACCAGCTACGCGCGCGAAACCTCGGGCGCGCGCCGCACCGGCGCCGACGTCGTCGTATCAGCCGAAGCCGAAGTCGCGCTGGCCATGACCGAACAACTGCTGTCCGAGCTCGGCGCCACCCCGGAACAACTCGACCGCGCCCGCGCGCTCGCGCGCCAAGATTTTGCCGAGTCCGCCTAGCAAGCAGCACCAACTACTGCTGGCACCTTGGCTTCTGCGAGGGGGCTGTGTGGCAGCGCTCTCACTCGTTCATTCCACCCAGTAGTCGACGACGAGCACGGGCTTGATGCTCGCTGGGTGCGCTTGCTGGTGAGCGAAGATGCCCGCGCTGTAAGAGTTGTCGGGTGTGAGCCCCTTCAAAGAACCGAGCTTGCCCGTGAAGATGGTGGTCGTCTCGGTGCTGGCTTCGATCGAAAAGCCGTAGTTGAAACCAACGGAGCTGCCGACCTTCACGCCGCCCAGGCTGGCTTCGGAGCGGACCTCGGTGCTGAGCTTGTAGCTGACGCCGCTGCCCTGCGAGTCGGCTTCGCTGATCTCGATGGTCGTGTAGCCGGTACCTTGACCGATGGGCAGAGCTTCGCTCGACTTGAAGCAATGGCCGCCGCACAGCACGTCACGCTCCGTCTCGGTAGCGTAGGAGAGCGGATCGCCGACGACGTGCGTGGCGAAGAGCGGCGCGCTTTGGCGCGAGGCATCGACGTAGCGGTCGAAATATTCGGCGGAGGCGAGCAGGGTCTGCGGCTTGCGTGGCATGTTGAGCGAGAGGGTGTTGCCCACTTCCGCCGAGTTCGCGGCTGACACGACCTCGTAGTAGTAGACGTCGAACGGCACGACCGTGAAGACGACCGAGTCTTCGGGCCCGCTGGTGTACGTGACGAGCTGGCTTTGCGTGGACGTGCGCTTGGCGACCGAGTCAAACTCCTGGTTTACGCTGAAGGTGAGCGACGAAGAAGCGATACCGAAAGGGTCTTTGCTTTCGTAGCCGAACGAAAAGCCAATCGAGAAACCGATCGAAGACTCGCGCTCGATGCTGGTTCCGCTGCCCTTGCCGAAGGAGGTGCTGGAATTGGCTTCTTGGTTGGTGTCCGCGTAGAAGGGCGGAGCAGCCATGGCCACCAGCAGCTCTGGCTCGGCGTAGAGCAGCTCGTGATCGCCAGTGTACTTGACGATCGGGCTGTCGTCGTCGACGTTGCCGACCGCGAGCGCGTCGTGATCGCTCCACTGTGAAGAATCGCCCAACTTGACCCAGGCGAACGCGTTGTTCTGCGTGGGATTGCGGGCGCTGTACATCAGCTGGTTGCCCATAATGGCGACGAACTGCTCGACCCGGGGCTGCTGGGGCGTGGCCAAATCGGGTGAGACGCGGCCGGCGCGCACCTGGTATGGGTCGATCAGCGGGTCAATCTTGTTGACGCCCTGGGCCGCGTGGATGTCCGGAACCTGCGTCCGATCGGCCGAGGTCGGCAGGGTCTCCAAGCCGTCGAAGATGTAGTCGGTGGCCCACACTTCGTCGACGCCGTCGCCGTCGATGTCGGCGGCTACCAGCGTGCGATCGTGATCGCTGACGTCCCACTCGTAAGAGTCGAAGGTGCGATAATTGGCGCTGGCGTCGTCCATGATCATGAAGCGCCAGGCGTAGTCGTCGCCCGAGATCATGGCGATTTCTTGCTGGGGGTCGTCGCCGTCGAACTCGCCCGTGATGGCCCAGCCCCAGTGCAGGTTCAGCTCGGAGTGCGCGCTGTCGTTGAGGATAGGCCTGATCTGGCGACCACCAGTCTCGAGCTTCTTGGTCAAGCCGTCGTAGATTTGGAACCGCTGCACGGCGCCGGCAGCCTGATACATCACGATCAGCTCATCGTGCGGATCTGCGGGAACGGCGTCGAAGTCGCCGCGCGCCACGCTGTGCCAGCCGCTGTTCAGCGCCTCGTGAGCGGCCGTGATCTCCTTCATTTGATGGTTGAGATCGTCGAAGAAGAACAAGTCTCGAAACACCACGACGATCTCCTCGGCGGGGTCGTCGTCGACGTTGGCGGCGGCCACGCAATGCTGGAAAGCATCGATCGGCTGATCTGGCACGGTTTGAGCGTCGGCCAGGATGAACGGTGCCTCGTCGTAGGCTGCGACCTTGCCGTGCGGACCGTGGGTGATCTTGGCCATCAGCTTCTTGGCTTGCGCGTCGTAAAAGACGCCGACGAACTCCTTGTGCCCGTCGCCGTCGACGTCGGCCGCGACCGCGGTGCGATAGTTGGAGGTGAGCCAAGGCGTGAACTGCGCAGTGAGCAGCGGCGCGAAGCTGCCGCTGAAACCGTCGTCGAGAATGCCTTCGCGCTGGCCGGTGTTCGCCCAGAGTGGGCCGGCGAAATAGATTTCGTCGCGGCCGTCGAACGTGGCGTACGTGGTCTTGAGCGGGTGGTAGCCGGCAGGCAAGGCGTCGTTGCCGTCGCTGGGATCTTCCGACAGCGTGGTGTCGGCTCCCAGGTGATCGAGGCGATCCAGGAACTCGAGCGGCTGTTCGCCACCTGCGCCACCGGCACCACCGGCGTCGGGCGCTCCGCCGCCCGGTTGCTCGCCGCGGCCTGCCTCGCCGATCGGCGGCGCGCCGCCCTCGTTTGCCGCGCCTGCGTCGCTGCCGCTTGCGCCGCCTTCGCCAGCCTGGCCGGCTTGCATTTCGGGGGAGCCGCTCCCGCCGCCGTCGTCGCCGCACGCCACTGCGAGCAGCAGCGGTAGCCCAAAGGCCAGGAGCCCATACGCGCGCGCACGTCCGACTCGACGAGAAAATCCCATGGTAGCGTGCATAACACGGAAGGCTCGCGTACCGACATGGAACCCGCGCGTTACGGACACTCGACGGGTCACATGAAACGCGCCGCGCTTGGCTTCGTCTTGTCGTGCCTACCGTACTACTCCGCTGTCGCGTGCGTCGCGTGCTCCAGCGACACGCCTCCCGCGCCCGGGAGCGGCGGAACTGGCGGAGGAGCGGGTGGTAGTGGCATGTCAGGCAGTGTCGGCGGAGTGAACAGCGGCGGCGTGGGGGGTTCCACGATTCATGCCGGCGGAACCGGCGGCGTGCTGCCGACCGCGGGCGGCACTTCCGGTACTGCGAACACCGGCGGAACCACCGGCGGCACCGCAGCGGGTGGCAGCGCCAACGCGACCGGAGGCAGCGGCGGGAGCGCGGGCACAGGAGGCGGCAGCGCAGGCGCGGGCCAGGGTGGTGGCACCGGCGTGACGGCTGGGTGCGCGAACCATAACTACCCCCTGTGCTTGGATTTCGAAACGCCCATCGACAAGGCGATTTGGACCGGTGGCACCGACGCGGCCGTTTCGACCGCCGATAAGGCGCACGGCGAGCATTCGTACCACGCATACAAGGGCGCCGGAGTGCTGCAGACTACCAAGTTCAACGGCATCATCAACGTGATGTGGGGTCGCTTCTATTTGAAGATGACGCCAGGTGCGCCAGGCGGTCACGGCAACATCGTCGGCGCGTACCAGGGCGGCGAATGGTACGAGCTCGGCTGGCAATTCAACGGCTTGATGGGCGTGTGGCACTTTGGCGGTGGCGAGAACCCGCTGCGCAGCCATCCGGACATCGTCGACAAGTGGTACTGCGTCGAGCTCTTGTTCGACGGCACCACCATGCAGATGCCAAAGTGGTGGGTCGACGGGAAAGAGGCCGAGTACTACATGGGCGAGCCCAACAACAAGAAGCCGTCGCTCATCACCCAATTCGACAAGCTCACGGTCGGCTTCACCGCCTACGCTGGTCTCGGCCTGGCCAAGGAGCCCTACGGCAACAACAACCCGCCGGTACTGACGGACATGTGGCTGGATGACATAGCCTTCGACACCAAGCGCATCGGCTGCATCGACCCGTAGCGAACGCCTTCCCGATACAGCGGCGCAACAAATTGGGCCGCGCGCGGGTGCTCGGAGATTTAGCAGCGGCCCTGCGCGCATTTCGGCTTAGATTCCGGGCCGATGCGCGCCGGAGGGCACTCGAGCTGGCTGCTGCTCCTCGGGAGCTTGCTCGCCTCGTGCGCCGGCGTGGACAAGGGGCGCTACGGCGTCACCTCGCTCGAGATCGAAGGCAACCATGCCATCGACGGCGCCGCGATCGAAGCCTGCCTGATCACGCGCGAGCGTGACAGCTTCGGCCTCACCCTGGGCCTCTCGACCCCCAGCTGCGGTAAGCCGCCGTTCGACAGCAGCGCCCCCACTCTGCGGCTCTGGCGCTGGCCCTGGACCGAATGGCCGACGTTCAACGAAGCCGTGTTCGATCAAGACGTCGAGCGGGTGAAGCGCTTCTATCGAGCGCGCGGCTACTACTCGGCGAGCGTGGTGAGCGTGAAGATCTCGCCGCCCGAAGCAGCGCGGCCCGGCACCGTCGGCAGCTGCGACCCCGAGCGAGAAAAGTGCAAGGTGGCGCTCTCGATTCTCGTCGAGGAAGGCCCGGGCACCTACGTTCAAGCCGTGACCGTGCAAGGCCTCGACGCCCTACCGGCCGCGCTGCGTGAGCAAGCCCGGCAGGGCCTACCGCTCAAGGTCGGACACCTGATCGACGAGGCCGAATACGAGCGAGGCAAGGTCGAGCTGGTCAAGCAGCTGAAGGCCGCCGGCTACGCTGGGGCCAAAGCGACCGGCAAGGTGGAGGTCGCGACCGCGGCGCGCAAGGCGCAAGTCGAGTACACGGTGGTGCCGGGCCCGCTGTGTCGTTTCGGAACCACCACGATCAAGGGCAACGGCACGCTGTCCGAGCGCGTGATCCGTGAAGCGGCGGACATCCGCCAAGGCGAGCGCTACGATCCGGACGTCCTCAAAGACGCACAGGCGGAGGTGTTCGCGATGGGCTCGTTTTCCGCCGCGGAGCTGCACGAAAAGCTCGACCTGCAAAGAGCGACCGTCGAAGTCGAGCTCGACGTCACGCCCCTGCCACGCGATGCGTTTCGCGTC
>JBEHXA010000199.1:0-11654 GCA_048498935.1 Myxococcota bacterium
CGTAGGGCACCGGCCTCGACGGGAGCGAGCACACTGCGAGCCTCGAGCCCCCGAGCAAGCCAGCCGTCCACCGATAGCCTGGGTACGGCGCGTCTATCCATGGCTCGATGTCTCGAGCGCCTGACACCGGGGCACCGCTACCGATGAGCGTTTGTGCCGCTTCGTGCCCGGCGTCTTTGGCCTCCTTCGTCGAGGGAGATGTGTAGAATGCTTAGGGGCTGCGGCGTGGCAGCCCCTGTTCACGGCTCCGGCGTGAGCTGCGAGCCGGGGACGATCGAGCGCTCGGCCAGGGTTTGGCCGGGCTGCTGCCACGCGACCGCGACGTGGCTGGTGCCGGTCGACTGCTTCATGCGCACGTCGAGGCGGTAGCGGCTGCCCTTTTTGAGCAGAATCGTGGCGGATGCCTGCTCCGGGTACTTGTCCCACTGGTGCGGGTCGGTCGAAGAGAACTGCCCGACCACGAATGCGATCGGCTTGAGGCCCGCGGCGGCCTCGCTATTGCTCATGCGAAGCTCGCAGTTGTTGTCGCACGCGATCCAAAACCGGTATTCGCCGCTGATCGGCGCGGTCAAAAAGCCCGACAGCTGCAAACCGTAATCGACGCCTTCACCGACGAAATCGAGAGAGCCCAGCGACTGGGTGTTGTCGGGCAAGCTGTCGACCGGAATGTCCGTGACGCTCCAACCGGGGATGTCGTCCCAGCGCTTGTTCTTGATGCTGCCGCTGCCGACCGCCACGCCGGTATCGCCGCCCGCCCCGGCGTCACCTGAAATGCCGAGCACGCCGCCTTCACCGCCAGCGACGGCGCCGCCTTCGCCTCCGGCATCTTGTCCGGAGGCGCCCGCGTCGGCAGGCGTGGTGCCGCCCGAAGTAGAGCCGGCGTCACCACCGCGCGAGCTGCCCGCTTGGGAGCCGCCGCTGCCTGCGCTGCCAGCCTTGCCTGCGGAACCGCCCGTGCCGCCCAGGTCGACCTGGCTGCCCGACGATTGCTTCAAGCTCTCGTCGTAGGTGGTGCACGCGCAGGCGACCAAGCCCAATGCCAGGAGACTCGCTCGCGTCATGCCGTCGTCAAGATACAGCAAGCTGGCTGGTCGCGCTAATGCGCCGAGGCCGACGGCGCTGCCCCAGCAGGCGGTGCCTTGCTCGACCCAGCTGCAGCCGCCGAAGCTACTGCGGCTGCATTTTTTTCCGCAAACGCCTTCGCGTCGAAGGGGAGCTCGAACGCGACTTCGAGCGCCTTGCCCGGCTCGATCACGATGTCCTTCTCGAGCACGGCGCCCGTGGCGGGGAGCAGGGCGCTCACGCGCGCTTTACCGGCAGGAATGCCCGAGATTTCGTAGCGACCGTCGAGCCCCGTAACGGCATGGGTCGAGTAAGCCAGCACGAAAACGTCGGCCATCATGAAAACTTTGAGGTCGTCGGTCAAAACGTAGTGACCGACCTGCGGGGGATAGAGTGTAGAGCCTGCTCCCCCCGGTAGCGCGAAGAGCTGCGCCGCCATCTTGCTGCCGAGCAAGTTGGGGACGTACGTCTCGCTGTCCTTGCTGACTACCTCGATGGTTTGACCAAAGGTGAGCGCGATGGTGCGCGTGTTGTACGAGCAGCCGCGCGCGGCGATGATCTGCTTGGGCTGCTTCTCCGGTACGTAGCCGTCGTAGCCGGTCACGGCGACGAGCACGTCCGCCAGGCTACGCATCATGCCTTCGCGGAATGCCTTGCCGTAAGCCTCCCGCGCTTCGGGGCAAGCACCCTTGATGCGGTTCAAGTGCTCGGTGGCGACCGGCGCTTGATCTCCCGTAGCCGACACGACGCCCGTGACCGTTCCGGTAGGGCCGCCATAGGCCGTTAAGTTCCCCGGGTTGACGACCTTGCTGACCGCGCTCGTCGCACCCGGCAAGCCCGACGCCACCGGCGCCGCCGGTTTCACCGACGCGCTGGCGCCGGGCTTGGACGCCTCACCCTCGCTGGGCTTCTTGCTACAGGCGCCGAGCGAGAGCGCACACGATAATAGGACGCACCGGGGGGTGAACACGGCGTTCATCCCCCGTGGATCTAGCGCAGCCCGGCCGCGCGCGCCATCGTGAGAACGGTATCGGGGAATAGGCCGATGCCGAGCACGAACACCGCGGCGATCACGAGCGCCGATGCAACCATGCCGCTCTTCATCGGCGTGGCGATCGGAGCGCCCGGCTCGGGTTCGCGCATGTACATGAACACCAGCACGCGCAGGTAGTAGTAGGCGCCGAGGATGCTGTTCAGCAGGCCGACCACCGTGAGCGCGTAGAGCTCCGAGTCGATGGCCGCGTTGAAGACGTAGAACTTGGCGAAGAAGCCGGCGCTCGGCGGAACCCCCGCCAGCGACAGCAAGAAGAACGAGAACGCCAGCGCAGCCGCCGGGTGCCGGCGACCGATGCCCGACAAGTCCTCGTATGAAACCGCCTCGGCGCCCTGCCGGCCGCACAAGATGAGCGCGCCGAAGGCGCCGGCCGTCGAGACCGTGTAGCTGATCATGTAAAACAGCACGCTCGCGACGCCGGTCTCGGATCGCATCGCGGCTACCACGCCGACCAGCGCGTAGCCGGCGTGAGCGATCGAGGAGTACGCGAGCATGCGCTTGACCGAGTCTTGACGACCGGCAATCACGTTCGCGGCGGTCATGGTCACGATCGCCATCAAGGCCAGGATCGGCGGCCAGCCAGCGCCCCAGCTCAGCAGGCGCTCGTCACCGAATGCTACGAGCAGCATGCGCAGCAGCACCGCGAAGGCGGCGCTCTTCACCGCGACCGCCATGTAGCTGGTGGCGGGCGTCGGCGCGCCTTCGTACGCGTCGGGCGTCCACATGTGGAACGGTACCGCGCTGACCTTGAAGGCGAGCCCAGCGATGCTGAGCGCGAGCGCCACGAGCACCAGCGTCGCGCTGACGCTGCTGCCGGCTTGGCCGATCGTGCCGACGGCCTTGCCGATGCCGGCGAGGTCGGTGTGACCGGTTGCGCCGTAGAGCAGCGCGCCGCCGAACAGCATCAGCGCTGCAGCGAAGCTGCCGAGCAAGAAGTACTTGAGTGCCGCTTCGGATGCGCGTGGGCTGGTGCGCCGCAGGCCGATCAAGCAGTACACGCCGAGCGACATCGTCTCGAGCGCGATGAACAGGCTGAGCAGGTCGCCTGCTGCGGCCAGCGCCATCGCGCCGACCGTCGAGAACAGCACCAGCGGGAAGAACTCGCCGCGCTCCAGCTTGTGCTCCGGCAGGTAGCCGCCAGCGAGCAAGCAAGCCAGCCCGCCGCCGAGACACAGCACGAAGCAGAAGAAGATCGTGAAGCGATCCACAACCAGGTACGGCATCAGCACGTCGAGCTTCTCGAACTTGTCGGGCCCGACCATCCACACTGCCAGCGACGCGATCGCGCCGGCGAACAGCACGACAGCGCTGCCGAGGCCGAGCTCTCCGGCGCGACCTGCGCCGGAGTCGACGATGAGCCCGCCGGGGCCGTAGCCCTCCGGGCTGGTGGGCTTGCCGAATGCCTCGGTGAGCATCAGCAGCAGCGCGCCGAGCGCCACCACCAACAACGGCGAAATTGCGAGTAGCACGCTCATGGCGCCTCCACGTTCAGCGCTTGCGCAGCGCCTTCCGCTTTCTTCTTGGGATCCTCTGGGTAGCCTCGCTCGAGCGGGCCGCCGCGACGCGGCGTCAGCGTGGCGAAGCTGTTGTCACGTGTCTCCACCCAGGCCTGGCGGTGAGAGCGATAGCGGTCGAGCACTGCTTCGACGCCCTCCGACATGCGACTGGTGAACAGGCTCGGGAACCACCCGATCACGAAGATCAGCGCGACGAGCGGCGCCAGCGCGATGATCTCGCGGGCGTTGATGTCCTTGAGCCGCTTGTTCTTGGGATTGGTGAGGGGCCCGAAGAACATGCGCTGCACGACCGACAGCATGTAAACCGCGGCCAAGATCACGCCTGCCGCCGAGAGCCCGGCCTGCAGCTTGGCGTTGCCGCCGAGCGTGCTCGACACGAACGTGCCCATGATGATCATGAACTCGCCGACGAAGCCGTTGGTACCCGGCACGCCGATGCTGGACATGGTGACGATCACGAACAGCGCGGCGTACACCGGCATCACCTTGGCCAGGCCGCCGAACTCGCGCACCAGGCGCGTGTGGCGACGGTCGTAGATGACGCCGACCAGGAGGAACAGTGCGCCCGTCGAGACGCCGTGGTTCAGCATCTGCAGGATGGCGCCTTCCATACCGGCCTGCGTGGCCGCGAAGCAGCCCAACATGACGAAGCCCATGTGCGCGACCGACGAGTAAGCGACCAGGCGCTTCACGTCGTCCTGCTTCCAGGCCACCAGCGCGCCGTACATGATGCCGCCGCCGATGGCGACGCCGGCCAAGTTGGCCGCCATGTACCAGGCGGGTCCGCCCAGCATGCCCATGCAGAAGCGAATGTAGCCGTAGGTGCCCAGCTTGAGCAGCACCGCGGCCAGGATGATCGAGCCGCCCGTGGGCGCCTGCACGTGCGCGTCGGGCAACCAGGTATGCAGCGGGAACATCGGCACCTTGATGGCGAAGGCCGCCAAAAAGCCGAGGAAGCACAGCATGGCTGCGTTACGCGGCAGCACCAGCCGCGACAGCGCCAGGTAGTCGAAGCTCGGGTAGCCGGTCAGCTTGGTGTGCGTCCACACCAGGTACAAGATTGCGGCCAGCATCAGCATGCTGCCGACCATCGTGTAGAGGAAGAACTTGTAGGCGGCCTTGATCTTCTCGACGCCGCCCCAGACGCCGATCATCACGATCATCGGCACCAGCATCATTTCCCAGAACACGAAGAACAGAAACAGGTCGAGGGAGACGAAGCAGCCGAGCATGGCGCCGTGCAGCATCAAGAACGCGAAGCACAGGTCCTTGATGCGCGTCTTGATGGCGTTGAAGGACACGTAGAGCGCGATCGGCGTGCTGAAGGTGCACAAGAGCACCAGCCACATGCTCACGCCGTCTACGGCCACGTGGTAGCGAATGCCGAGCGACGGCACCCAGTCCACGATTTGCTGGTAGTGCCAGCCGCGCGTCATCGGCTGCGAGAGCAGGCCGAGCGAGGCCAGCGCGTCGGCGCCGAGGATGAAGAAGGTGAAGCGCTTGAGCAGCACCGGCGTCTGCCGTGGCATGAACAAGAGCGCCACCGCGCCGACGATCGGCAAGAAGACGATCAGGGTCAGCAGGTGCGGCCAGCCCTTGGTCTCGTCGCCCGAAGACGCTCCGGGCCACAAGCTCGTGACCATCAGCATCGACAGGGCGGCAGTGATACCGATCGCGAAGCGCTCGGCCTTGCCCTGCCGTCGGGGCACCAGCGCGCCGGCCACGAAGGCCAGCAGGTACGGCAAAAACTCGACTACAGCTCGTTCCAGCGGGCGCATGGCTCACTCACCTTGGGGGATCGCAGGATGACCGGCAGGCATCTTGGCGCCGGGCATGATGGCTGGCGCAGGGCGCCCTGGTTGATTCTGTCCGCCGGCGGGACGCTGCGTTCCCTGCAGTCTGCCGTCCGGTAGCTGGGTAACGTCGATGGTCGTGTTGAGCCCGCTCTTGTCGGGCTTGGGGCGCTTGAGCTCGAACGTGCGGGTCGCGACACGACCGAACGCGTTCTTCACCTCGAGGCCCACGGTGCGGCCCTTGTCGATGGCGAGCTCGAACGAGACGCTCGACTTGTCGCCGAACGCATCGCTGTCCCACTTGCCGTCACCGTCCTCGTCCCAACGGTAGGAGTAACCGAGGCCGGGGGCGGCGGTGACGCTGTAGGCGCCGGCCGCATGGTTCGCCATGACCTTGGCGTTGGCGTGCGGCGCCACCAGGAACCAGCCGACCATGCCCAGGCCCACCACCATCACGGCGGCGTAAGCCTGAATACGGCCGGTCTGCACCTGCCGGAGCAGCGTGCCGGTGCCGCGCACGAGGAACGACGACAGCTTCGCCAGGATGCCGTCGACGATCCATTTGTCGGCCCAGGCACCGAACTCGGCGAGCGAGTCGACGGCGCCGATCACGGTCTCTTCATACAGCTCGTCGACGCGCCACTTGTCGTAAACCAGCTGATGCAGGCCCGGGAAGGTCTCGGCCAGCGTGCGCGCGGGCGCGCCCTTCATCTGGACGTACACGTAGTAGGCGCCGCCAGCGCCGACCGCGACCGCCACCATCGCCAGGCCCAGGAAGGTACCGAGCAAGTGCTCGGCGTCCGGGATCGTCTTCACGTACTGCACGGTGTGCTCGAACACCGGCTCGAGGAAGTGATCGAGCGGCGCGAGGTGCACGTGGAAGATGGCCAGAGCGTGCGCGTTCAGCAAGCCGGCGAACGCCGCGCCGAACGCGAGCACCGCGAGCGGCACCCACATCTGCCACGGTGACTCGTGCGGCGTGGGGCCTTCGAGCTTCTCGTCCGGGTCATGGTGGTGGTGATCGTCGTGGCCGTGCGCGTGCTCCGGCTCCTTCCACTTCTTGACGATCGTCCAACCCTTGAACTCGCCGAAGAACGTGCCGACGAACAGGCGCGTCATATAGAAGGCGGTCATGATCGCGCCGGCAAACCCGAGCGCGTACAGCAGCGTGCCGCCCCACTTGGGCCACTCGAACGGATCCTTCACCCCCACCGGCGTGCCGATGTACGAGGTGTAGGCCTTCAGCAGAATTTCGTCCTTCGAGAAGAAGCCGCTGGTACCCGGGATGCCGATGATGGCGGCCCACGAGATCGCGAAGGTCGCGAACGTGTAGGGCATGTACTTGCGCAGGCCGCCCATGTTGCGCATGTCCTGCGACGCATCCGTGTCGTGGATACGCGCGTGCATGGCGTGGATGACCGAGCCGGCGCCGAGGAACATGCAGGCCTTGAAGAAGGCGTGCGTGAGGACGTGGAAGAAGCCGGCCGAGAACGCGCCGACGCCTACGCCCAAGAACATGTAACCGAGCTGGCTGACGGTGGAATACGCCAGCACTTTCTTGATGTCGTTCTGAACGAACGCGATGCTGGCCGCGAGCACCGCGGTAAGCCCTCCGATCACGGCGACCGTGAACATGGCTGCCGGGCTGAGCACGAAGATGCTCGCGGTGCGGCACATCAAGTACACACCAGCCGTGACCATCGTCGCGGCGTGGATCAGCGCGCTAACCGGCGTTGGGCCGGCCATGGCGTCCGGCAGCCAGACGTACAGCGGAAGCTGAGCGCTCTTGCCAGCGCAGCCGAGGAACAGGAACAGGCCGACCAGGGTGGCGACCGTCACCGAGCGCGGCTCGTTGAGCCAGGCCCCCGCCTTCTCGCCGAGCAGGTCGGCGAGCGGCACGTGGTCGCCCAGCGGCCAGATCTGGATCTGCTGCAGCAGGTTGTGGCGAGCGCCGTCGATGCCCGACCAGTCGAGGGCACCGCAATAGTAGAGGAGCAGGCCCATCGCGACCAGCAGACCGAAGTCGCCGATGCGGTTGGTGATGAAGGCCTTCTTGCCGGCCGCGGCGTTCTTATCCTCACCGAACCAGAAGCCGATGAGCAAGTAGCTGCACAGACCCACGCCTTCCCAGCCCACGAACAACACCGGCAAGCTGTCACCGAGGATCAGCACCAGCATCGAGAAGATGAACAGGTTCAGGTACGTGAAGAACCGGTAGTACCCGGGATCGTCCTCCATGTACTTGGAGGAGTACAGGTGGATCAAAAAGCCGATGCCGGTGACGACCAGCGCCATCGTGCCGCTGAGCGCGTCGACGGACAGCGAGATCCAAAGCGAGGTGGCGCCGCTGTCGCGCGCGAGCGACAGCTTCATCCACTCCCAACCCTTCCACACCAGCTTGACGCCCTCTTCGCCCTCGTGGTGCTGCGAGAGCACCAGGAAGGTGACGACCGCGAACAAGAAGGAGACGAACACCGAGCCGAGGCCCATGAGCGTGACGGCCTCGCGCCCCAGGCGCTTGCCGAACACACCGTTCACCGCCGCGCCGAGCAGCGGCAGGAGCACGATGAAGGCGAGCAACGTGAAGTCGCCGGCTGGAAACAGAGCTTCTATTGCGTGCATGACAAAGCCTCAGTGACGGAGCTGGTCCGCCTCGTCGCTGAACACCGACTGCTTCAAGCGGTAGAACGAGAGCACGATCGCCAGGCCGACCGCGGCTTCGCAAGCCGCAACGGCGATGATGAAGAAGGAGAAAACCTGGCCGTTCATGTCGTCGACGTGGCGACGATTGAAGGCGACCAGGGCGAGGTTCACGGCGTTGAGCATCAGCTCGATGCTCATCAGCTGAACCAGAACGTTGCGGCGCACCAAGAAGCCGATGCCGCCGATGGTGAAGATGACCGAGGACAGGAGCACGTAATGCTCGACCACGTTGCCGAGGATGTTCATCAGAGCTCTTCCCCCGTGAGCGGACGACCGGCGTCGCGCGGATGCAGTGGGCCGTGGAAGAAGCGCCGCGTCGGGCTGGGCCGCTCCTTCTCTTTGCGCGGTTGGTGACGGCTACGCGCCACCGCGATCGCGCCGACGACGGCCACGATCAGCAGCGCCGAAGCGAGCTCGAACGGCACCACCGCTTTGGTGAAGATCTGCTGACCGACCAGCTCGACGCTGCCGTGCTGCTCGCCCACGAAGCCGAAGCGCTGAGGCTTGTCGGCGGAGCGCAGGACCAGGACCAGGGTGATGAGCGAGATGAGGCCCATCAGCACACCGGCCAAGGCCCGCGATAGCTTGGCTTTGGCTTCGCTCTTTTGCTCCGCAGCCCCTGCGTCGGGGCCGAGCAGCATGATCACGAAGACGAACAGCACGACGACCGCGCCGGCGTAGACGATGAGCTGAATCGCCGCCAAAAACTGGGCGTTCAACTTGAGGAACAGGCCGGCGATGCCGACGATGGTGAGCAAGAGCCCCATCGCACCGCGAATCGGATTCCTCGCCAACACGGTGGCCAGGGCTCCGACGAGCGCCGCGATCGAGCAGAGCGCGAAGAAGACGTTACCCGCTGTCATACCGTGAGCCTTCCGGTTTGCGACTTGCCACCCGTGTGCACGTAGTCCTCGAGCTCCTTACGGAACTTGCGGACGAAGGCCAGCGCGGGTTGCGCCGCGCCGTCGCCGAACGCGCAGATGGTGTTGCCAGTGATGTCGGAGGCGATCTCCGAAATTTGGTCGAGCTCAGCGATGCTGCCCTGACCTTTGACGATCTTGTCCAAGATGCGCTCGATCCAGCCGCAGCCTTCACGGCATGGAGTGCACTGGCCGCACGACTCGTGGCGGTAGAACCGCATCACGTTGTGCAGGGCCAGCACCGGATCGGCGGCGTCGCTGAGCACGGTCACGCAGCAGGTGCCGAGCATGCTGCCGGCGCCGCGGAACGTGTCGACGCCGAGCGGCAGGTCGAGAATCGACTTGCCCTGCCAGGCTTCGTAGCGGGCGTCGCTGGGCAGCGTGACCGCCTCGTCCGGGCGATGCACCGGGCAGGACGAGCCGCCGGGGATCACTGCCAGGAGCTGACGGTCACCGAGGATGCCACCGGCCAGCTCGTAGATGAGCTCGCGCATGGTGACGCCGACCGCGCACTCGAACAGGCCCGGCTTCTTGACGTGGCCGCTGACGCCGAAGATGCGCGCGCCGCCGTCGTTGAGCGGGTGCAGCGCGCTGAGCTTGCTGAACTCGTCACCGCCGACCTCGAACACCGTGGGCGCGATCGCGATCGTCTCGACGTTGTTGACGGTGCTCGGATTGCCGAATGCGCCGTACTGGGCGGGGAACGGCGGCTTGAGCCGCGGCTCGCCGCGACGGCCCTCGAGCGAGTTGAGCAGCGCCGTCTCCTCACCACAGATGTAAGCGCCGGCGCCGGTGTGCACGTACACCTGCACCTCGTAGTCCTTACCGAACGGGCTCTTACCCAGGTAACCCTTGGCGCGCGCCTCGTGGATGGCGCCCCACAGCCGCTCCTTGGACAGGTGCAGCTCGTCGCGCACATAGATGTACGCGGCGTGCGCGCCGATCGCGTAGGCGCCGATGATGCAGCCTTCGACCAGCGAGTGCGGGTTCAGCTCCATGATGGAGCGATCTTTGAACGTGCCGGGCTCGCCCTCGTCGGCGTTCACGACCAAGTAGTGAGGCTTCTTCACCTCCTTGGGCATGAAGCTCCACTTGGTGCCGCAGTCGAAGCCGGCGCCACCGCGTCCGCGGATGTGCGCCTTCTTCATCTCTTCGACGACTTGCTCGCGCGACATGCCGAGTGCCTTGCGCGCGCCGCGATAACCGCCGGTGCTTTCGTAGGCCGACAGCTTGAAGCTGTCGGGCTTCCCGTAGGAGTGAGTCAGGTAAGAAGTGAGCTTGATCATTGGTTCAGGCTCAACCCGCGATCAGGCGGTCGAGGATGCGATCGACCTCTTGGGTCGTGAGGTTCTCGTGATAGCGCTTGTCGACCTGCATCACGGGCGCGGTGCCGCAAGCGGCAAGGCACTCCGCGGTGCGCAGCGTGATCTTGCCGTCCTTGGTGGTCTCGCCGACGTGCACGCCCAGGCGCTTTTCACAGTGCTTGAGCAGATCTTCGGCGCCTCGGAGCGAGCACGACAGCGTGTGGCAAACCCACACCTGATGCTTGCCGGGCTTCTTCTGATTGAAGAGCGTGTAGAAGGTGACGACGCCTTGCACGTGCGCTGACGAGAGCTCGAGGCGCTGCGCGACGAACGCGATCACGTCCGGGGAGACCCAGTTCTCGTTGGCTTCCTGACAGAGGTGGAGCGCGGGAATGCACGCTGCCATCTTGTTCGGGTAACGCGAGAGGATGTCTTCGAGCTGCCGCTCTTGCTCTGCGTTGAGAGCGAATGCCATTAACGTTTCCGGGGCTGGTCTCGGTCTAGACGGACTAGGGATCCGAGCGCTGGTTGCATGAATTTTTTGGAGAATTTGCCCGGGGGCCGGGCCGGCGAGGCGAACCGTAGTGATCCGCAAAGCGGGGTGTCAAGGCTCATCCCCAAGCCACGCGACAAGAAGCCCGCACCCCGTAAACCGACCGGACCCGACCGCCCCGAGGCCGTCACCATAAACCCTACGTCACCCTTGAGAAATCGAAGGCTTGCGGAGTAGGCTCGGGCCTTCCCGTAACCTCTGAGGGAGGTACTTCGAGTGTTTTGTCCGAACTGTGGGACTGAGAACGAAGAAGCGGCGACGACCTGCAAGAAGTGCGGGTTCAGCCTGAAAGGTGCCGCTGCC
Source organism: Myxococcota bacterium (assembly GCA_048498935.1). Classification (GTDB taxonomy): domain Bacteria; phylum Myxococcota_A; class Polyangia; order Polyangiales; family Polyangiaceae; genus PMG-095. Next base: position 11,210 of record JBEHXA010000199.1, read on the forward strand.
CCGAAGTTCAAGGGCACGATGCTGATGATGAACGCGCCGGCCGGTCTGAAGCCGGGCGCTCCAGCACCTGCTCCCGGCGCACCGGCAGCCGCTCCGGGCGCTCCGCCCGCAGCCCCGCCTCCGGCCGCCGCGCCGGCAGCTCCGCCCGCTGCCGTGCCGCGCGCGAACCTGAAGGGCACGATGCTCGGTGTCGCTCCTCCTTCTATGGGAGCTCCGCAACCGCAAGGTGCGCCCCCGGCTCCGGGCGGTTTCGGTCCGCCTCCAGGTGGCCCCGCTCCCGGCGGCTTCGGCCCACCTCCGGGTGGTCCGGCACCGGGCGGCTTCGGTCCGCCTCCCGGTGGCCCCGCCCCCGGCGGCTTCGGTCCGCCTCCGGGTGGTCCGGCGCCCGGCGGCTTCGCGCCTCCGGCGGCTAATCCCTACGGTCCGCCTCCCGGTGCCCCGGCCC
>JBEHXA010000200.1:0-11642 GCA_048498935.1 Myxococcota bacterium
CCAGCGCTTCGGCGCCATCGCACGTCGGGATGGGCTCGTAACCGAGGTGCGAAAGCATGCTCGATGCGGCGCGTAGCACGACGGTATCGTCGTCCATCACCAGGACGAGGCCCTGGCCATGTTCCAGCTCCGGCAGCTTAGTGCGCGCTGCGGGCGCCGGCTCGAGCACGGCCGGCAGCCACACATGAAAGGTGGCGCCGCTGCCTGACGGCGACTCGACTTCGATGTGCCCTTGGTGCTTTTTGAGAATCGCGTAGGCCGCGGTCAAGCCCACGCCACTGCCTTCGACCTTCGTCGTGAAAAATGGGTCGAAAATGCGCTGCAAAATCGCGGGCGAAATGCCGGGGCCGCCATCGACGAAGCTGAACTTCACGTACTGACCGGGACGGAGATCGAGCGCCGGCCCCTCTTGAGCGTTCACGTTGCGGCCCAAGATGCGCAGGGTGCCGCCCCCCGGCATGGCCTGCTTGGCGTTGATCAGAATGTTGTCGAACGCTTGCGCCAACTGATTGTCGTCGTAGTTGGCGTTCCAAAGCTCGGCTGGAATGTCGAGGGCCACCTTCACGTTGCTGCCGCTGAGCGCGAAGTCCGCGCAACGCTGGACGGTGGTGGCAACCGAGCCGACTTTGCGCACCGGCGCTCCGCCCTTGGCAAACGCCAGCAGCTGACTGGTGAGCGCCTTGGCGCGCTCGTACGCGTCGTGCGCCAAGTCCAGGTGGCTTCGCGCTTCGCTACGCGCGTCCAACTGCGCTCGTGCGAGGTCCAAATGACCGAACAGGCCGCCGAGCAAATTGTTGAAGTCGTGCGCAATGCCGGCGGCGAGCACGCCCAGTGACTCCAGCTTCGCCGTACGCTCCATATTCAGCGAGAGCTGAGCGAGCGATTCCTCGGCCTGTTTACGCGACGTGATGTCGATGCAGGTCACGAAGGTCGCGGGACGACCGCAATAGTCGATGCTGCGTGAGTACAGCTCGACCCAGCGCAATTCACCGGATTTGGTGTAACCCCGGTAGCAGTAGTGAGCGAGCGCAGTGGGGTCTTTGGCTTGCTTCTTTTGGCCTTGCTCGATCACGAAAGCCAGATCGTCGGGATGAATGACTCGCGCATAGTCGCGACTCGTCCAGCTCGTCATCTCTTCGATCGAGTAGCCGTTCATGTCGGCTACGGCTTGATTGACGAAGCGGATCGCGTCGTCTTGAAAGATCATGATGCCGAGCATCGACTGCTCGGCGATGACGCGAAATCGCTCCTCGCCTTCGTCGGCGCGCTCTTCGGCGAGCTTGCGCTCCGTGATGTCCTCCAACGAGCCCAGTATTAGCGGCGCGCCGCCCGGTCCGATCGGCGCGAGGATTGCGTTCATCGAGGACGCCAGACGCTTGCCCTTGCCCTGCCGTGTCCAGGTCTCGAAATTCCGCACACAACCCTGGCTGCGCAGTTCCGCGACCAAGCGCTCGCGGTCAGTCGGATTCTCGTAGCGGGTCGCGAGCGGTTGGCTCAGGAGCGCTTCCCGGGTGTCGTTGGACAGCTCGACCGTGCGATCGTTGCACTCGAGCATCCGACCGTCGAGGCTGGAAACGAAGACGCCGAGTTGCAGGTGCTCGAGCAGTAGGCGATAGCGCGTGGCTTCGCGTTCCGCGGCGTCAGCGGCCTGCTTCAGTGTTTCCAGCTGGGCTCTAAGCTCGCGGAGCTGCTCTTCAGGCTCGTGTTCTGACACGGATGGTCTTTGCGTCGCCTAGACCCAACCAAGACCAGCCGACGGCCGTTCAGCATAACCGAGGTAGCCGGCCGCTCACCAGCTCGAAGACGTGCCCGCTTCGGCTGGGGCATGCGCCTTGCTACACCGAGGGGATGAAACCACGGCTTGCTGGCGGGTTTTTGCTGGGAACCGCGGCTGCGGCGACGCTTGCATTTGCGGCGATCAGCTACGCTGTTGCGCAAGGCCACACTCGCGCCTTCGACCGCAGGGCAAAGCGCAGGGTGCACAGTGTGCGCGACAGCGGGCTCGACGGGTCCTTGCGATTGGCTTCGACAGCGACGACGCCGCTCGGAAAATGGTGGGGCTTTCTTCCACCGGTGCTCGTCACTGCCGCGAAGCTCGGGCGCTCGCGTCGACGAGCCGCGGCGATCACGGTTGCGAGCGCCGCGTTCGGTGCAGCCGCGCTGCCGCCGCTCCTCGATCGAGCCGTGCGTCGTCGCTCCCCACCGCCGGAGCGGCACGAGCCGAGCAAGCAGAGCTACCCCAGTGGCCACGCGCTTCGCAGCTCTGCGCTGGCCATCGCGGTCGGCTACGTGATGAACCGCGAGCGGCTGGCGCCTCCTTCATGGCTCATGCCCCTCGGATCGCTGTCGGTGGCAGCGGGCGTCGGTCGTTTGCTGCTCGATCGCCATTGGACCAGCGACGTGCTTGGCGGATACTGCGCCGGGATCGCGCTCGGCAGCGCATGCGCGGGTGTGTACGAGCTTTCGCGCGGCCAATGAGGGCGGAGCTAGCCGCTACGTCACAGCCGCTTCTTTTCGAGTGCTCGCTTGGCCGGACCGTGTAGGACTCGGCCGTCGACGTCGAAGCGTGAGCCGTGGCAGGGACAGTCCCAGCTGCATTCCACGGGGTTGAACGCGACTTGGCAGCCTTGATGGGTGCACACGGGCGACACGGCATGCAGCGCCCCGTGGTCGTCTCGAAAGACGGCCAGCTTATGGCCGTCCACCTTGAGGATGCAACCTTCGCCGTGAGCCAATTGGTCGACTGAAGCATCCGAGACTGGCTTGAGGTGGCCGGCCGCCAGATGTGCGGCCGTCTCGACGTTCTCGCTGACGAGCGCTGCGGCCGATGCGACGGGCTTGAAGCGATCGGCACGGTAGAGGTCGGCGTAAGGATTCGGCCGCCCCAAAATCGCATCACTCATCAGCATTGCGGAGAGCGTGCCGAACGTCATGCCGTTGCCGGAGAAGCCCTGGGCCAAGTACAGCTCGACCTGGGGATCGGGCTTGCCGATGAACGGTAGGCCGTCGGAGGGTTCGATGACCTGTGCGGACCAACGCCACTCGGCTTCGACGCCCAGACTCATGATCAGAGCCATGATCTCCTGGAACGGGGCGTCCGGTCCCGCCTGGGGCACGGTGCCAGTGCGGTGGTCACCGCCGCCGACGATGACGTAGTGCGCACCATCGAACGAGGCGCTCCGGTAGTAGTGATACGGGTCCGCCATGTCCCAAAACAGGCCGCGCAGGGGCTGTGTGGTGCGGCCGGCAACCGCGTAGGAGCGGTATTGGGCGAGCTCCAGCTCCAGCTTGAGGTTTTGAAATGGCGCATGAGTTGCGAGGACGATTGCGTCTGCCGTAACCCGATGTCCCACGTCGGTTTCGAGCTGCAACTGCCCTTTGGTTTGGACATCCTGCACCGTGACACCTTCGAAGACGCGCGCAGATGCTTGCATTAGGCGCTCGAGCTGCGTTGCCAGGTAATCGAGCGGGCGCAGCTGAGCCTGATCGCGGAACCAAAGGCCGCCACGGTGGGGTAGTCGAAGGGGGATTTCAGCGACCCGACCCACGCGAGCTCCCGCTCGCTCTGCAGCCAGGTGTTCTGCGTCGAGCTCGGCGAGGTCGTGCTGACGATTGGTGAAGAGGTAGCCATCGATGCGTTCGAAACCGCAGTCCGCTCCCGCTGCCAGCTCGGCCATGCGATCGATGGCGGCACGGGTCGACTCCCGCGCGAGACGCGAGCCATCCCTTCCGAAACGCGACTCGAGTACGTGGTAGCGAGTGTCGAGCGCTTCAGTGAGGTGTGCGGTGGTCGACCCTGTCACGCCCGCGCCAATCCGTCGCGACTCTAGCAGTACGACACTCTTCCCGGCTTCGGCCAGCAATAAGGCAGTCGTCACGCCCGTGATACCGCCACCCACCACTGCCACGTCCGCGCGAACGTCTGCGTCGAGCGCGCGGGACTTGAGTAAGGCGGGACGGCGCCACAGCGGTTCGGTTGCGCGCAAGGATGCGCGATTGGTGGGCGTAGTCATGAGCGCGAGTCAGCAATCGCCATGCCAGCGCAAACGAGGCGCAGGCCCGCAAATTCTTCGCCGCGGGCTCGACGTCTGATCCCTTTAGGATCGATGGATTCGAGCCGTATCTGCCAGTGGGGGCGATCGCAGCGGGATCCTTTTCCTCGGCACGCTCGTTGCTCATAGAAGCTGCCATGAGGTCGAACGCCCCGCGTGAAGCGCACACGCAGGTTCTCGTGGTCGGCGCGGGACCCGCCGGGCTGCTCGCAGCCTTGCGGCTCACCCAGCTCGGCGTCCGCGTCCGCTTGGTCGAGCAGCAGTCCGAGCCTCGGGCCCACAGCTTTCCGGTGCTGCTGCATGCCCGGTCCTTGGAGCTACTGGTGCAGGCGGGGGTTTCGGCAGCGTTGTTCTGGCGCGGTCGTCCTGTGACGCGCCTCGCCGTCTACACCGATCACGAGCGACGCGCCGTGTTGGACTTTCCCGAGCTTCCGGGGCTCGGTGCTGGTCTCCTCACGCTGCCGCAAGACATCCTGCGCCAAGCGCTGAACAATGCGTTGGAACAAGCGGGCGTGCGGGTGGAATGGAACACGCGGCTCGTAACGCTGCAGCAGGACGAGAGCTCCGTTTGGGGCTGCCTTTCGAACGAAGGCTCGATATCCACGTCGGCCGGCGGGCAAGAGCTGTCGACGTTCCGTGCCGATTTCGTGATCGGCGCGGACGGCTACGATTCCACGGTTCGCGATGCGCTTGGGTTGATGCTGGTCGACGACGGTTCGCTGCTGTCATTCGCTTTCTTCGACGCGACGACCCACCGCTCCGGCACCGAAGCCCAGCTGGCTTTGACGCGCGATTACGGCAATTCTGCCTATCCTCTGCAAGGAGGGCTGACCCGTTTCAGCTTCCAGCTTGGTAACTCGCTTCATGCGCAGCCGGATGCGGCCGCTTTGCGAGACCTGCTGCATGCTCGCATGCCGTGGTACGCGAGCGAAGTGCTCTCCTGCGAATGGGCAGGGATTGCCGAGTTTCGCCGCGCGCTCGTCGACCATTTCGGCGTGGGGCGCGTGTGGCTGGCGGGTGAGGCTGCCCACCTGACGGGGCCGCTCGGCGTGCAGAGCCTCAACGTTGGTCTGGACGAAGCGGACGAGCTGGCGCTCTTGATCGGTGCAACGCTCGAACGCGGAGCCAGCCCCGCCTTTGGTGCCCAATACGACGCTCGTCGCCGTAGGCAGTGGCGTCAATTGCTCGCGTTCGACGAGCAACCGCGTATCACCCCGCGTTCGCCTCGATGGGTGCAGCATTACCTGCCACAGCTCGAGTCCGCCTTGCCGGCCTCCGAGCGCAACCTGGACGACCTCTTCACCCAGCTGCGCCTCTCGCCCAGCGCACCGCCCCAAGGCGGCTCCCTAGCAAGCGGATAGGGCCATGAGCCTCTCTCTGTCATTCCTGGGCGCGGCCGAGACCGTGACCGGCTCGCGCTATTTGGTCGAGACCGATGGCTGTCGGGTGCTCGTCGATTGCGGACTGTTCCAAGGATACAAGAAGCTACGGCGCCGCAATTGGCTGGAGCCCGGCTTCACGCCCGCGAGCATCGACGCTGTGGTGCTCACGCACGCGCACCTCGACCATTCCGGCTATCTGCCGCGGCTCGCCAAAGCGGGCTTCGCTGGACCGGTGTATTGCACGCCCGGGACGCGCGACCTCCTGCACGTGCTACTGCCCGACGCCGGCCACTTGCAAGAAGAGGAAGCCAAGTTTGCCGCGCGCACCGGCTACTCCAAGCACACGCCGCCTCTTCCGCTGTTCACTCGCGAGGATGCGCTTCGCAGCCTCGAGCTCCTTCGGACGGTTCCCTATGGCGAGCTCGTCGAAGTCGCAAACGGAGCTCGCTGCAGCTTCGCTCGCGCTGGCCATATCGTGGGCTCGGCCTCGGTTCGCCTCGAGCTTGGCGGCCGATCACTGGGATTTTCGGGTGACGTGGGTCGCTTGCACGACCCGGTCATGAAGCCGCCGGTGCCGCTACCGCGTTGCGACTACCTCATCGTCGAATCGACCTACGGCGAGCGCCGGCACCCCACCGAGTCTCCGCTCGCGGAACTCGGCGCAATCGTTCGCGAGACGGCTGCTCGTGGCGGTGCCGTGGTGATTCCGGCTTTCGCGGTGGGGCGCGCCCAGCACGTGCTGCACCTGCTCGCCGTGCTGCTCGAGGACCGCCTCATCCCCGAGCTGCCCATCTTCCTGGACAGCCCCATGGCGATCGAGGCGACCGCCATCTATCAAGACCACCCCGAAGAGCACGCTCTCTCGCGCGAAGAGTGCCGTCGCATGGGAGCAATCGCTCGCTATGCCACTACCGCCGAGGACTCAAAGGCTATCGACGCTACTGAGGGCCCGCTGATCGTCATCTCCGCCAGCGGCATGGCAACCGGCGGGCGAGTCGTTCATCACCTCAAGCGTTTCCTGCCCGACGAGCGGAGCAGCGTGATACTAGTTGGCTACCAATCGGCCGGAACGCGAGGGCGCTCGTTGGAGGACGGTGCCGACGAGCTCAAGATCCACGGCCAGTACGTTCCCGTACGGGCACGGGTGCGGAAACTCGAGGGGCTATCGGCGCACGCCGACCACGTGGAGCTCATCGAATGGCTGAGCCACGCAGAACTTTCGCCGCAGCGCGTGTTCGTGACGCACGGTGAGCCGGCCGCCGCCGACGCGATGCGTCGCCGTCTGCGGGATCGCTTTGGTTGGGAGCCGGTCGTGCCCGACCACGGCACCTGCTACCCGTTGGCTTGAGCCAAGAGCTCGTGCCCGGTGAGCTGCTGTCGCTCCCAAGCCGACAGCGCAGCCTCGACGAGCTCTCCCACCCACACGGCGGGGCTGCGTTTGGCATCGGCGTCAGCGATGCTCAACGTAGCCAGGGGAGCCTTGCCGAGCAGCTCCACCATTTGCTCGATCGCTTGCGCGCTCTTGGGGTCGGCGCACGTCGCGAAGAGCGCGACGCTTCGCAGGCGACCTCGATTTCGCTCGAGGAAGCCGCGCACAGGGCTGGACAGCGATCGGCTCCACGTGGGGCTGCCGATGAAGATCAAGTCGTAGCGCTCCAACTCATGCTCGAGCGGTAGAGTCTCTGCCGAGAGGTGCCTGCTGCCTTCGTACCCGGAGCGGAGCCAACCAAGGGGGCCAAGCCTCGACTTGGCTTCGCGTAGCTCTTCCACGTCGCCGTGGGTGGCCCGAGCGATCGACTCCGCGACGTGCCGGGTCGTGCCCGTTCGTGAGAAGAAGATGATGAGAATCCGGGGGCCGGCCATGCCCATCCACTTGCATGGGTCATGCCCGCGCGATTCAGTCGGAAAGACGGCTCAATCGCGGCTATTCGGTGGCACCTCCTTCGCTGGATCGTCAGAAGCAACGAAATTCCTGCGGTCAGCCAAGCTTGCTTTGCGCATTCGAGCGCTTGGATTACGTTCCCACCGCATTCGCGACCATGGTTGGAACAGCAGAAACGAAGCCGATAGTGCTCGTCGTCGACGACAACGAGCAAAATCGGCAGCTCGCCAAGGCGACCCTCGAGTGTGAGGAGTTCGAAGTGGTGTTGGCGGCCTCGGGTGAGGAAGCGCTCAGCTGTTTCGCGAAGCAGGTTTCGGACTGCGTGCTGCTGGACATTCGCATGCCAGGTATGAATGGCATAGAAGCGTGTCGGCGCTTGCGCGCGCTGCCGGGCGGGGACGATGTGCCGATTCTCTTCTTGACCGCCTCCCGCGACGTCGACACGTTCGACGCGGCGCAGCTGGCAGGTGGAAGTGACTTTCTCACCAAGCCCATCCAACCGACGGAGCTGTTGCTCCGCGTTCAGACTTCGCTGAGGCTGCGCCGGCTGGACGCCGCCAACGCCGAGTATTTCGAGCTCGTGCGGCGTCAGCGGGACGCGCTGATGCGTCTCCAGCTCCAAAAAGAGCGCCTGTCTTCGTTCGTGGTTCACGACCTGAAGAATCCGGTTTCGAGCATCGACCTGGCGGCGCAGCTGCTCCAACGCGACAAGCGATTGCCAGCCGACGCGCGCGAGAGCGCCGATGCGATCCGGGTTGAAGTGGCGCTGTTGATGCGGATGATCTTGAACTTGCTCGACATCAACAAGAGCGAGGAGGGAGAGCTTTGCGCGTCGCTCGCCCGGGTCGATGTGGCGGCATTGATTCGCGGCGTCGTCGACGGGCTGGCAGCGCGAGCTTCGGCGCGCCAGGTGACCGTGAAGCTCGAGCTGGGCGAGGTGACGACGCTCCTCGCCGACGCCGATCTTCTGCGCCGGGTGCTCGAGAATTTGCTCGACAACGCGCTGCGCTACGCACCGAAGGGGAGCACGGTATCGATTGCGGGTAGGGCACTACCGGGCGCCATCGAGCTTCGCGTTGCGGACCAAGGGCAAGGGATACCGGAGGAGCTCAGGCAAACGGTCTTCGATCGCTACGTCCAGTTGGGCGTGGGTGCTTCGAGCGCGGCACGCACGGGTCGAGGCCTCGGTCTTACATTTTGCCGGCTGGCCATCGAGGCTCAGGGCGGCCACATTCACGTGGAGGGTGGCGACCCGGGCGCCGTTTTCTGCATCAAGGTGCCTCATGGCGAATGAAGGAGCTGTGATGACGGATGAGCTGTTTCGCCAGTTGGTGGAAGCAGCGCCGGACGCGATGATCGTCGTCGACGAAGCCGGGCAGATCGTGCTCGCGAATCTCCAAGTCCAGTCTCTTTTCGGCTACGTCCCGGTGGAACTCATCGGTCAGTCGATCGAGACGCTCGTTCCCCAGCGCTACCGTGGAGGGCACCCTGCTCACCGCGCTCGGTTCGCTGCCTCGCCTCGGATTCGGCCGATGGGGTCGGGCCTCGAGCTGTTTGGGTTGCGCAAGGACGGTCGCGAATTTCCCGTGGAGATCAGCCTCAGCCCTCTACAGTTGGGCGAGCGACGGCTGATGGCTGCAGCGATTCGAGACGTCAGCGCCCGTCGTGAGGCGGAAGCAAGCGCCAAGTTGGTTAGCCAACGGCTGTTCAGCGCGGTAGAGAGCTTTCACGGCGCGCTCGCGCTCTACGACGCGAACCAGCGGCTGATCTTGTGCAACAGCACGCTGCGTGCCCTCTACACGCCAGCCGTGCAAGGCGCGCTGGTCGGAGAGACGCAGGAGGCGCTGATCGACGCGGGGCTGCGTAGCGGCCTCTACGGCGATGTGGCCGACCCCGCTGCCTTCAAAGCGCGTTTGCTCGAGTACCATCGCGACCCGGTCGGGACTTTGGACCTACTCATGGGTGATGGGCGGACGTTGCGTATCACTAGTCGGCGCACGCTCGAGGGAGGGGTCATTTCGACGGCACTGGACGTGAGCGACGACGTCGAGCGTGAAGCCGAGCTGCGCAACGCGCGGGCCGAAGCGGAGGCCGCCAGCAGCGCCAAGAGTGAGTTCTTGTCGTCGATGAGCCATGAGCTCCGCACGCCCATGAATGCCATTCTCGGCTTTGCGCAGCTATTGCAGCGCGACAAGCGACAGCCGCTCACTGCAGATCAAAAGCAGAAGCTCTCTTATGTGCTGCAAGGTGGCGAGCACCTGCTCCACTTGATTGACGATATTTTGGATCTTTCGCGGATCGAGGCGGGCCGCGTCAGCATTTCGACCGAGCCGGTGACGATTCAGGACGTGCTGGCTGAGGTGCGCCAGACGCTCGAGCCGCTGGCCACGCGCGGCGGAATCGCGTTGACGGTTCTCGTCCCGAGCGAGCCGCTGGAGGTCATCGCCGATCGCACGCGACTCGCCCAGGTGCTGATAAATTTCGGTTCGAACGCGCTCAAGTACGGTAAGTCGGGTGGTTCGGCGCAGATTCGGGCCGAAAGCCTGCCCGAAGGGCGGCTGCGCGTGGTGGTCAAGGACGACGGCATCGGCATTCCAGTCGAGAAGCAGGACAAGATCTTTCAGCCTTTTCAACGAGCAGGACAGGAGACGGGGCCGATCGAGGGCACTGGCATCGGTCTAGCCATCAGCAAACGCTTGGCTGAGCTCATGGGGGGCAGCGTTGGTTTCGCGAGCTCAACCGCCGTCGGTTCCGAGTTCTGGATCGAGCTTCGCGTGCACTCGAGCGAGCCCGTCCGGGGACCGCACGTCACGGCGAATCGCGCAGCAGCAGGTGGTTTGGCCGACGCGGACGGTGATGACTTCCGCATCGTGTACATCGAGGACAACGCGTCCAACATCGCCTTCATGCGCGCCGTGATGGAGGAGTTGCCGCGCGCACGCCTCACCGCCGTGCCGAACGCCGAGCTCGGCCTAGAAATCGTACGGGAATCGCAGCCGCACGCCGTGATCATGGATATCAACCTGCCCGGGATGAGCGGCTACGAAGCCACGCAGAAACTGCGAGCATGGCCGGAGACCAAGCATATCCCGGTGATCGCGCTCACGGCAGCGGTCATGGTCGCAGACCAGAAGCGCCTGCAAGGTGCGGGCTTCTACCGCTACCTGACCAAGCCGGTGAAGGTACCGGAGCTGCTCGACGCCCTCGAAGGACTCGTTCCCAAATCTCGGCCCTAGCGTCAACTTTCGCGATCTGGCGGCACCAGCAGTACTGGTATCCGCGAATGCTGCAACAAGGTTTGAGCTTGTGAGCCGAGGGCCAGACTCTTGACCGCATCTCGCGAGTGGGTTGCCATGCAGATGAGATCCGCGTTTTCGCGGCTGGCATATTGCCAGATGGCTTGCCAGGCGGCGCCGCCATCCAGAATCTGCACGACGGTCTTGATGCTACGCGAGTCGGCATCTTCGGGAATGCGTTCTGCGAGTCGCGCTTCGAGCTCGGATGGGCTGGCATTGAGCTGCGAACCGACGACGTGAACCAGGTGTACCGTCCCGCCGAGGCCAGCCAGCGCGTAGCCATATGCCACTGCTCGATCGGCAAGCGACGAGAAGTCCGTGGGGATAACGATGGTGTGAGGGGCCGGCGCGGTGCGCGGCCGGAGGTGACGCTCGGGTACGCAGAGCACGTTGCAGCTTGCTTCGTGGATGGTGTTACGCGAGACCGAGCCTTGCCAAAGCCGGCTTGCGAGGTTGCGCTGGTGAGTGCCGACCACCAGCAAGTCTGCCGTCTTCTCACGGGCGAGCTGGGCCAGGTGACAATCGATACGGCCATAGCCAGGCGTGACGCTGAGCTTGGCGGCATGCTGGAACGGTGTCTGACCGATCCAGCGACCAAGGTCGCCCAGCAGTTGGTGGTGCACCTCGGGGCGCAGGTGATCGAGCGGCATCGGGCCATTCACTCCGAGCCGGTAGTGTTCACCGAAGGGCCAGGCTATGTGCGCCACCGTCAACGCAAGATCGGGCCAAGTGGCAATGAGCTCGAGCGCGCTCCTGGAGGCATCCCCCAACCCCGAACCGAGTAGGACTCGGAGTGGGCGAGCTCCCTGGCTCCACGCCAATAGGTGATCCGCGGACCGCGCTACGAATACCGGGACCTCGGCTTGCTGGCACAGCGCTTCGGGCACGCTGCCGAGCTTCCGGCCCCGCCGCGCGCTGCCTTCGGCTCCGACGACGATCAGCGCGACTGAGCGCTGCGCGGCGAGCTCCAGGAGCCTTCCTTCGGGGGGCGATGGCAAAACGCCCGCGGCCGGTAGCGGTACTGCGGCAG